>NZ_OY725717.1:300000-600000 GCF_963360655.1 Collinsella aerofaciens
GCGAGCCCTGTCGGTAGCTGTCGGGCACGGCGCGCAGGCCATCGACCGAAAGCGTGGTCATGGTCGGCAGGATCATGACGGCCAGCACGATGGCGCCGGATAAGATGCCCAGGCCCGTGCTCACGTGGAAAACGCTCTTCATAAGACCGACGACCACGTGAAAACCGATCAGGCCAAAGACGACCGAGGGGATGCCGGTCAAAAGCTCAATGAGCGGCTGAAAGATCTTAGAGCCAAACTTAGGGCTAATCTCGACCGCAAAGATGGCAGAGCCGATGGCGATGGGCAGCGCGATGAGCGTGGAGAGCACCATGACCGCAAACGAGGTGACAATCAGGGGCAGGGCGCCGGTGTAGGGCAGGCCGCTTTCGGCTGTGTTGGCCAGGTCCCACTTGGTGCCGGTGAAGAACTCGACGACCGAAACGCCGTCCTTGAGAAAAGCCGAGAGGCCCTTTTGGGCGACCATAAAGATGAGCGCGGCAACGACAAGCGTCACGAGCGCAACGCACGCGCCCGTGACGCCCAGGCCCACGTTCTCAAGGTCGCGCTTTGGCAGCTGTTTTGCCATTGCAAACCTTTCCGGGGCGATTACTTATTTAGCGGAGACCTTGCCGCTGGCGTCCTTGACGACCTTCATGGCAGAGACGGGGATAAAGCCCTGCTCCTCGACGAGCTTGCCCTGGACGTCATCGGAAAGCATGAACTCCAGGAAGGCCTTGGTGGCCTCGTCGGCATCCTTAGCGCAGTACATGTGCTCGGTAGCCCAGATCTTGAAGGAGTCGTCGGTGACATTCTTGCTCTTGGGCTCGACGCCCTCGACCTTGATGGCGTTGAACTTGGAGTCATCAAAGTGCGAGAAGTCGAGGTAGGAGATGGCGTTGTCGGTACTGCCCATCTGAGTCTGGACATCGCCGGACTTGTCGAGTTCGGCGTCGCCCTTAAAGTCGACGGCCTCGTCGCCAAAAACGGCGGCCTCGAAGGTGGCACGGGTGCCAGAGCCAGCCTTGCGGTTGAGAACGACGATCTTGGCGTCGTCGCCGCCGACCTCCTTCCAGTTGGTGATCTGGCCGGAGAAGATGCCCTTGAGCTGCTCGAGGGACAGGTCGTCGACCGTCACGTTCTTGGAAACGACGGGGCCCATGCCCACGACGGCAACCTCGTGGTCGACGAGGTTCTTGACCTGGTCGGCCTCGAGCTTGGTCTCGGCGAAGACGTCGGAGTTACCGATGGTGACGGTGCCGGCGGCAACAGCGGTCAGGCCCTTGCCCGAACCGTTACCCGAGCCGGAGACGGAGACATCGGGGTTGGCGTCCATGAACTTCTCGGCAGCGGCCTCGACGAGAGCCTGGAACGAAGAGGCACCGTCGTAGGTCACCTCGCCGGAGACGGACTCGGCAGCAGCGGCGCTACCCTTGTCGGCGGCATCGGATGCGCCGGAGCCGCCGCACCCAACGAGACCGAGACCGACGATGCTGGCAAGACCACCAGCGAGGCCGAGGAACTGACGACGAGAATAAGCCTGATCGAGCATGATCTTCCTTTCATACATGCGATTCGCGGGCACCCTGCCCGCTTTGCTGTTTGGAAAGATACGGCCTCGATCGGGCAGTGCCCGCGCCAACTGCGGTTTTTTACGGGCATCTGATAGACCCTTACCGCAAGCGCAGCACGGCCTTTACAAACGAATAACAATCCAGCGCCGAACATGGCGCACCTTTTACACCAGAGGAAGGTAGTTGTTGGGGACGTTCTTAAACGACTAGTCGTTGGGGACGTTCTTGTTTGACTAGTCATTTAAGAACGTCCCCAAGGACTACCTTGGAAACCCCACAGGTTGAGCATAAGTCAGCGAAAACGCCCCTAAGCGAGCAAGGTGACGTGAAAGAGGAGGGAAGCGTACTTTTGTACGCGACCGACGATTGAACGTCAGATTGCCGCTTGGGGGCGTTTGCAGCGTCGAGCTGTTACGCGGTTTGGTAAAACCGCGTAACCCTAAAGCTCTAATTCATTCAAACGGAGGATCGCAACAATATAGATCTTGAGCGCCTGCTTGAGCTGTTCCTCGTTGGCGCACTCGTTGGGGCCGTGCATCTGGCCGCCCCATGCGGGCAGCTCCAGGCCGGTCTCCTCGGGGCCAAACGAGACGGCGCGGGCAAAGTTGCGCGCGTACGTGCCGCCGCCCATGGCAAAGGGCTCGGCATGCTTGCCGGTGAACTCGTTATAGGTATCGATAAGCGCCTTCACGGCCGGATCGTCGGCAGACACCGAGAACGGCACCTTCGCACGACCCACACGGCACGTCACGCCAAAACGGCCCACGAGCGGCTCGAGCTGCTCGCGGATGGTATCGGCACTCGTGCTGTCGGGGAAGCGCACGTCGATGACCTGCTCGATATGGCCATCCGCCACACGGATGACGCCAGCGTTGCAGGTAAGCGGGCCAAACGCTGGGCTCGTCGCGTCGATACCCAGGCCGCGACCATAGGCATCCGCATGCACAAAGGCCAGGAACTTGACGAACTCGTGCTCGGCAGGCGTCAGCAGGCGCTCGTCGCGTGCACCAAACGCGTCCTCGGCCTCGCGCAGATACGACACGATCAGGCCGACGGCATTGATCGTCCCCTCGGGCATCGAGGCGTGACCGCCAATACCGTGGGCGAAAATCTGCACATGACCATTGTCGAGAGCCGTGATCTCCAGGCGGTCAGCATTCTCGACCGGCGCCGGCAGCTCATCGGCGGCAATCGCGAGCTCGCAGATAGACTGCGACGGAATGGCGTTGCTCGCCTCGGCACCGCTCCAGGACACAATGCGCCCGCCGTCGATCTTGGGGCTCACGAACGTCGCCCCAAACTGGCCCTTCTCAGCATTGCAGACCGGGAACTCGGCATCGGGCGTAAACAAAAAGTCGGGGTCTGCGTTGTTCTCCAGATAATGGTGAACGTCGGACATGCCCACTTCCTCATCGCAGCCCAGCAGCGCGCGGAAGGTGTAGCGCGGAACAATGCCGTGCTTGAGCAAGTAGGCGCCGGCGTAGAGTGACAATACCGCCGGGCCCTTGTCGTCAATCACGCCGCGACCGAGCAGCCAGCCCTCGCGGCGCTCCATGGTGAACGGGTCGGTGTTCCAGCCAGGGCCGGCGGGAACCACGTCCACGTGGCAGATAGTCGCGAGCTGTTTGTCGCCGCGGCCCGGGATATCGGCGATTCCCACATAGCCCTCGTCGTCGCTCGTCTGATAGCCGAGCTTCTGCGCGATGCCGAGCGCGCAATCGAGCGCGTCACGGACCGGGCGGCCAAACGGCGCGCCGGGCTCCGCATCGGCAGAAACTGCCACGGACGGATAACTCACCAGCTGCTCGATATCGGCGACGACATCCTCCCAGACCTCGTCGACATACTCGGCAACGCTCTGCTCCACCTGATTCATGGACGACCTCCTTACCAATGAGCGGCGAGCGTGCCCGCCCCTCACATCAAATACCTATATAGCGAAAAGTTTAGCAAGCTCGGCCGCCGAGTGCACCACTGCATCGGCACCCGCCGCCTCGTGCTCGCCCGGCGCCGCCGCGCCCGAATAGATACCAATGCACGGCACGCTCATCGCGTGCGCGCCCTCGACGTCGTTAAAGCGATCGCCGATCATCACGGCATCGCCCGCGGCCGCACCCAAGGCCGCCAACGCGTCGCGGACCGAATCGGCCTTGGTCTCGCGCCCCTGCGGCGGATTCATGCCAACCACCGCCTCAAACTGAGAAAGTCCCAGCTCTCCCACCATGTCAACGCACTTTGCCTCCATGCGCGACGTCGCCACGGCCAAGCGCTTGCCCTGGGCGACCAACCCATCCAGCAGCTCGGGGATCCCGTCAAACACGGGATACTCCTCCGGTCCCAGCTCGTCAAAAAAGGCGCGGTACTCGTCGGCCACCACAAGCGACTCCTCGCGGGAGAAGCCATAAAAGTCGTGAAAACTCTTCCACAGGGGCGGCCCGATCATGCGACGCAGGTCACCCATCTGCGCCTCCGAAAACCCGCGTGCAGCCAGCGTCTTGCGCGTCGAGGTCATCACCGCCCGACCCGTATCGGCCACCGTGCCATCAAAATCAAACAGCACGACCGGCCGTTTGCATATCTCCAGCGCCTCCATCGGCATCCCTCTTCCCCAGTTGACGATTTCCACACCGACACTTCAAACTGTTGACTATTCAACAATTGAACCTAGAAATGTGGAACGACTCCACTATACTTGTCGCACTTTGCTCTCAGAAGGCGGCGCCGTCGCGCCCCAACGAAAGGTGCAATTATGTCTTTTGCCATCATAACCGACTCCACGTCGGACATCTCCCCCGCCCGCGCCCAAGAGCTCGGCATTTACGTGATTCCGCTGCATGTGATTATCGAGGGCGAGGACCTGCTCGACCAGGTGCAGATTACCGCCCAAGAGTACGTCGCCCGCATGGCCGGCTCCGAGCAGCTGCCGCACACCTCGCAGCCGAGTGCCGGCGAGTTCAAGGAACTCTTTGACCGCGTGCGCGCCGACGGCCACGATAGCGCCATCTTTATCTCGCTGTGCAGCGAGTGGTCCGCCTGCTACGCCAACGCCAGCCTGACGGCCGAGACGCACGAGCTCGACGTGCGCTGCATCGACTCGCGCACCGGCTCGGGCGCCGAGGGCCTGCTGGTGGAGTACGCGCTGGCCATGCGCGAGGACGGCCGCAGCCTGGACGAGACCGAGGCGCAGATCCGCGCGACGCTGCCCGACGCCCACCTGCTGCTGATTCCCCGCACGCTCGAGAATCTCGTTAAGAACGGCCGCGCGCCCAAGCTCGCCGGCCAGCTCACGCAAATGCTCAACATTCGCCTGGCCGTTTCGCCGGAGTGGAAATCGGGCGAGATCAAGGCCATAAAAAAGGGCCGCGGTGCCAAGCGCATCGTTACCAACACCATGGCCGATTGCCTCGCATTTTTGGCCGAGTATCCGGGCTCCAGCGTGCGCGTGCTCACGACCGGCGCCGCCGAGGAGCAGGAGCTTGTCAACGAGGCACTCGCGGGTCAGGATTACGTAGACGCCGGCACCGGCCCCATCGGCTGCACCATCGCCACCCACGTAGGCGTCGACGCCATCGCCATCAGCTACTGCCCCCGCTACCAGCCAACTCACTAGGGACGCCCACATCAGTTGCGGTGGAATAGGGACTGTTTTTGGCTTATTAGCCGCCAATCAATCCCTATTCCACCGCAACTTAGAAATCGGCAATCAGCCCTGCGGACCCTGGAACAGCTCCTCATGAGAGCCCATTCTGACCAGCCGGATCACAGGATTAGTCTTATGCGGCAAGTAGAGAACGACCACGTCGACCAAGCCATCGGATAGATGGAAATCGATGTGGCCGTTGTAGTTGCCGCCCGGGTTTGAAAGCTCATTGGCGCCATATTCCGCGGGAAGCGAGCCGTGAGCTGCAAGCTCTGCGACCGCCGCCCTAAACTCGGTTTTTAGCTGCGGATGGATGCGCATCGTCCGTTTGTAATCCGCCTTAAACTGAGCCTCGACTTTAATCTCAAACATCGCTAGTCCTCATCGAGGAACGATATAAGCTCATCAGCGTTATTGAATGACGGGCTGTCGTCCGTCAAAATCCCCAACTCATGAGCCTCGGCGATCACCATGGCGCGTCTCGTCGCCTCGTTGGGCACCTCTGCCCTTCCTACGATCTCAAAAGGAATCTTTCGCTGATTTACCAGCTGCCGAACAGCAAGGTTGAGATACGAATTGAGACTTAGACCAACCGTATCCAAGAACTCAGTCGCCTGCTCCTTGAGCCCCTCTTCGATGCGAACCGTCGTAGGCTTAACCGTTGCAGTGGACATACGCGACCTCCTCGCCTCGTCTTTTGCATCAGTATACCCAATTTAGATGGCAGACTGATGTTAAATAGCATCAGTCTGCCATTCACAATACTACAACGACAGGCACGCTCGCCCTATATCAACCCGCTGAGCGCAATGTCGACGGACTCGTTGAGGTCATCGGTAATGTGTACCAGATCCGGATCGAGCGGGCTGATCATACCGGCGCTCATCACCGGGCCGTTGAGCCAGTCGAACAGGCCCTGCCAGTACTCGCTGCCCACCAGCACGAGCGGCATGCGCTTGACCTTGTGCGTCTGCACCAGCGTGAGCACCTCGAACATCTCGTCGAGCGTGCCAAAGCCGCCGGGAAACACGATGGCGCCCGAGCTGTACTTAACGAACATGGTTTTGCGCACAAAGAAGTAGCGGAAGTCCATACCGAGGTTTACGTATTTGTTGAGCCCCTGCTCGTGCGGCAATTCAATGCCCAGGCCAACTGACTTGCCATTGACACTCGCCGCTCCCCTGTTGGCCGCTTCCATGATGCCGGGGCCGCCACCGGTGATGACCGCCACGCCACGTTGCGCGATCTTGCGCCCGACGGTACGCGCCGCTTTGTAGAGCGGATCGGTCTTGGGCGTGCGGGCGCTACCGAAGATGGTCACCGCGGGCCCGAGCTCGGCAAGCGCGCCAAAGCCGTCGACAAACTCAGCCTGAATGCGCAGTACGCGCCACGGATCGGCATGCAACCAGTCGGTCGACTCCTCGGGCGCCAGCAGGTTGGCGTAGGTGTTGTCCTTGGGAATCATGGGACCGCGCATGACCACAGGACCGCGTCGGTACGTCTCGTCGTAGGCAGGCTCGCCCTCGACGTTCTCATTCTTAATCATGGGTACTCCTATCGAGAAAAAGAAAAGCGGGCGGGGTCGACGCCATGCGCCAAACACCCGCCCGAACATCAACTATTCGGTATGGTACCCACGTTGCATCAAGCGCTTGCAAGGCATCGGTCAGCGGTCGCGCAGCCGGCGTCAGCGAATGTGACGAGCGGCTGCCGCTCAACCTTTGCCGTTGCCCACGCTCTGCAAGCGTGCCTGTCGCCCTTAGTAATCCACCGCAGCAGGACTGTTCATCCAGTCGCTCACGAATGCACCGTAACGGCCCTCGATAATGGCCTGGCGGGCACGCTGCATAAGGTTGAGCAGGTAGTAGATGTTGTGCATCGACAGCAGAATGCCGCCGAGCATCTCCTTCTGCGTGACCATGTGGCGGATGAGCGCGCGGCTGTAGCCGCCCGTGCACACCGGGCAGGTGCAGGTGGGATCGATGGGGCCGTCGTCGTGCGCAAAACGCGCGTTGCGGAAGTTGAGGCGACCCTCGCTGGAGAACGCCGTGCCCATGCGGCCGGTGCGCGTCGGCAGCACGCAGTCGAACATGTCGATGCCCACGCCCACACCGCGCACGAGGGTGGTGGGGTTGCCGACGCCCATCAGGTAGCGTGGCTTGTGCTTGGGCATGTACTCGGAAGCCAGCGGCGCCAGGGTCTCGAACATGGTCTCGTGGTCCTCGCCCACCGAGTAGCCGCCGATGCCGTAGCCGGGGAAGTCACCGCACTCCTCCAGATGGCGCAGCGAGCGCAGGCGCAAGTCCAGATGCATGCCACCCTGAACGATGCCGAAAAGTGCCTGGTCATCGCGGGTGTGAGCCTTGTAGCAGCGCTCGGCCCACATACTCGACAGCTCAACGGCGCGCTCAACGTAGGCGCGCGTGGCGGGATAGCCCGGGCACTGGTCCAGCTGCATGCAGATGTCGGAGCCGAGCTTCATGGCGATTTCCATGTTGTCCTCGGGCGTCCAGAACACGTGGCGACCGTCGTAGTCGTTGACGATAAAGCGTACGCCCTCGTCGGTGAGCTTGACGGCGTCGTTGTGGCTGAACACCTGGAAGCCGCCCGAGTCGGTAAGAATGGGGCCATGCCAGTTCATAAATTTGTGCAGTCCGCCCAGCTCAGCGATGGTGTCCTCGCCGGGACGCATGGACAGGTGGTAGGTGTTGGCGAGCACGATCTGCGCACCGAGCTGCTTGACGGTCTCGGTGGGGATGCCCTTGACGTTTGCCTTGGTGCCCACGGGCATAAAGATCGGCGTCTCGATGTCGCCATGCGGGGTGTGCAGCACGCCGGCACGCGCGTGCGTCGTCGGGTCCTCGGCGATCAGGTCGAATTTAAAAAGGTTCTGGTCCATAAACTGGAACTCCTTGGTTGCGGCTCATACGCAAACCATTATACGGGCAACCCGCAAGGAGCACCGACTCGACAGAAACTGGCGCATTAAACAACTAGCCGTTGGGGACGTTCTTAAACGACTAGTTGTTGGGGACAGCCTTCAGCGCCATCTTGCAAAGGAGTGTCCCAATCTGCCGGCACTTAGGGACCGTCCCCAAGTGCCGACAAGACTGTCCCCTTCGACTAGTCATTTAAGAACGTCCCCAACGACTACTTTTCGTCAGCAACGCAAACGCCGATGCCCTGGCAACGTCAGCGAGCGGTCGCCAGAGCGAACAAATTGGCATGAAAAGAGGGCGGCATAGACCTTCTGGTCATGCCGCCCTCTTTGAATGACAAGTTGTCGCTCTGGTGACCGCGCAGCGTCGAGCCGTTACGCGGTTTGGTAAAACCGCGTAACCCCTACGGACGCTGGCCCATGCCACCCTCGAGGGTGACGGTCTCGCCGTTCATATACTTAAAGTCGGGGCCGCAAAGCTGAACGACCACGCGGCCGATCTCCTTCTCGACGTCGCCGTAGTGGCCCGCCGGCGGCATGTGAACGTTGGCCTTGAACGCCTCGGGATAGGCATCCTGGAAGTTCTCGAGCGCAGCAGTCCAGGCAAGCGGGCACACGATGTTGACGTTGATGCCGTCCTTGCCCCACTCGTTGGCGGCGACGCGGGTCAAGCCGCGGATGCCTTCCTTGGCGGCGGCGTAGCTGCACTGGCCGTAGTTGCCAAACAGGCCGGCGCCCGAAGCAAAGTTGACCACGGAGCCCTTGGTCTCCTTCAGGTGCGGATAGGCCTTCTGCATGTACAGGTAGGTGGCATACAGGCCAGAGTAAATGGCCAGGTTAAACTGGTCCATAGTGTGGTCGGCGATGGTCACGCCCGAGGCGCTGGCCTGGGCGTTGTTGACGACGGCGTCGATGCGGCCGAACTCCTCAATCGCCTTGTCGATAACGTTCTGTACGACGGCCTCGTTGTCCTGACCGGCAGAAACATCGGCCTGAACAGGCAGAACCTTGACGCCGTACTCAGCCTCGAGAGACTCCTTGGCGGCCTCGAGCTTGGCGACGTTGCGGCCGGTGATGACGAGGTTCGCGCCCTCCTTGGCAAAAGCGATATCGATGCCGTAGCCGATGGAGCCAGCGGAGCCGTCCTTGAGCGTGGCCTTGCCGCCGCCGGTGACGATCACGGTCTTACCAGTGAAAAGTCCCATACGAAGTCCTTTCAAAATCGCGACGGGCACGCCCGCCGACTGCGCGCATCCAAAATAAACGCGCCAAAAGCTGAAATGCAACTTTAGCTTCTTCAAGTGAAAAATAAAGCCCATGGCGGGCGAACGGCGCAACGTCTTTCGGCGAAGGGAATGTCAAGTAAAAATTGGATAGAGCGGCCGAGTTTTTGTTAACGCGACGAGTCATCGAACACGTTTTGAAACTTTGCTGCGGGGCGCGGGATGTCGGCGCGAGACTTTATCATAGGGTGACAAACAACGATGAGGAGCACATGCCTATGACAGACGAGCTGGACCCCCAGACTCAACAGCATATTGATGATTCCGCAGACACCATTGACGACTGCGATACTTCTACCAGCAGCGATGGCAGCATTGATGCCGCCGTCGAGGAGGCTCCTGCCGCCGCAGGCGAGGCCGCAGACGCAAATGTCGCCGCAGAGCAAGACAAAGAAGAGCAGCTAGAGCAGCCGAACCCGAGCGATACTGAGCCCAAGGCCGAGAACGCTCCGCAAGTAGCAGGCCCCATCGAGGTGTCTTCGGAAGAAGAGCTCGACGCCGTCATGGACTCCATGATGGATGCCGTCAAAGCGATGAAGGACGCTGTCGCCGATGCCGATATCGACGCCGAGGAAGAGGAAGCAGCCGAGGCCGCCTCGACGTTTGTGCCCGGCGAGACCCCGGTTGCCGACCAGGGCAGCACCATGCCCTCGTTCCTGCAACTCGAGCACCCCACGATCGGCGCCGACGCGGTCGACCCGCACGCAGCGGGCTTTTCCGTGATCGAAGGCGGCACCGGCAATATCGCCGCGCCGCAGACTGCCGATGCGAATGCCGCCAAGGCCGCACACCCAACCACCTCGCATGCTCCCGCCACGAGCCGCGACCTGGGGAGCGCCGTCTCAAACACCGCTAACGCCGTGGGCACTTTTATCGCCCAGGGCGCGTCGGCCATGCGCGAGATGAACGCCGCCAAGAAGGCACTCGCCGATGCCCGCGCCCATTTAGCCGAGCTTGAGCAGCGCATCGCCGACCAGGCAGAGGAGCTCGAGACGCGCCAGGACATCGCAGACCGCTACGATCAGATCATCGCCGATCAACGCCAGGCGATTGCCGCGGCACAAAAGACCGCTGCGGCAGCTGAAATTAACCGTGATGCCCGTGCCGCCAAAGCGACTGAGCTCAAGGGCCAGCTCGAGCAAATGAAGGCAGAAGATGATGCGACCGAGCTCCGCCTGAAGGCTGCACTCGACGCCGTGGAAGCCCGCGAGGCGAGCTCGCGCGAGACCGGCAACCGCCTCGTTCGTCGCCTTGAGGATTCCAAGCGCATCCGCGACAAAGTGAAGGCTGAGCGCGATGCCGGTGTCGCCGCCGCACGACAAACTGCCGATGCTACGCGCGCGCAGCTCGAGACCTTGCGTCGCGAGTATGCCGAGCTGCAGCGCAACCCTTCGGCAAATCCCGCCAATTACACCGTGCGCACCAGCGAGTTGTCTATGCAAATCTCCGACGCTGCCGACACCCTCCGCAAGGCCGAGGAAGATATTCCGCGCGTGACCGCCGATCTTGAGCATTCACTCGCCGCCGCCGAGCAGGCCGTCGAGCAGGCACAGGCCCCCATCGCTGACGCTAAACGAGCGCACCAGGCCGTAACGGCTGAGGCAGATGCCGCGCGCGACGAGTTGCAGTCCGCAAAAACTGCCGCCGCGACGCGCCAGCGCGAGCTGCGCGAAAAGATCGCCACACAGGACAAGGCACGCCGCGAGCAAGAGCAGGCCATCGCAAACGCCCGGGCAGATGCCGCGCATGCGCAGTCGATTATCGAGCAGGCGACCGAGGTGCACGACCATCCCGAGATCACCGAATCGCTCGCCGGGTCCTTGGCACGCGACAAGGCCGAGTATACCGAGACCGAGCGCGAAGTTGCCCAACTCGAGGCCGCCGAAGACGACGTACGCAAGCGAACCCGCGACTCACGCGTCAAATTCACCGGAGCCATCGCCTGCATTGTCGCCGTAATCCTCGTGATCGTCCTGATCTGGCTGTTCGCGAGCAAGTAAACCAGCTGCCAAAAAACACTCAACGCAGTTGCGGTGAGATAGTTCCTGTTTAGCCTCAAAAAAGGCCAATTCAAGAACTATCTCACCGCAACTTATTAGATTGATGCAAGGTAGTCATTGAGGACGTTCTTAAACGACCAGTCGAACAAGAACGTCCCCAACGACCACATCGACAACCAAAGAAATGCCGATGTTATGGCAGAGTCAGACACTATGACCCAATCCAGGGGCACGGAAACGACAGGAGCCCCCGCTCGTGACCGCGGGTCGGGGCTGCGACAATGTTGTTGAAGTGCCAGAGGCGCAGCCGCGCCGCAACGAGGTTGGGAGGCTCCCGTGCCTAGATATTCTACCGCCTTCGGAATGGACGTACACCTCAGGTCCACCACCGTCTGCGCGCTCGACGCGGAGACGGGCGAGGCCGTGACGAGGAGGTTCCGCGGCAACCCCTGGGGCGAGGTCGCGGAGTGGATGTCGGGCTTCCCCGGCCCGTCGCTCGCCGCCTACGAGAGCGGCTACCTCGGCTTCGCCCCGCAGAGGGAGCTCTCCGGGCTCGGCGTCGACTGCGTCGTCGCGGCCGTCTCCAGGGTCCCGAGGTCGGCGGTGTTAGCGTCAATCTATTTTTCACCAGTTTCGCTAAACAGGCGCGCCGTTCGCGCAAAGGCGGTTTCACCGGTTGCGCTAACGTATTTTCACCGATTCCGGTCACGGCTTGACGGGGCCGTCCCTCGGCAGGTCCTTCAGCCTGTAGGACCTGCCGGTTATCTTGACCAGGTGGCAGTGGTGGCACACCCTGTCCGCGATCGCGCTCGCCGCCACGTCGTCCCCGAACACCCTGCCCCAGCCGCTGATCCCCACGTTGGTGGTGATGATCGTCGAGCGCTGCTCGTAGCGCGTCGATATCAGCTGGAACAGCAGGTCCGCGCCCGCGCTGCCGACGTCGAGGTAGCCGAGCTCGTCGATGATCAGCAGCCTCGAGTGGGCGTAGTACTTGAGCCTCTTCTTGAGGATGCCGCGCGACGAGGCGTCCTCCAGGTCCTCGACGAGCCGGGCGCAGTCCACGAACCTGACCTCGCGCCCCGCCCTGACGGCCTCGATGCCCAGCGCGACGGCGAGGTGCGTCTTGCCCACGCCGGGGCTCCCCACGAACAGGACGTTCTCGGCCCGCTCGACGAACCTCAGGGTCGCGAGCTCCTCGATCTCTGCGCGCGGGACCGACGGCTGGAAGTCCCAGTCGAAGTCCGCCAGCCCCTTGACGTAGGGGAACCCCGACGAACGTATGCGCTGGTTGGTGATCCTGACCTCCCGGGCGGCGACCTCGACGCGCGTCATCTCCTCGAGGGCGGAGGCGAAGCCCCGCTCGCCCGCGGCGACCATCCTCACGTAGTCGGGCAGGGACGCCGCCATCTCGTGCAGCCCGAGCGCGGAGAGGTTCGCCTGCGCCCTGATCGAGGGGCTGCCCTCCGCGACGGCGCCCATCACGCCCCTCCGAGCGAGTCGAGCAGCGCGAGGTTGGCGCGCGCGGCCTCGGCGATGTCCGCGTCGGCCAGGCCCCGCTTCCCCTCGAGGGCCTGCCCATAGTGGTCGGGGTCGTAGTTGATGGGCCTCGACGGCCCGGACGCGGCGTCGTGGACGGCGACCTCCTCGCCGGCCATCCTCACAACGACCTGGCCGCCGGGCATCGCTATGACGCTCACGCGCCGGCCGATGCAGCGCCTGGGCACGGACCACTCCCTGCCGGCGGCCCTGACGAGCATGGTCGGCGGGACGGTCTGGACGCTCACGTCGCCCACCATCGACTCGAGGAGCCGGAGGTTCCCGATGGGCCGCAGGCTCTCCTTCTCCCGCATGAACAGCGCGTCGGGCGGCAGGCCGGTGGTGCGGTTCGGCTCCGAGTTGGCCTGGGCCTCGACCCGGGCCACCGCCTCGGCGAGGCCGCTCCACCCGGTGAACTCGCCGCCGTAGGCGAGCAGGCGGTTCAGGAAGCGGTTGGCCGACTCGTCCTTGCCCTTGGTCTGCGGCGAGCGCGGCGCGCAGAGTCTGAGCTCGAAGCCGGCCTCCCGCGCGAACCGCCACGCCCTCTCCTGCCTGGTCCTCCTGCGGCCCGAGACGGTCACCAGGCACGACATGTTGTCCGTGATGCACTCCTCCGGGACGCCGCCGAGGCGGGTGAAGGTGGCGAGCAGGCAGGACAGTGTTAGCGTCAATATAATTTTCACCATTTCCACCAACGCATTTTCGCCAATCGCGCCAACGCGGATACGCCGGATTCGCCAACGCGGATGTGCCGCTTTCGGCGCCTAGGCGCCCTCCTCCTTCCCGTCCTCACCGCCGATGGACACGTCCTTCAGGCGGTACGACCGGCCCGTTATCTTGATCATCGCGCAGTGGTGGCACAGCCTGTCGGCGACCGCCGAGGCCGTGACGTTGCTGCCGAACACGTCGCCCCACCTGCCGACCGGCACGTTGGTCGTGACGATCGTCGACCGCTTGAGCGCGTAGCGCCTGTTCACCAGCTGGAACAGAAGGTCGGCGCCCTCCTTCCCGATATCGAGGTAGCCCAGCTCGTCTATTATCAGCAGGCTGCAGTGCTCGTAGAACCGCATCCTGCGCGCCAGCGCCTCCTTCGCCGAGGCGTGCTTGAGGTCCTCGACCAGCCTCGAGCAGTCGGCGAAGTACACCTGCTTGCGGGCCATCACCGCCTCGTGGCCTATGGCTATCGACAGGTGGGTCTTGCCGACGCCCGGGCTGCCGACGAGCACGACGTTGTCGCCGCGGTCGACGAACTCGAGCGTGGCCAGCTGCTCGACCAGCCCGCGGGGCACGCTCGGCTGGAAACCCCAGTCGAAGTCGGCCAGCGTCTTTATGTAGGGGAAGTTGGCCATCCTCGTGCGGCGCTCGTCGTCGGCGCGCCGCTTGAGGGCTATCTGGGCGTCGGTGAGCTCGAGCATGGCGTCGACCAGGCTCTTCCTCCCGTCGGCGACGAGCCTGACGTACTCGGGCACCGACGACGCCATGCCCTCGAGCCCCAGCTCCTCGAGATTGGCCGCCAGGCGGTTGAGCGGGCTGGCCTGCACCGCGGCGCTCACAGCGAGCCCCCTATCGAGTCGAGCAGCCCGAGGTTGGCGGCGGCGGCCGCCTCGATGTCGCCGGCGGCGTCGCCGAACCAGCGCTTCCCGGCCATGGCCTCGGCGTAGTGCGCCGGGTCGTAGGCCGGCCCGCCCGCCACGTGCGTCGCCACCAGCTCGCCGCCGACGTAGCAGTCCATCGCGCCGCCGGGCATGCAGACGATGCGGGCGGGCCTGCCGATGCAGCGCCTGGGCACCGACATGGGCTCGCCGTGCGCGCTGACCAGCATCGTGGCCGGCACCCTGGCCACGCGCACCACGTCGCCCATCGCCTCCTCGAGGGCGCGGAGGTTGCCGACGGGCAGCAGCGCGTCCTTCTCCTCCATGAACAGCGCGGAGGGCGGCAGCCCCGTGGTCTCGTTGGGCTCGGAGTTGCTGGCGTCCTCGATCCGCGCGATGATCTCGTCGATGTCGTCCCAGCCGTCGAAGTCGCCCTGGTAGGCCGCGAGCCGCGACAGGAAGCGGTTCGACGACTCGACCTTGCCCTTGGTCTGGGGGCTGCGCGGGCGGCACAGCTTCAGCTCGAAGCCGGCGGCCTTGGCGAACTCGTATGCGCGCTGGACCTTGAGGCGCCTGCCGCCCTTGACCGTCACCAGGGCGGACATGTTGTCCGTGACCCACTCGCGGGGCACGCCGCCGAGCCTCGCGATCGTGGCGTACATGCACCTGACCAGGTCGTCGGTCGTCCTGGTCCCCGACCGGATGAATATGTGCCTGCGGGAATGGCCCAGCGTCGCCGCGAACACGTTGAACTCGAACAGCTCGCCGTCGCGGTTCGCCATCCTGACCGACTCCTTCCAGTCGAACTGCAGCTGCAGCCCGGGCGGCGTCTCGAAGCGCGGGTGCGGTTCCGGGCCGACGGAGGCCCCGACGGCGATACCGTTCTTGCGCATGAACTGGGTGAAGGCGTTGTAGCCGGCCAGGTTCTCGCCGGGATACCTGTGCAGCAGCCACTCGTGGATGCCCTTCTTGGTGACCCCCGGCAGCTGCGCCTTGGCGGCCACCTCCTCGATGTGCGCGTCGAAGGAGCCCGCCCTGTCGGCGCGCCCGTCGCGGGGCCGGCCGCCCTCGGCCCTCCAGTACGCCGCCACGGTGTGCCTGTCCTTGCCGTAGCGCTTCGCTATGTCGCTGAAGTTGGGCTTTATGCCCGCTTCCCTGTACATGTCCAACTCTCCGATCAGGTTCTTCTCCGCCACGGTCGCTCCTCCCGAAAGCATCGTCCGCTTGTCGGTCGAAGCGTAAGCCCCGGCGTTGGTGGAAATGGTGAAAATGCGTTGGCGCGATTGGGGAAATTGCGTTGGCGGAATCGGCTAAAGTGCGATGGCGAAATTGGTTGTTTTTACAGTAGCGCTAACAGACAGCAGGTCGTCGAGCGTGCGGCTCCTGACCGGTATGAAGCGGTGCTTCCGGGAGTAGCCGAGCGTCGCGGTGAACACGCTGAACTCGAAGACCTCGCCCTCCGAGTCGACGAGCCTCATGCCCTCCTTCCAGTCGAACTGCAGCTGCCTGCCCGGGGGCGTCTCGAACCGCGGGTGCGGCTCGCGGCCGCCCGCGCCCCCGAAGGGCACGTCGCGGGCCCGGCACCACGCGGTGAAGGCGCCGTACCCGGGCAGCCCCTCCCCGCGGCCCTCGCGCAGGAACGCGTAGACTGCCATCTTGGTCATCCCGGGCAGCTGGGCCTTCGCGCGGATCACCTCCTCGAGCGGGTCGAAGGCGCTGCCCCTCGCGGACCTCCCGTCGGCGGCGGACTCGCCCTCCCGCCAGTACTTGGCGACCGTGTGCCGGTCCATGCCGTGCCTCCTCGCGATCTCGCTGAAGTTCGGCTTCGCGCCGGACCCCCTGTAGACGTTCAGCTCTCCCATTACGTTTCGCTCCATATCCCGCTCCTCCCGGGTCGGATACCCGATCGGAGCATAGTTCCGTTAGCGCAGTTGGTGAAAGTACGTTAGCGGGGTCGGCGAAAGCGCGTTAGCGCATTCGGCGAGATGCGTTTGCGAAAGTGGTCAATTTTAGATTAGCGCTAACAGGCGGCAGACCTCTCGTCCAAGAACGACCGCAACGACGCGGCCAGGATGGCCAAGGCGATACTGTCGCACGATATCTCCCCGGTATGGGTGCCGTCCCCCGAGATCGAGGGGCTCAGGGACCTCGCCGGGGCCCACGACGCGGCGACCGCGAGGCTCGCGGCGGCGAAGCAGCGGCTCCTGGCGTTCCTAGCCCGCCGTGGCTACGCCTACGGCGGCACGACGCCGGCCGGAAACCCCCGGAGGTACTGGACGTACGACTTCCTCAGGTGGCTCGACAAGGTCCGGCCCGCCGACGACGGCGGCATCCGGGCGCTGGCGGCGCTGAGGAACGAGGTCGAGGCGGCCGCCGAGACGCGCGACGACCTCCTCGCCGAGTACAGGGCCGCCGTCGCGGCGGGCCCCCTCTCGGCGGAGGTCGAGGCGCTCCAGTCGATCAAGGGGTGCGGCTTCGCGCTCGCCGCCGCCTTCGCGTCCGAGGTCGGCGACTTCTCGAGGTTCCGCTCCGGCAGGCAGGTGACGGCCTACTTCGGCCTCGCCCCGAAGCAGAGGTCGAGCGCGGACTCCGTGCGCCTCGGCGGGATCAGCGGGGCCGGCAACGCCCTCGTCAGGAGGCTGGCCGTCGAGGGGTCCTGGAGCTACGTCCAGGCGAGCCACCAACCGAAGCTGATGCCCAAGGGCAGCGGCGTCCCGCTCGAGGTGAGGATGCACGGGAGGAAGGGTTCCGAGCGCCTGCTCCGGCGCCGCGAGGAGATGCTCGCCAGGGGCATGCCCCAGGCGAAGGCGAACGCCGCCACCGCCGCCGAGCTCGTGAGGTGGCTGTGGGCCCTCGGCGCGATGTGCCGGGAGGCAACCGAATAGACATAGCCCCCGTCCCGGCGAGCCGGGCAGCCTTCGGGGATACCCCCGCTTTCGCTGGGCGCGCGGCAGCGGCCGCATGCGCGTAGTCAGACTTGGGGAGCCCCGCCGAAGGAGAGGATTGCGGGCCGCCGGAGCGGTATCCGCGGATATGAGACTGAGCCGAAGGCGTCGACGACATGCCGGGGGCGGACCGGGACGGGTTCAACGGCAGGCCCCGCCGACCGATTGCAAGCGGTCGGCGGGGCCATTGTGGCTCTTGACAGCGGATTGGGTCATATGAGCGAGCGGGTCGCATTTGAGGCAAGGTGACGTGAAACGAAAGGGCGCTGACCTTCTGGTCGCGCCCTTGAAGTTGAACGTCAGATTGTCCAAATGCGGCCCGCGCAGCGTCGAGTAGTTACGCGGTTCGTAGAACCGCGTAACTAACAAATGAGCATCGCGTCGCCAAAGCTGAAGAAGCGATAACGTTCTTCGATGGCAGCGGCGTAGGCATCCATGATCTGGTCGCGGGTGGCAAGCGCGCTCACGAGCATCATGAGCGTGGAGCGCGGCACATGGAAGTTCGTGATCAGCGCGTCGACCACGTGATAGGTCGAGCCGGGCATGAGGTAAAGCTGCGTCGTGGCGTTCTCGCGCACCACGATGTCACCGCGGCCAAGCGTATCGGCCCCGTCCTCGCGGCCTTCAAAATAGCGCGCCGTCACGGCCGGATCGGACACCGGCGCGTCCGTGTCAAACGCGCTCTCGAGCGAGCGCACCGCGGTAGTGCCGACGGCGATCACACGATGACCCTCGGCCTTGGCCTTATGCACGGCGTCGACAACCTCCTGCGACACGTGGTAGCGCTCGGTGTGCATGACGTGCTGCGTGGGGTCGTCCTCCTCCACCAAGCGGAAGGTATCGATGCCCACCTCGAGCTCGACGGCGGCAAACTTGGCACCCTTGGCCTCGATAGCGGCCATGAGCTCAGGAGTAAAATGCAGGCCCGCCGTGGGAGCGGCAGCCGAGTGCTCCTCCTTCATGGCGTACACGGTCTGATATTTCTCGGGATCGCCCTCGTAATCGGTAATGTAGGGCGGCAGCGGCACGTGACCGGCAGCATGGATGGCCTCGTCAAGCGTGCGCGGCTCGCCGGCGGCATTGCAACCGGCCGGCTCAAAACGCACCAGGCGGCCGCCGCGACTATCGGTGACAAAGTCGACGACCTCGGCCGTCAGCACCACGGGAGCCCCCTCGGGCGCATGAGCGCCACCGGCGCGATACTCAATCTGAGCACCGGGCTTCAGGCGCTTACCCGGCTTGACCAAGCACTCCCAAACATGGCCCAGCGGGTCAACATCCTCGCGGCGCTTGAGCAGCAACGTCTCGACCACGCCGCCCGAGCCCGTCTTGCGACCGATAAGACGGGCCGGCATCACGCGCGTCTGGTTGATGACGAGCACGTCGCCCGGCTCGATATAGTCGATGATGTCACGGAAGATGCGGTGCTCGACGGTGCCGCCATGCCCTAACGGCGTTCCTGTCTCGGAGCCTTTGCGATCAACCACCAGCAGGCGGCAGGAGTCGCGCGGCTCGGCAGGCGCCTGGGCGATGAGCTCTTCGGGCAGGTTATAGTCAAAATCATCGGTACGCATAGACACGTCGGATTCTCCTTATATAGCTAAAGTCCGCTCTACATCCTAGCAGGCTGACGTCCCAAGTGAACTACTTTTTGGCGGCTTTGCGCTCGTCGCGGATGCGGGCGCGGTCCATGGCCGCCTCGACGGCCGAGAAACGGCAGCCGCAGTAGTTCTGCCGATACATGCCCAGCTCGCGCGAACGACGTGTCGCCTCGGGGTAATACGTGCGAAAATCGCGAATCACCGGAGTGAGACCGCGGGCAGCAGCCAGACGCTCCAACACATCATTGCAGGTTTCGAACAACTGGTACGGCGAGACGGCGAGCGTCGTGCCCACAAACTCAAACCCGCGCTCCTGGGCCACACGGCACGCCTCGGCCAGACGCAGGGCATAGCATGAGCGACAGCGACGGGCTCGATCGGCGCCCAGCGGGGCCACGCCGGCCTCCCAGCGCTCCCGGTCCTCCCCCGCCTCGATAAGCTCGATGTCGCCATCGGCACACCACCGGCGCAGCTCGTCCAAACGCCGCTGCCATTCATCGTGCGGCTGAATATTGGGGTTTGTCCAGCAGATTGTGGGCTCAAACCCTTCCTCGCGCAGCAGGCGGACCGGCTCAAGAGAGCACGGCGCACAGCACGCATGCAGCAACAACGGCTTCATCGACATCTCCTCACCCGAAAAAGCGCACGCCAAAGGACGTATCCTCGCAGGCGACAATGCGGCGGTCGCGCAAAATGGTCCGCACGTAATACCAGTCGCCCACACAGCCCGACAAATGCAAGCCGGCCGCCAGGTAGCACAGCAGCGGATAGCCCGAAAACGCAAACCCCAGGGCAAGCGCCGCCGTCACAACAACCGTCGGCGCCAGGCAAACCGCCATGTACCGCCGGCGCGAATACACAACGCCCTCGGCGCAGGCATAGATCATCGCCGTCTCGCGATTCGCCCCAAAGGTCACCTTCGCGCCCGCAGGCGCCAGCAGCTTAAAAAACACACCGTGCACCAGCTCGTGCACGGCGAACGACGCCATTGAGATCGCAGCCAAGCCGACTATCCAGCCCACGACAGCCATCCAGCCGCCCGCGTCAGCCGCATCCAAGTCTGCAGGCCCACCCAGCAACATAAACACCGGCACCAAGCACACGGCAAACACGCCGACTACGACCATCCCCCACACAAAGCAAGCGTGCAGAAAATCCTCGTCTTCAAACGCATGTATGTTGGAAATCTCATTCATAGCATCTTAGGATAGCGCCCCTGCCACGTACCCGTCCGCATGTGCGATAATGTCGAACGATATGCACGAATTGACCACCGCGTCGCCAGGCCTTGCGCCCGGCCGCGCTCTCACCATATGCGAAGGAGTCCCATGGCATCCAAATACTCCATGAACGACCGTCCCAGCTGGCCTCGCCGCGCCATCGTTACCGCCGGCGAGCCCTACGGCAACAAGGGCCTTCACTTTGGCCACGTCGGCGGCGTCTTTGTCCCTGCCGACTTCTTCGCCCGCTTCCTGCGCGACCGTCTGGGCCGCGAGAACGTCATCTTCACCTCGGGCACCGACTGCTACGGCTCGCCCATCATGGAGAGCTACCGCAAGCTCAAGGAGAACGAGGGCTACGACAAGTCCATTAACGAGTACGTCGAGTCCAATCACTCCCGCCAGGCCGCGACCCTCAACAACTACAACATCAGCTGCGATATCTACGGCGGCTCGGGCCTTGAGCCGGCTGCGCAGATTCACAACGAAGTGACCGCCGAGATTATCGAGCGCCTGCATGAGCAGGGCACCATCTCCAAGCGCTCCACGCTGCAGTTCTACGACGCCAAGGCCGGCACGTTCCTCAACGGCCGCCAAGTGATCGGCCGCTGCCCCATCCAGGGCTGCAAGTCCGAGAAGGCTTATGCCGACGAGTGCGACCTGGGTCACCAGTTTGAGCCCGAGGAGCTCATCGCACCCAAGAGCCAGCTCACCGGCGAGGTGCCCGAGCTGCGCCCGGTCGACAACCTCTACTTCGACCTGCCGGCCTACCTCGACTTTATGAAGACCTACACCGCCAAGCTCGCCCAGAACCCGCAGGTTCGTTCCGTGGTCTCCAAGACCATGGAGGAGTGGCTGCTGCCGGCCCAGCTCTATATCCAAAACAAGTTCCGCGAGGCCTTCGATGCCGTCGAGGACCAGCTGCCCGAGCACACCGTGCTGGAGCCCGAGGGAAACAAGAGCAGCTTTACCGTCACCTTCCCCAGCTGGAAGGAGCGCGACGACGCCCATGCGGTGCTCGCCAACGGCGGCGTGCGCTTCCGCAGCGGCAAAGCGCTCGTGCCTTTCCGCATCACCGGCAACATCGACTGGGGCGTTCCGGTGCCCCAGGTCGACGGCGTTTCCGACGTCACCTGCTGGTGCTGGCCAGAGAGCCTGTGGGCGCCCATCAGCTATACGCGTACCGTGCTCGCGCGCGATGCCAAGGCCGCCGGCGTGACCGAGGGCGTCGCCGCCCAGGATGCCGCCCTCATGGGCGAGCCCGCTGCCGACTCCACACAGGTGCCCGCGCCCACCTACCAGCACAGCTCGCTCGACTGGCGCGACTGGTGGTGCTCGGACGACGCACAGATCTACCAGTTTATCGGTCAGGACAACATCTACTTCTACTGCATCGCGCAGACCGCCATGTGGGAGGCCCTGGGCTGGGACCTCACGCAGAGCACCGTCAGCGCCTGCTACCACCTGCTCTACATGGGCAAAAAGGCCAGCTCGTCCTCGCAGACGCCTCCCCCGCCGGCAGACGACCTACTCAACCACTACACCTGCGAGCAGATGCGCGCGCACTGGCTGTCGCTCGGCCTGTCCGAAAAGCCGGTGAGCTTTAGCCCCAAGGCATACGACACGCGTGTGACCGGCAAGGACAAGGACGGCAACGAGGTGCGCGCCTGCGACGACAAGCGCGTTATCGATCCGGCCCTTAAGGAGAGCGCCCTTTTGACCGGCGTATTCAACCGTCTGGCCCGCAGCTGCTTCTACGGCGTCGCCGTCAAGGAAGGCGACGAGAGCCCCTATCGCAACGGCTGCATCCCCGCCGGTGCCGCCTCTGCCGCCGTGGTCGAGGCTGCCGAGCAGGCAGCTCTTGCCTTTGAGCAGGCCATGTACAAGTTCGAGACGCACCGCGCGCTTGCCGTGTGCGACGACTACCTGCGCGCCGCCAACAAGCGCTGGAGCGACGCCTCCAAGGCCGCCAACAAGCTCGAGGGCGACGAAGCAAACGCAGCGATGACGCAGGCCCTGGTTGATGCCTTTACCGAGCTGCGCGTGGCGACCGTCCTGATGCACGGTATCGTCCCGGCCGGCTGCGAACTCATCTGCGAGTACTTCGACGTCGATCCGGTCGCCTTCTTTAGCTGGGATAACATCTTTGCCTCCACGGACGAGTTCGTGGAGAGCCTGGGCGAGAAGCCCGGCGACCACCGCGTGAAGCCGCTGCCCCCGCGCTTCGACTTCTTCAGCAAGCACGAGAGCCAGTACTAAAGCACGCTAGTAGCAACGCGCCCGGGAATGATTATTCTGGGACGGGGATTAAAAAATCATTCCCGGGCGCCACAGTACAGTCTTTTTGTGACGGGAGTCATGGAATGATTATTTAATCCCCGTCCCAGAATAATCATTTAGGTGGAAGGAAAGACGGATGTCCAAGCAGCGTCGTCGTAAGCAGAAAAAGCAGGTTAAGCCCGAGCTCAAGCTCAGGCAGTTTGCCGCTACCGAGCTTTCCGACCAGCTTGCCGCCCTTCCCTGCGCCGCCGACCTGCCGCGCTTTATGGTCGACACGGTCGCCGGCGCCTATGCGCCCGCCGATGCCGAGCTCATGATCGAGGGCTTCGGCGCCGCGGCCACACGCCCGGTCACGCTGCGCGCCAACACGCTCAAGGCGACCGCCGAGGACATCGCTGCGGCGCTCGGTGCCGCCGGCATCGCCCACAACCCCGTCGCTTGGTATCCGGACGCCTTTATCCTGCCCGAGGCCCAGGTTTCCGACCTATGGGACCTCGACATCTACCGCGACGGCAAGATCTACCTACAGAGCCTGTCGTCCATGATGCCGCCTTTGGTGTTGGGCGCCCAGGCAGGCGAGGACATCCTGGACATGTGCGCAGCCCCTGGCGGCAAGACGACGCAGATCGCCGCCCTCACCCAGGGCCAGGCACACCTCACGGCCTGCGAGATGAGCATTCCCCGCGCCGAAAAGCTTGAGTCCAACCTCCACCGCCAAGGTGCCAAAAACGTGCCCGTCATGCGCATCGACGCACGCGAGCTCGACGAGTTCTTCCGCTTTGACCGCATCCTGCTCGACGCTCCCTGCACCGGCACGGGCACCGTCATCAGTGGCAACGAGAAAAGCCTGCGCGGCCTCACCGAGCAGCTGCTCGTCAAGTGCGCCCGCTCGCAGCGCGCGCTTCTGGACCGCGCCATGGGAGCCCTCAAACCGGGCGGCACGCTCGTCTATTCCACCTGTTCGATCATGCCGCAGGAAAACGAGGACGCCCTGCAAGAGGCCCTCGACAAGCACATGGATTGCGAGCTTATCCCCCTCGACGGCACACCGAGCGAAAGTGAAGCGCGTCGCGCCCAGGATGCCGGCGAGGAGCCGCATATCGAGTGCAACGCCCTCACCGAGGCCATCGCCGCCGGCCATGTCTCGGCCATCGCCAACGGTATGCCCGGCACGCTGACCATTCCGCCTAGCCGCGATTTTGAGGGCTTCTACATTGCCCTGATCCGAAAACGCAGCTAGCGCACGGATCAAAAACTCAACAAGCTATCTCTGTGCGCGTTTGCCCTGCTGGTCGCGATGCTGTTTAAGCATCGCGCGCTCCTTGCGTTCGGCCCTTTTGCCCTTAATGGCCGTGACCACAAAGTAGATGACCGCGGCGGCAACGATTGCGCCCACGCACAGGCCAATCGAGCCAAACATTGCTGTCAATTCCATACCGCGTCACCTCTCTTTTAAACGGGACTTTCAAGATAGCACCTCGATCCTCGCCACCACAGCTCCTTCACGTTCTCCCGCCCTTCGGTCTAACGGATGGTGCGGCGGGGAAAAATCAACTCGTCAAACGATTTAGCATTCGCAATTCCGGCTGCATCGCGCCGGCCACCATCGCATAGAATCGAGCCTCCATGGATACCCTCAACGACCTAAACGAACGCGTCGACGCCTTTGTCGGCACCAGCTCCTTCGACACGCCTGCCGCGGCAAACGACCAAGCTCCCATCGATGTACCCGCCGAGGTTCACGAGGACATCGTCGCCTCGGTCGATTTCTCCGAGGTCGAGCTCGCAGACGAGTTCACCGAGCCCCAGGTAGCCGTGACCCCCAACGGACTGCTCCCCATGGAGCCCCTGCCCATCGACGGACGTCTGCGCAAGGCTGCTCTTCGCATGCCCGACGAGATCGAGGAGGCCAGCGGCTTCACGCTCTTCGGCCGCCGCATCAAGTCGCTCATTTACACCACCGATGTCGCGGTTATCCGCAACTCCAACGCCGATGCCGTTTTTGCGGTCTACCCTTTCACGCCGCAGCCCGCCATTACGCAAGCGCTGCTGACCGTCGCCGAGTGCCCGGTCTTTGTAGGCGTGGGCGGCGGAACTACGACCGGTAAGCGCTCCGTGCAGATGGCAGCCGTCTCCGAGATGCAGGGCGCGGCGGGCTGCGTGGTCAACTCCCCCGCCACTGCCGAGATGGTCGAGCACATCACCAACATCGCCGACATCCCCGTCATCGCCACGGTCGTTCGCTGCGACGACGATGCTCACGCCAAGGTGCGCGCCGGAGCCAAGATTCTCAACATCGCCGCCGGCAAGAACACGCCCCAGGTCCTACGCGAGCTGCGCGAGCACTATCCCAACCTGCCGCTCATCGCACCGGGCGGCAAGACGCCCGAGAGCATCCGTGAAACCATCGCCGCCGGAGCCAACGCCATCATCTGGACGCCGCCTTCGGCCCAGCAGCTACAGGCCGACATGATGCAGCGTTATCGCAAGATGAAGGAAGACGCCACACCTGTCATCTCGCGCGACGATGTGCCCATTATCGACCAGGTCGCCGCCGCCGAAGTCAGCCAGGTCGAGAACATGAATCCCGACGTGCCGATTCCCGACGAAGTCATCGAGCGCGTCGCTTCGATCCACGAGCGCGTCGAGGAGCATCGCGCCAATCGCGGCCTCAAGCCATCACTGCACGGCTTCTTCTTCCGCGGAAAGAAACGCTAGCAAAACATCTTGGCCCGCCCCACAAACGTGAGGCGGGCCGTTTTCGCTTGAACAAACATGCAGCGACGTGATGGGGCAAATTAATCCACGCGCTTGTCGCCCATAAAGAAGAGCGCCACCGTACCAGGTCCGGTATGCGAGCCAATCAGAGTACCGATGTCATTGATCTCAATCTTGCCTTTAAGCTGCGGAACCTGTTCCTCAATCAGCGCCGCAACTGCCTCGGCATCCTCGCGGCACGCCGAGTGCGACATGATGCACTTACCCGAATAATCTGCACCGTCCTGTACGTGTGCCATCATGGTCTTAGCCATCTCGGAAATCGCGCGCTTCTTAGTGCGAATCTTCTCACGTGGCGACAGCTTACCTTCGCAATCGACCGTCATAAGCGGGCAAATCTTAAGCGCCGTGCCGATGATCGCGCTCGCGGCCGAAATGCGACCGCCGCGCAGGTAGCTCGACAGATCGGTCGAGAAGAACCAGTGGTGCAGGTTGAGCTTGTGCTCCTCGATCCAGGCAGCCGTCTCGTCGAGTGAAGCCCCGCTATCGCGCACATCGGCGGCATATTCCAACAACAGGCCAAAGCCCGAAGACGCCGCCAGCGAATCTATGACGCGCACCTTGCCGCCCTCGGGATAGCGATCCGCAAGCATCTGCGCCGCGACGCAGGCCGATCCATACGTGCCCGAAATACCCGACGACAACGTCAGGTGCAGCACGTCTTTACCCTCGGCAACAAACGGCTCCCAAAACTCCTCGTACTCACCCACGCTCACCTGAGACGTCTTGGGCATGGCGCCCGCGGCAATCTGGGCAAAAAACTTGTCCGGCGTAATCGACTGATACAGATCGTCCGTATAGACAACATCGTCGATCTCGTAATGAAAATACGCGACAGGAATATTGCGCGAGTCAAAGAACTCCCGAGTTCGGTCGGCGGCAGATTCACAGGTCAGGACAAAATCACTCATATGAGGCTCCTTACTCATTGCTGCGCAAATTATCGCACAGTGAGCCTACATGCGGTACATATGTCCACTATTTACCAAATCGAACCAAAAATAGTGAACATCTTTACCACCATCGTCTCCACCGACCCGACGCATAAATATCTGAGAAAACACCCTCTGTCGTCTCCACCCGACCAACACATCTACCTTCACTAAATCGATTTACCAAACCGTTCAGCCGACAATTCAGCCGCTGGCGCAAAATCGAAACAAAAGCGGCGCATACTGGTAAACGTTTGACGCTGTTTATCAGTTTTACCAGCCCCATCGGAAGGTGTTTCATGGTCGCATTCGATCGCAACCCGCAAGACTTCAAGTATCTGCGCCTGCTGTCGAGACAGTTCCCCACCGAACAATCCGCATTTACCGAAATTATCAACCTCTCGGCCATCCTCAACCTACCCAAGGGCACCGAGCATTTTATGAGCGACGTGCATGGTGAGTACGAAGCCTTTATGCACATCCTCAACAACTGCTCGGGCGTCGTGCGCGAACATGTCGACGAGATCTTTGGCGACACGCTCTCCTTTGACGAAAAGGGCGAGCTGTGTACGCTCATCTACTACCCGCGCGAGAAGATCGACCTGGTCCGCAGCCGGCGCGAGGACTCGCCAACCTGGTACAAGACGATGCTTGACCAGCTCATCATGGTCGCTCGCTCACTTTCAAGCCGCTACACGCGCTCCAAGGTGCGTAAGGCCATCCCGCGCGACTACGCCTACATCATCGACGAGTTGTTGCACACGCACCCGGACGAGAACAACTATCGCGTGCGCTATCACGAGCGCATCGTGGAGTCCATCCTAGAGACCGCCAGCGCCGACGACTTTATCGAGTCGCTCGCCTCGCTCATCAAGCGCCTGGCCGTCGACCACTTGCACCTGGTGGGCGACATCTTCGACCGCGGCGGCGGCGCGGCCAAAATTATGGACCGTCTGCTCACCTACCATTCACTCGACATCCAGTGGGGCAACCACGACCTGCTGTGGATGGGCGCTGCGGCCGGTGAGCCCGCCTGCATCGCCACGGTGTTGCGCAACAACCTACGCTACGACAACTACGAGATCCTGGAGAACGACTACGGCATCTCGCTGCGTGAGCTTGTCGCCTTTGCCGATGCCACCTACACCGCCGGTGAGTCCATCACCCCGCTGATCAAGGCCATCAACGTGCTGCTCTTTAAGCTCGAGGGCCAGATTATCCAGCGCCACCCCGAGTTCGATATGACCGACCGCCTGTTACTCGACAAGATCGACCACGACACCGGCACGGTCACGCTCGCCGACGGCAGCGTGTGGCCGCTCACGACCAACGACTTCCCCACCGTCGACCCGGCGGACCCCTACACGCTCACGTCTCAGGAGCAGCACATCATCGACAAGCTCGTGTCAGAGTTTGTCACCGCCGATCACCTGCATCGCCATATCGATTTCCTCTATTCCCACGGCTCGATGTACAAGGTCGCCAACGGCAACCTGCTCTTCCACGGCTGCGTTCCGCTCAACGAAGACGGCACCTTTAGCAGCATGAACTGCCTGGGCACCTGGCACGCTGGCCGCGATTATCTCGATTTTTGCGACCACATCGCCCGCCGCGCGTGGCGCGTGGGCGACCGCGATGCCCTCGACTGGATGTGGTACCTGTGGATTGGCTTCAATTCACCCGCCAGCGGACGCCTGGTGCGTACCTTTGAGCGCGCCTATATCGCCGATAAGAGCACCTGGGTCGAGCCGATGGACCCGTACTTTACGCTTACCAAGTCGCCCTCGGTCTGCGACGACATCATGCGCGAGTTTGGCGTCGCGCCCATGGCATGTTCACCGACCGGCCACATCATCAACGGCCACACGCCCGTTAAAACCACCAAGGGCGAGCAGCCCATCCGCGCCGAGGGCAAGCTGTTGGTCATCGACGGCGGCTTCTGCCGCGCTTACCATCCCAAGACGGGTATCGCCGGCTATACGCTCATCTCGAGCTCGCGCGGCTGCCGCCTCAAGTCGCACCGGGCCTTTACGACGGTTGCCGAGGCACTTACGCGCAACGTGGACATCGAAAGCGAGACCAACCGTTTTGACCAAGCAGACCGTCGCCGCATGGTGAGCGACACCGATACTGGCGCCAAGATTCGCAGCCAGATCCAGGATCTGCGCCAGCTGCTCGATGCATATAGAAACGGTGCTATCGAAGAGCGCGTCTAGCCCCACCCGCGGGGATTGGCTAAACTTGCTGAGTTTGTCATCCCCACGGCGTCCCCGCGCCACCCTAAGGCAGGTACCATGCAAAAGCTCCTTGCGCAGATCATGAAATTTGGCGTCGTCGGTGTCATTGCCACGGTTATCGACTTTGGCATTATGAATCTGCTCCACTACGGTCTGGGCCTCAACATCCTAATCGCCAACACCAGCGGCTTTATCATCTCACTCATCTTTAACTACCTCGCAAGCATGAAGTACGTGTTTGCGCACAAGGAAGGCATGAGCCGCCGCCGCGAGTTCATCATCTTTGTCGTGCTGTCCGTGATCGGTTTGGTGCTCAACGACGGCATCGTGCTGGCGCTCAACGCCGGTCTGGGGCTCGAGGCCAATATCGCCAAGATCTGCGCCACCGCGCTTGTCATGGTCTACAACTTTGTGACCCGAAAAATCTTCCTGGAGGGCGACGAGACAAAATAGCTCGAAACCCCTGTAGCATTACGGCGCCCACGGACGACGCGCACTCAGCGCAGTATCGTCCGTGGGTGTCGCTCGTTTACGGGCAAATTTTCAACGTTTGCGGATTAGCTCTTGAAAATTTGGCGAGTTCATATAGTTCTTGGCAAAGACCTTACGTTTCCCTTGTAAAAGCTCTAAAGTATCCTCTGCTCGATTCATCAACGCATTGGATGTGATTACGTGCGCAAGGCGCTGGCACAACCTCATACCAAGCAGTTCCTCAAGTTTGCCGTCGTGGGTCTTATCTCCTTTGGCATCGACTGGGGCATGCTCATTGCGCTCGTCGAGCTGTTCCACCTCGACTTTTTGATGAGCACCACGGTTTCGTTTATCACGTCCGTCGTGGTCAACTACTGGCTCAGCATGAAGTACGTGTTCGACCACCGCGAAGGCATGAGCCGCAAGCGCGAGTTCACGATCTTCACCATCCTGTCGGTGATCGGCCTGGGCCTCAACGACCTGTACATGTTTGTGGGCGTCACGTTTTTGAGCATCGGCTACCAGGCCATGAAGGCCATCGCCACATTCCTCGTCACCTGGTACAACTACTTCAGCCGCCGCTTCTTCCTCGAGGGCGCACGGTCGTAGTCGATTCACTATTTGCTTGAATGTATAACCGGTTGGAATTCCCGTTCCAACCGGTTTTTTTGTTTGCCGAGAGACCCGGCGATCCAGTCCCATTCGCATGAAAAACGGGCGGCTCGGATGTTGGTCCGAACCGCCCGTCTGGCGCGCTATGTCGAGGCCTCTAGTCTGTAACGTAATACCAGACTACGTTGTCGCCGTTTGAGAGAACGTAGTTACTACAGGCCGTCATGGGCGTTGTGCCGTTGACGGAATACATCCAGCCGCTCGTGCCGCCGTACTGTTTCTCGGCCAAACCACCAATCGCAGAAACATACGTGCCGTACGATGAGCCGTGTGCGTTGACAGAAAGGCCCAGCGCGCACAGGGCATCGTAAACGGTAGCGCCTTCGTTAAAGGTAAAGGTGCCGCCAGAGGACACAGGATTGCCCACAGCGCTCGATGTGACCGAAACCGTCACCGTAACGTAGCTGGACTCCTGTGAGCCGCCCTGTCCGCCCGAGGGAGCACTTCCGCCATAGGAGCTGGAGGCTCCATCAGACGACTGACCGCCTCCCGAAGAAGCACCGCCAGACACATTGGAAGTATCACCGGCTCCCGTATTTTGGGCAGCGGATTTATCGCCAGACTTCTTGCCGCCCCGGTCCTCGGACTTCTTGCTATCCGAGTTTTTGTCCGATTCCTTGTTTGAAGACTCGGAATCGTCCTTGGCGTCGTTCGAACCCTTGGGCTCGTCTTTTGCATCATTCGAAGATTTGGAATCCTTGGAACTAGCCTCGCCCGAAGCGGCAGACGAGCCAGACCCCTTGGTGTCCTTGGCGACGACGCTCTCCCCCGTCACGGTCTGAACGATCCAGTCAATGGACCAGGCGCCGCTCTCGGAAGGATGAACGAAGCCCAGCGAGACGACGATCAGAATGGTGCACGCGGCAGCAAGAACGCCAAGGAGCGCCTTGCGACGAGAGGCGGACGCCGCCAAAGCGGCGCCCTGTTGCTTTGCATCGTCGAACTGAATGAACGAGGAATCTGGTTGCTTGGGGTCAGCGTCCTTGGATTTATTGGACACAACCCTCACCTACCGACGTTTGGTGAACACGAACACGCCGACGATGGCGAGGCCAATCACGCCGGCGGCGATGCCAACGATGGCGAGCGGATTGGTGCCAGTCTCCTGCTCGGAAGCACTAGAGGACTTCTTAGCAGTGGTCGTGGAAACAGCACCCGTATCGGACTTGGAATCGGACTTCTTGTCGGACTTGCCGTCCTTCCTGTCAGACTTCTTGTCAGACTTCTTCTCGTCCTTCTTATCGGACTTATCGGAGTCCTTCTTGCTGGGCTTGTTGTCCTTGGTCTCGGTCTTGGTCGACACCGTCGTCTTGGTCATCGGCTTATGACCCGGAGCGACAGCGCCGCCAGCCTGCTGGCCCTTCGTGCCGGAGCCGGAACCCGTGCCCGTGCCAGCGCCAGCACCGGAACCGTTGCCAGCGCCACCATTGCCGCCATTGGAGCCAGAACCGCCATTGCCGCCAGGGTTAACAGCATTCTTGGTCCACTTGGCATACAGCGTCAGATCGGCCGTCACCGGCGTACTGAAGTCATACGCCTGCGCGCAAGTCTCATCGGTATACCAACCGCCGAAAGTGTAGCCATCGCGCGTCGGATCGGCTGGCTTGACCAGCTTGCCATCGGCCGTAGCAACAAACTTAGTATTGCAAGCAGACCCGCCGTTGGAATTAAAGACAACCGTCCAAGACTCAACGGCCCCAAGCTTGAACAGCGTGCCCGAGTCATTGATGTAGTACAGGTTGCCAGATGCATCGGCAATGACCGGAGAGTCACAGTGCTGGTAATGGCCAGCCGCATCATAAATCTGCGTCGCCTCTGCATCACCGAGCGTATAGCGATACACGCCACCACCAGCAGAGTAGTTGACGTAATCCTTGCTATCCGCGCTGTTAACGGTGAAGTACACATAGGTCTTGCCACCCTGAACACTCACCAGCGGAGTAGCAGCAATACCGTTAAATCCGGCCGGCAGTTCTTTACCGTCAGCAGCGGTGACCATCGTGGTCTTACCGGTCTTCAGATTATAGAGAGCCAGAGCAGAGCCAGTAGCCGTCTGTCCGCCGACAATCAAGTTTTCGCCAGCCACCGCCGGTGCGCTCATGTTATTAGTAAGACCCAGGTCGACCGTCTTCTGCTCGCTCAGTACGCCCTTCGCCGAAAGCGAAATCACATGGAGCTTTCCATCGTGCGTCATCTGATAGAAGGTGGAACCATTGGACGGATCGGCGACACAGTCGGCGTTCGCGAGAGCGCCGAGCTTCATGGTCGAAACGACATCGCCCGTCGTCTTATCAATGCACTTAAGCGTGCCCGCGCTCGTAGGAACGATGGCATACTTATCCGTCAAAGCCGCACCAGTCCAGTAATAACCCTCGGAAGCGTCAATGTTCTGCCAAGAAACTTCGCCCGTGGCAATCTTAATGCGCATAAAGGAGCCGTTGCCGTAGGTCGCGTTGTAATTCTCGTCATACGAAATATCGACCGTACCAACATAGACGTACTCGCCGTCCGAAACGACGGTGCAGGAGCTCTGCGTCAAGTCCGTCAAACCGGGCGTCAGCCACTTGCAGATCAGCTTGTCTGCAGTAATCGCCTGGACCGCACCGCCGTTGAGCGGAACGATGATAAGGCCATTGGTGTAGATCGGACGAGAGGTATAACTCACCTTGGAGGCAAGCGGCGCAGAGGCAACCTTTTTGCCCGTGGACGAATCGATCTTAATGAGCTCGTTCTCGGTCGCGATGTACACAAAGCCGTTAGCGATGACAGGCTCGCTGCAGTTGGCATACTGCTGACCAGACTCGGCCTTCCAATCGAAGGCCCACTTAAGACCGGCGGCCTGCGCAGGCGTCTTGGCATCCGTTACGGTCGAACCGTTGCCACTGTTGCCGTAGCCGGCCCACTCGGCATCCCAATCAGGAGTCGTCGCGCTCGGGTCCACGACAATCTTGTCGGGATCGGGCATGGCCGAATCGTCGGTGGTATAGGCAAGCGTAACCTTATCGCCGCTCTTGAGCGTAATCTGATTGGCGCAGAGTAAGGAGGGCTCTCCGTTGATATACAGGTGCCAATATTTATTGGTCGCAGCATCCCAGGCATACGGCTTGTGATCGAACGGCGAGTTGATGGAATTGAGGAACCAGTACTCACCACTCTGGGAGCCGTTGTACGTAACGCCCTTGGCCTTCAGGACCGTCTCAATAAGGTTCTGAGCCGTAGAGCCCTCGGGCAGGGAAACATTGCTTGCCGAGCCCCAGCGAGTATTGTTGCCGTTGACATCGGGACCGATAACATCGACAGACCCAAGAACCTGGCCAGGAAGGGCATCGGCGTCAGCACCATACATAAAGGTGACGGCATCGCCCTCTTGGAGCTCATAGGCACCGGCGCCAACGTCGGCGAACTTGCCATTTACATAGAAGCGCCAATAGCTATTAGTCGCAGCATCCCAGCCATAGGACTTACTATCGAACGGCGAAGTAATGCCGTTGAGGAACCAGCCCCAAGACGATTCGCCAGCATCGAGAGTAAGACCGGTCTGCTCAAGGAGATCCTTGGCAGTAGAGCCCGCCTTGAGACTCGTCTGGCCCGTCGAAGCCCAAACCTGCTGCTTGCCGTCCTTGTCCTTACCAAGGACCTGAACGGAAGCATGGACGGAATCGGACGGCAACTTATCGCCCCAGCCACCGTAGAACCACGTAACGGTATCGCCAGCATGAATGGTGACATTGTCTGCCGTGTAGTCGCTCGACTTGCCGTTGATGAACAGCTGCCAATAGGTCGAATAATCTTGGGGCGTACCCAGCTCAACACCGTTGTACTTAAGGCTCAGAATGAAGGAGCCAGCAGCAACGGCGTCGATGTCATTCGCCTCAAGCGCGACCTTCGTAAGGTCAAGTGCGCTCGAACCGGACGTCACCACATACTGCGCGTTATCGACCCAAGTCTGAGTCTTGCCCTGGGCATCGCGACCAATGACGGTCACATTTGCGGCAACCTGGTCCTTAACGACAGGGGACGAGCTACCAGCCGTATAGGCAAACTCAACCTTCTGCCCCTGGGTGAGCTTAACGCTGCTCGCGCCAACCGAGGAAGACGCACCGTCGACGAACAGCTGCCAGAAGGCATAAGTCGTCGGATCGAAGGCAAGCGTACGGCCATCGCTCGGGGATGTGATGCTTTTGAGGTAGAAACCGTATGCCGTGTTCGGATCGTAGTCTGCCTTGAAGCCCGTCTTCTGCTGCAGCTTAACGAAGGCATCCGCAGCCGTCGCGCCCTCGTCGAGCTTGAGCTGCGTGGGTGCCACCCAGGTCTGAGCCTTGCCGTCGGCATCGGTGCCGATAATCGAGAACGAGACCTCGACTTGCTTCTTGGCGACATCGCCGGTTTCTGTCGGGTTCTCTGTCTGAACGGCAGCCGCGGCGGCAGATCCTGCTTGGCCAGCGGATGCCGCTGAAGACTGCTCGCTCGCGGCAGGGCTCTCCCCCGTCGCCGAGCCTTCGTCGCCAGTTGCTGCCTTTGATGCGGCGGCACTAGCTGCAGGCGCGCTCCCAGAATCCGAAACCTCGGCGCCGCTCTGCTCAGCGGCACCGCCCGCAAGCGCTGCGTCCTCGCCCGGCGTCGTAGCCTGAGCCACAGCCTCGGCAATGCCCTCGGCGCCCTCGGCCCACAGCTGAGCCGGCGTGGTGCTGAAGGCCATCGCGAAGGCCAGGAATGCCACCAGGCAGCGCTTTGCCACGCCGCGCGCGATTACGCCACGGCGACGAAGCGAGGCACGCTGGCACTCGTCCTCAAACATATCCATTTGTCTCCTATTGTCTGTACTTGGAGCGTTGCCTTGAAGCTGCCCCACGTCATCGCGCATGTTGCGCCCGAGTTCCCCCATCGGGGTCCCCCTTCCCTCCAGAGCCCTATGCACACCGGCGGCATACGCCGCAGCCGCATGCAAGATGGGAGGCGATCCGACTTAACCTTAACGGCTCAGGCGCGCCGTCCGATCTGCGACGCGAACATCCCGAGCCAAGAGGAATTACGGTTACTGGTACAGCCGGGGACTTGCACCCCGATTCCCCCAAACGCGCAGGAAAACCGCGCATTCGTGCGTCTCCGCACCACCATCTAGGCCATCGATTAAAACCGTCAATATGCTATCACGCAAAAGGGCCTCGCACGCAGGCGAAGCCCAAGGTAAAAGCTATTGTTTGCGAAAGGAAAATGCGGTGACGGTCGCAGCCTCTAGCGCTTGCCGCCGTGGCTGTTGAGCCAGATATTGCGGCCCAGCATAAGCGCCAGCACCAGCGCGCTCACGTAGCCCATAAAGCCAATGACCGGGATACCAAACACAACCGGCTCGATGCGCGCGTAGTACACCACCGACGAACCGATAAACAAGCCGGCGATAACAATAGCCATCGACATGCGGTCGATAATTCCACCCAGCTGTCGCAGCGCCTTATCGCTGCTCATGATCTGCGTGTTCACCTTAAGCTGGCCGCGTGTGAGCATGCGCGAAGCCAAGCCCAGATACTCGGCCGCCTCGAGCGAGCCTTTTGCCGCGCGATAGCTGCTCGCGGCAAGATCGCGGCTCATCTCGCGCATGCGGGCGTAGGTGCTCTTCTCGTTTTTGATGTGCGTCTGGATGATCTGGATCATGTTGACGTTGGGCATGTACTCGGTCAGCAGACCCTCGAGCGTCACCATGCCGCGCGCGAACATCGTCACCACGCTCGGCAGCTCAACGTCGTTTTTGCGCGCCAAGTTTAGCAGCGAGGTCAAAAACTCGCCGATATCCAGATCCTTCAGGTCAAGGCCCGCAAAGTCAGCCACGATAAAGTCAAGATCGGACAAAAAGGCCGAATGATCGAGCTCAGCCGAGTCGCCACGCGTCACGGCGAAGCGCATGAGCGAATCCTTGAGCTTGGGCACGTCACCCTCGGCCACGGCGAAAATCATGTCCTTGACGATACCGCGATCGTGGCTCGACATGCGTCCGACCATGCCCAAGTCGATAAAGTAGACAATGCCGTCCTTGAGGATGATGTTTCCCGCATGCGGGTCAGCATGGAAAAAGCCGTCGTCGAGCACCTGCGTCGAGTAGTCCTCGACGATTGCAGCACCGATCTTTTCCAAGTCATAGCCCTCGGCCACCAAGTGTTCAGGATCGGCGATCGAAATGCCGTCGACGTAGTCCATAACCACCACGTGCTCGGTGCACAGGTCCAGATAGGATTTAGGGCACGTCACGCCATGAACGCTCTTATGGAACTCGTAGAAGTCGTTGAGGTTTTTGGCCTCGGCCAAAAAGTTGGTCTCCTCGCGAAACGAGGTCCACAACTCCTCGACTACGCCGTGCAGGTCAACGAATTGATCGGTGTTGACGAACTTGGAAACAATGCGCACCACCGAGCGGATGATATCGATGTCCTGCGCCATAACCTGCTGCGCACCGGGGCGCTGCACCTTGACGGCTACGTCATCGCCCGTCACCAGACGAGCGCGGTGCACCTGCGCGAGCGATGCGCTACCAAGCGGATTGGGGTCGATCGCATCGAACATCTCCCCCAGGCGCAGGCCGTATTCCTCTTCCAAGCAGCGGAGCACTACCTCGTACGGCACCGGCTCCACGTCGGAACGCAGACGGCGCAGCTCATCGCAAAAGCGCTGCGGCAGAATCTCGGACCGGTTGGCCAGAATCTGCCCCATCTTGACGAACATGGGGCCGAGCTCCTCGAGCAGGCGGCGCAAGCGAACCGGCGTGAGGTTATCCCACACACGGTACTTTTTGACCAAGCGAACAATCTGCCCGATGCGTTCGCGACGACCCGCCGGCGTGAGCTGGTATTCCTCGTCCGGCGCCATCGCGTCGGGCTCTTCGGGCACCATATCGACAGCGCGCGGCTTTTTGCGAGCGCCCGAGACGGCGGCATCGACCTCATCGACAACCGCCGCCTCGTCACCCAAAGGATCTAGATTGTTGTAATCGGTGGTGGAATCTGCCATCTGCGCTGCTACTCGGCCTCTTCGGTATCCTTCGCATCGTCGGGCTCAACGGACTCGACGGGCACCGAGGTCACGTTGTCCTCGACCGAATCGACGATGTCGCGCACATGGGCTAGGAAGGCCGTGCGCTCAGGGGCGGTCATAACGCGGACGCGGGCAAGGATGAGCTCGTCGAGCACGCGCTGGGCCGCAGTCTCGCCCTGTATGCCCAAGCGCTCGGTCAGATCGGAGATGGTGCCACCGGCCTGCTCGAACATGTCGGACACGCTGCGGGCGATATCGGGGGTGGCGGTGTCCTTGCGGACCTGCTCGCCTTTGGTGTTAAGGTCGTCGAGGACCTTCTTGCCGCCTTCGACAGCAACGGCGGCAGCGCCAAAGCCCACGTTAATGGCGCCGTTAACAAGCTGATCGAGTTTCATAACCATGGTTGTCTCCAATCACAAACAACTGCATTGGCGTTCTTGTACCCAAGATTGAGCGAAAGCGACAAAGCGTTTTAGCGCTATTCGATCGACGGGAAATCCCTACCTCACGTTGTCATTCATCGCGAAAGAGTTCTTCATGGCGCAGCTCGTGGTGTAAAGCACCTTGCCCAGCAGGGCATCGGTCTCCACGCGAACACGCTCGGCAAAGGCCTCGTTGGCGCGTGCAAGCTCGGCAGGCACCTCGACCTCGGGCAGAGCGGCTACGGCAGCGTCGACGTCATGGATCTGCTTGTGGCCCATGCCACCGATCTTCTCCTGATAATCCTCGACCGCGCGGCCGCACTCATGGAAGCGGACGTCAGCCAGCGCGCCGATCAGGCGGTTGGCCCAGTAGAAGTTTTCGGACGTCACGCGAGCCTGCGTGTCGGCATAGTACTCGGGCATAGTCTCGACGTTGGCGTACAGCGGAACCAGCGCGTTAAACGAGTTGGAACCAAAGGCCATCCACTGCACGGCGCGGTAGGCCGGCTGCGCATAGGGGCGCAGCTGCAACACGGCAAGCTGGCTGTTGCGGTTGATGCCGATGGGGCGATAGGCACCACGCGTAGCGGGCGTGCCCCTGCTGCCGTAGCAGTCGTACTCCGTGCCCTGGTAGTGGCTCGAGAGCACGTACTTGATGTCCTCGATGGTCACCTTGCGCTCGGGCACGCGGCTCCAGGGGATATCGTCGCTCTCGGGCGTGTAGTCGGCGTCGGGGCCATCCCACACGTCGCTGGGGTTGAGGCAGCGCTGCATGTACCAGGCGCGCGGCGTGTTGTAGACATGGTCGCTGTCGCTGTGCGAGCCAAAGGCCTCGCGCGGGTTAAAGACGGCAGCCGGGCCGTCGCTCTCGACGCCCAGCGTCAGGTCCAGATGCCACTCGGCCATCCAGACGCGCAGGTCGGCGGAGCACATATGGTCGGCCTGGGCGCCCTCGGCGTCATCCAGGTCAAAGCTGTCGATGCCCAGCTGGTTGGGCATGGTCACATAGGCGTCGTCAGGCACGCGCTTGGCGATCCAGTGGTGACCGCCGATGGTCTCGAGCCACCAGATCTCGTCCACGTCGCTAAAGGCGATGCCGTTGTTCTCGTAAGTGCCGTAGCGCTCGAGCAGGTCGCCCAAGATACGCACGCCGTCGCGGGCGGACTTGGCATACGGCAGCACCAGGGTCACCATGTCCTCCTCGCCCAGGCCACCGGGCTGCGCCGGCACATAGCCGTCCTCACCCTCGTTGCCCTTGGCGGGCACGTAGTCCACGAGCGGATCGGCGCCGCGGACGCGCTCGTTGGTGGTAAGCGTCTCGGTTGCGGACATGCCAACATTGAGCTCGTTGAAACCGGCCTCGGCCCAGATACCGTGGCCCGGAACAACATCGGGGACGCTCGTATAGCGCATGGGGTTATCGGGCAGCTCAACGGTCAGGTGGCTCAGGACGCTCGTGTAGACGCGCGGCTGCTCGTCGGGATGCACTACGCGCATGCGCTTGGGCTCAAATACCCCGTTGGACGAGTCCTCGTTACGCGCGACCAGGGTCGACCCGTCGTAGCTTGCGTTTTTACCGACCAGAATCGTTGTGCACGGCATGCGCATCCTCCTTGAGCGAAAAAATCAAACGGCAACAGTGTATCGCTTCGGCGCAGAAAGGGCGAAACCACGGCCTCGGCAGCCCCCGTGGTCAAAAAATGCCAAATATGAGTACTGTCACCAATTTAGTGGCAGCAAATTTCCCTGTAACGAGTGCCGAAAATCCCCATTTGCCCAAAAGCAAGACAACGTTATTCCCCATAAGTTCAATAAAATAGGCTTCCTAACGATAATGGATGGTAGCGCGCAGAGATGTGGTGTAAGAGGCGGGGCATGCCCCGCCTCTTCCCTTTCTTGAAAGGGAGGGGACACCGCCTAGAATTCGTCGTTGGAGTAATGAAGGTGACGAATGGAAGGAAAGGCGATGCCCCAAGAAGAGAGTGTACTGCGCCTCGGCCGCGACGAGGCCCTCGAGGCGGCGAGGCTTTGGCAGGAGTGCGGCGACGCGCGCGAGTTCGCGTGCAGGGTGCTGGGCGGCGTGATGAACGCGCTGATGGACTCCGAGGCCCAGCAGATGTGCGGCGCGGGCCGCAACGAGCGCAGCGACGGCAGGGAGAACAGCCGCAACGGCTACCGCCCCAGGTCGCTCAAGACCGCCGTGGGCGACGTGGAGCTCGAGATACCCAAGCTCAGGCACGGCACCTACTACCCCGAGGGCATGCTCGCGCGATGGTCGCGCGTCGACACCTCGGTGGCCGCCATCGTGCAGGAGATGTACGTGTGCGGCGTGTCCACCCGCAAGGTCGAGCGCGTGGCGTCCAAGCTGGGCATATCCTCGCTGTCGAGCTCGGAGGTCTCGAGCCTCTGCTCCGACCTCGACGCCGAGGTGGCGGAGTTCCGCCGCCGCGACCTGTCGGGCACGCCGTGCTGCTACCTGTGGCTCGACGCCACCTACATGAGCTGCAGGGTCGGCTCGTCGGTCGTCTCGCAGGGCGTCGTGACCGCGATCGGGCTGGGCGCCGACGGGCGCAAGCACTTCCTGGGCTGCGACGTGGTCGACACCGAGAGCGAGGACTCCTGGGCGGCGTTCCTCGGCGGGCTGCGCGAGCGCGGGCTGGCCGGCGTTCGCCTCGTGGTCTCCGACAGCCACGCCGGGCTCGTGGCCGCCGTCTCGCGCCTGTTCCAGGGCTGCGCCTGGCAGCGCTGCGTGACGCACCTGCAGCGCAACCTCCAGAGCGCCTGCTCGGGCAGGCCCGAGGACTCCAAGGCGGCCGTCAGGGACCTCGTGCACGCCGCGGTCTACCAGGACGACCCCGACCTCGCGCGCTGCGTGTGGGCCGAGGCGGCGCCCTGGGTGGCGTCGGTGTCCGCCAGGGCCGGCGAGGTCTTCGAGCAGGCCGAGGACTCCGCGCTGGCGTTCACGGCCTTCCCCAGGGCGCACTGGGCCAAGCTCCGCACCAACAACGTCCAGGAGCGCGCCAACCGCGAGATCAAGCGCCGCTACAGGGTCGTGCAGTCCTTCCCCTCGAGGGAGTCGATGCTGCGCCTGACGTGCGCGAGCCTCATGGAGACCGAGGGGCAGTGGTCCCAGCAGCGCATGTTCTCCGAGGCCTCGGCCGCCGAGGGCTTCGCCGAGCCCGCGGACAGGCCGGCCCCGACAGAGGGGAGGCGCCGCGCGCTCGGGCGGCGCGCCAGGGAGATAGTGGACGAGATAGTCGAGAAGCACGGCCTCAAGAAGGAGTAACATCGGGACTTGCAGCGACGGACCTCAGGACACTCTTACACCACGTCTGCGCGCGCGACCTAATGGATACCGTTAGGAAGCCAAAAAGACGTAAGACATATGTGACTATCTTGGCAACAGTACTCATATTTGGCATTGTTTGACCACGTGGTATATAGCTAACCCCCTCAAACAGCCCAAAACGCCTATTTCGATGCGCGCTCCGCCGCCTCAATCACGTGTTTGGCGAGAATCGCGGTGGTCACAGCTCCCACGCCGCCCGGCACAGGCGTGATGGTGTCAACAACCGGCTCTGCAGCATCAAAATCAACGTCCCCGACCAACTTGCCAGCGGCCTCGTCCCAATTAATGCCAACATCGATGATTGTCTGGCCCTCGCGAACCGCGTCCACACCAATCGTGTGCGCGCGCCCAACGGCCGCAACCACAATATCAGCCGCACGGCACTCGGCAGCAAGGTCGCGCGTATGCGTATGGCACGTCGTCACGGTGGCATTGCGCGCCGTAAGCATGGCGGCAACGGGACGCCCGATCACCAGCGAGCGCCCGACCACAGCAACCTTAGCTCCATCCAGCTCAACGCCGTAATGATCCAGCAAAGCAAGCACAGCTTCGGCTGTGCAGGGGGCAAAACCCTCGCCGCGCCCCGAAAGCGTGGTGAGCAGCGAAGCCGGCGTCATGGAGTCAACATCCTTGGCGGGATCGAGCGCTGCGGCGACGGCGTTCTCGTCAAGGCCGGCGGGCAGCGGGCGGAACATCAGACAGCCATGAACAGCCGAATCGGCATTGATGTCCTCGATAGCCGTCAACAGCTCGTCCTGCGAAACATCGGCAGAAAGCAAAACGCGACGAGCCTCAATCCCCACTTTTTCGCAGCGCTTGAGCGCACCGCGCTCGTAGGATAGGTCGTCCTCGCGTTCACCTACACGCACAATAGCCAACGTCGGAACAACGCCCCGCTCGCGCAGGGCTGCGCAGCGAGCAGCAAGTTCCTCAGTCAAAGCGCGAGCAACGGGAGCACCCTTCAGCAGTTCAGCCATGGCTATCCTCTCTTCCTTGCAGCGTCGGAGGCGCGGCGCGCCAGCGCCTCGGCGCGCGGCAACCATGTGTCGAGCAGCTCATCACACGCCGTCTCGAGCTCCTCGGCACGAACGCGATCCTTCATAGACGTGGTGTTCGCAAAGAGCGTCAGACTCGCGCCTTGCATAGCGGCACGGCAGAACACGGCGCCGCACGCCACATCGGACAGCAGCTGACGCGAACCCTTGTCGGCCATGTCCTCGAGCAGCGCCAGCGCACGCCCGCAGGCATCCATAATGCGATACGGCGGCAGAGCGGCCACATGCAGCGCATCCTGAATCGCGGTCGCTCGAGCCGGATCGTCACGCGGAATACCGTACGCCGCGGACACCTGCCCGTAGGCACGAACGTCCTCGGCAACCAGACCCACAAGTTCCTGCGCCAACTCATCCGCCTGGGCAAACGCGCGCGTCAGATCGTCTGCGCGATCGGCAAGCGCGGGGTTTGTCGCCCCATAGCGGGCAACCATTCCGCAAAGCGAGGCGCCCAGCGCACCTACAAAGGCGCTCGCGCTGCCACCACCGGGAACCGGCTCGCGCGCGGCCAGCGCCTCGGCAAAACCGCGACAGGTTTTATCCATCATCTCTTGGCTCATACGCACACGCACCTTCAAGTCATATATATCGGTCGGGCGGCCGACGCCGGCCGACCGCATCGATCACGTAATGGTGCTAAGTCTAGCCCATAAGTACGCGAGCGTCAGCGCACCTGGCCATCGCGGATTTCTATGGCACACGATAGGCCATGCCAACGCAAACATGGGACACATGGCCCACCTTTCGAGACTCCCGAGCAGCACAAGCTGGGGCATATCTATAAGTAAGGAACCCGTTGGGGAACGGCCGCGCAACGGCCACAAGCGATGAACGGAGGCATAAGTCGCACAGTACACAGAGACATCCGCCGCCAGCGCAATCAGTACCCCAACAGCATGCGGCGCCGTGATGTCATCAGCAGACAAGGAGGACGCCACCATGATGAAAAAGACCCTATCAATCCTTTCCCTTTGCATCGCCCTCTTTGCCGCGCTCGCCCTTGTGGGCTGCGGCGGGAGCGCATCGGGCGGCGGCAGCGCCCCCAAGAGCGAGAGCAAGGAAAAGGCCCCCGTCGCCAAGAAGACCGACTACATCTGGTTTAAGGTCGAGATGCCCGAGGGCGTCGGCGTAAGCGACTCTGCCGGCAAGAATGCCGACAGGGTCCAGCTCACCTTCCCCGAAGACGAGAACGCCTCGGCCGATCGCTTTATCCCCGTTTGGAAAAAAGCGCTGACGGCCGAGGAATCCCACGCCGACCAGGCGGAAAAGAAGGGGGATACGTTCCAGTGGAAGGATGGCGGGTCCGTCGAGTATAACGGCAGGACGTGGCTCGTCGGAACATACGAGGACAACAGCGGCATCTCAACCATGCTTTTTACCGATGTTGAGCCGGGAAGCGTCTACGTCCTCATCTCGAACTTCGACCAGCACAAGAAAGAAGCCGAGGCACTCCTCAACTCCATCGAGTTCCCCGATGACATGGAAGAGGCAGTTTCCGAGGCACGCGAAGTCGAGATTTCGAGCATCGAGATCAAGTAACGGGACACCCGCACGCGCCTACGCGCACCCGCGCACATGCGCCCCATTAAAACAACGGGCGCCCAACCCGGGGAGGGCCGACAGCACCGGCCCTCCCCTCTTTTGGACCCGTGCATATTGCCACTTAACGGCGCAAATCCGGCCCTCAGAATGGGACACATGGCCCACCCTAGCGAGCCGTCCACGCGTACAGTAAAGGCAGGTAATCCATGGGCGGTTACAGATCGAGGAGGACACGACCATGAAAAAGAAGGCCTTTGCGATTCTCACCCTCTGCATCAGTCTCTTTGCCGCGGTTGCCCTGGTGGGCTGCGGTGGCAGCGGCGGCGCTACCGGCAGTGGAGGTGGCGGCGGAGCAGAAAAGCCAGCCGTGGATATGAGGACCGACTTCATTTGGTTTAAGGTCGAGGTCCCCGAGGGCGTCGAGATCACCGACGTCGCAGGCGACACCGCCGACAGGGCCCAGTTTAAGTTCACCGAGAGCGAGCACGCCAGCGATCGCTTCATCCCCGTCTTCGACTCTGACAAGAACGCCGATGAACTGTTCGACTACGAGGCAAAGTGGAATGCCAGCTTTGAGTGGACCGAGAATGACCCCGTCAAGTACAACGGCAAGACTTGGCGCAACGCTTCCTATACACACTCGGGCGGCGTAACGACCGAATACTTCACCGACGTTGACGGCGGCAGTGTGTATGTGCGTATCGACAACGTCGAGGAGCACAAGGACGCCGTCGAGACCATGATGAAGTCTCTGGAATTTGCCGACGACATCGCCGAGGCCAAGACCGAGGCCATGGACGTCAAGCTCGACGATATCGAGATCAAGCGCTAAGCGACTGGCGAGCGCAACGGGAAACACGGTCGCAGTGCAAACAAGCGACGGTACCCCAGCGCTTCGTACCCAGGGAGGGCCGGTAAACCGACCCTCCCTTTCTTATGCCTGTAGCCGACGAACGCGAGGATGCCGGACGCCGGAACCGCCCCAAATGTGGCAACAGTACGAAAACGACAAACACCCCAACACGTCCGCCCACCGATTTATTGCGCCGCGCAGACAATTAAACCAGCATCTTTAAACATCTGGGCAGTATAGTGACCAAAACTATCGCATAACCGCACTCTGCGAATGGAGAAGTTATGACCGAACACCATGCCATCAGCCGCCGAGCGTTTACGCTGGGCCTAGGGCTTGCGGCGTTGTCACCACTTGCAAGCCTGCCCGAAACCGCAGCGCCGGGCATTCCCCTGCGAGCGGCATTTGCAGACAACACACCCGCACCGTCGGACAGCCTCCACAATTTCGTCATTCGCCTTCGCCCCGCGGGCTATTTTCGCACCGCGAGCGTCAACCAAGACGGCAACGTTCGCGGCAACGTCTGTCACCTGTTTAATGACGGCACGTCCAGCAAGCTCATCCTTGAGAACGTAACGACCAAGAATGACGATACAAACTGGTACGCCATCCGCACCTTGCTCAATTTCGAAGAGCATAAAAAGACGGGCTACAGCATTTGGTCGGTCGACGACGACTCGGACAAAGATGGAAAGGTCATCCACGTATGGGGCGGCGAGTATGACAACAAGCCCAGCCGCGCTTTTGCGTTCGAGCGTCAATCAAACGGAACCTACATCATCCGAGACCGCACGGTCGAGAAAGAAACCGAGAAAAAAGACATTAAGTACCTGGCAATAGAATCGAACGGCAAAGACCAGGACAACAATAAGATCTGCCATAAGAGTAAGAGCATTCCGTGGGAGCTCGAACTTATCGGTTACGACATGAAAAAGAACGATGCCACGGTTAGCAGCCTCGACTGGATCACGTACAGCAGCTACGTCGACGGACCATGTTGGATGAAATACGTCGACGACAACAAGTTCCTCGACGAGCTGAGCATCCCGGGTACGCACGATTCGGGCACCTGCAGCGTGGACAACGACACTGAGCCCCAATCCTCGCAAGTAAAATGCCAGCAGGATTACATTCCCACGCAGTTGCTCGAAGGCATTCGCTATTTCGATATCCGGCTCGGAAAGGGCGATGACCCCGGCATCGACCACGGGATTTTCTACCTACTCAAAAAAGACGGGAACTATCTGCATCTCTCCGATGTCATAGGCTACTTCAAAACGTTTTTGAACGAAAACCCGACAGAAGCGCTCATCATGTTTGTATCACGAGGCAACGACGAGGCTACCGACGAAAGTGTTACGACGGCTTTCGCCAAGGTTTTGGACGACAACCCCAAACTGTTCTATACGTCGAGCCGCGTTCCCACACTGGGCGAGGTGCGCGGAAAGATCGTCCTGCTACGTCGATTTGGACTCGACGGCGACAGCGTAAGCGGCCACACGTGGGGACTCGACCTCACCGAATGGGATAACAAAATCGCAGTGCACACCGACAGCAGTTCCATGTGTCTCGTCCAAGACGCGCGGGGCTTTGAAGCCGCGGGGGAAACAGGCGACAAAGAGCCCTATTGCACCAAGGTATACGCCCAGGACAAGTACAAACTCACGGGAACCGACAAGCTCAGCTGGGTCGATAATGCGCTGAAGGAAACGACCGGGCGCACGCGCAACGAGGTAGATGTCGAGGACGATAACGGGGCCAAGGAGAAAGTCCTGGAGCGTTGCTGGTCTATCAACTACACCAGCTGCACGGGCTTGTCGCACGGAGGCAATCCTTTTACCTCGGCACGAGTAGTCAACGAGCATCTGTATAAGAGCCCGTACATCAATCCCAGCGGCATCGAGGATACAAAGTCAGATTACCTCAAGCACATTGGCATCATCGCATCCGACTTTGTTGATGCGGCGCTGGCCCGGAGCATCTACCAGCGCAATTACAATTACGATACGAAGCACACGCAGTCGGCTTCGTGCTGCCTCCCGACCCGCATGCGCATGACGTACGGCGACTCGCTGAGCGATGCCTCGCTCCAGGATGGCAAGACCGTTGGCGAGGGCCATTTCCGCCTTGTCGACAGCAGCAACGTACTCAACGTGGCGGCTTCGGGCCATGCGTTTACCATCGAATACGTGGATGTCGACGCCTTGGGCAACGAGACCGTTACGGGGCTGCAGGGATCCGTGCCCATCGATATCGATCCGCGCGCACTGACACCCCACTTTGAGGGGCTCGAAGGCCTTAAGGCCGGCGAGGATGTGCGCACAAAGGTCGCGGCGCTGCTCGAGGGCAAACTCGAAAACGATGCCTGCACGGCTCAGCTCGAGTTTGTGCACGACGCGGACGGCGCTCCGGGCACGGCAATGGTCGAGGGCGAGGCATTTACCGCGGGAACGTACTGGGTGCGCGCGAACGGTCTTTTGGGCGACGCGGCGCAAAACTACAAGCTTGCTAATGACGGAGCCGCGAGCTTTACCGTAGCGGCCTCGAGCAGTGCAGGCGGCACCGGCACCGACGGTGGCACGGGTTCCAACGCAGGCAGCGCTGATAAGAACGGTAAGGGCAACAAGGGCAAGAACTCGGGCGGAAAACTCGCCGACACGGGCGACGGCTCCGGCATTGCCGCCGGGCTCGCTGCCGCCGCCGTAGCGACAACGGTCGCCGGCGCGGCAATGCTTGCCAACGACCGCGAAAACGCTGGGGACGGTAGCGAATAGGCAAGCCGGCCTTTTAGACACATCGACTCAATGGGGGGCGCAGGACACCGTTCTGTGCCCCCGATTTTTACCTTGGCCCAAACGCCGCCATAGGCTACATCACCATGTTCAGCGCGTTAACAAACTCCTGGGCCTTCGCACGGCTGCTCAGGCTAAAAACACAAGCAGTCAACAGCCTGTTACGCAGAAAAACATCGCGGCCCTTGATCCTGTTGACCCCCGTAATGTCCTTAAGATAGACAATCTCGGTGTGCTTGCCACCAAAAGTGCCCTTCTTGAGCACCTCAATACGGTTGGGGTAGATCTTGACGTCTTTATACCTACCCGAACCTTTGTCCTGGAATAGCAGCGTGTTATTGTCCATACGCGTCACTCCCGTGGGATTCGCTAAAACTGCCTCTATGGTCACATTTTAGTCACCGCAAGGCCCCATGCGAAGATGTCAGACAGCACAGCAATTCGTGTCCGCGCGAGGCTTTAAACTAAATGCGATAAAGACGCATTCCACAAAAGGAAAGTGGGGCGACAGTGATGGGCGAACTGGTAAACCGTGGAGAATCGGCAATCGTGCCCGAAGGTTTTTACAAGCAGGTCTCCTCGATTCTCAACGCCGCTCGCGACAAGGCCTATACCGCCGTTAACTTTGCGATGGTTGAGGCATATTGGGAGATCGGCAAGAGTATTGTTGATGAACAGGGCGGAGAGGGGCGCGCCAAGTATGGCGATGCACTGATCGACGAACTTGCCGTTAGATTGACTAAGGATTTTGGCAGAGGCTTCAACGCCAGAAGCTTAAGATACATGCGTCAGTTTTATCTTGCGTTCCCAATCCGGAACGCGCTGCGTTCCGAATTGAATTGGACACATTACCGCAGGTTATCGCGTATAACCGACCCTGATGCTCGAACATGGTACATGAACGAATGCGCCGATTCTCGTTGGAGCACGCGTCAGCTCGAACGCCAGATCAACACCATGTTCCGCGAGCGCCTACTTGCCAGCAAGGACAAGGAGGCCGTCACCCAGGAAATCCAAAAGAGCGCCCCGGCTCGTCGCCCCGAGGATATCATCCGCGACCCATATGTACTGGAGTTTTTAGGTTTCTCGGACGATACTGCGTTTCGCGAGAGCGATCTAGAGCAGGCGCTCATCACGCATCTTCAGAAGTTCCTGCTGGAGCTTGGCCGTGGTTTCGCTTTCGAGGCGCGCCAAAAGCGCATCACCTTTGATGGGCGCCATTTCTATATTGACCTTGTTTTTTACAACTATCTGATGCGCTGCTTCGTGCTCATCGACCTTAAGACGGACGACCTTACGCATCAGGACCTGGGCCAGATGCAAATGTATGTGAACTACTACACGCGCGAGCTCATGAACGAAGGCGACAATCCGCCCATAGGCATCGTGCTCTGCGCGGACAAAAGCGATTCGATTGTCGAGTACACGCTGCCCGAAGACAACGACCAAGTGTTTACCGCCAAATACCTGCCGTATCTTCCAAGCAAGGAAGAGCTGGCGCGCGAGCTGAGTGCCGAGTACCGCGCCATCAACGAAGCGACTAATGGCGAAACGCAAGGGTAGCAGCACGTTGCGACCGAAGCCACCGCAGCCGTCGCAGGCGCACTCGCGGTTGCGACGCACGCTACGAAACAATACCGGTCATGGACGCCGGCAACGACATTCTAGCCGTGGCTGGCGAGCGTGACCTGACAGGCAAAGACGCGGCCTTCGTCTGATGTGGGTCCATTGGCTGCCACAGAAAAGGGCCGGTTGCAGCCGGCCCTTTAGACGATAATACCTGCGTTGCCCGCGCTTCCGAAGTGTGACTAGCTGAGGAGCGGGTTCCGCGGCACAACCTGATTTTACCCAGTGAGGAGGCTCTTTTGCAGCCGCTCCACTGTTTATTTACATCTGGCACCCTCAAACAATCAGACGGCAGCCCGCACTCCTGAGAGCTGCCCCGCACCCCCGGCCATCACCTTACGGCAACAACCGGTGCTACTCCCCTACTTCCCAAATAGCGCACCCAGCAGACCGCGGCGTTTGGGCTTCTCCTCTCGGTAGGAACCCTCGACGGCGGCTGCAACCTGGCGCGGTTGCTCGCCGCCTCCACGGCGCACGATCTGGTACAGGAAGGGCGATTTAACGTATTTGACCTCGAAGGGCGTGGCGTGCACGGTGCTCTCACCGGACAGATGCAGGCTCGGGCTGAGCGGCGCCACGATATGCGTTTCGCGCTTGTCGCTAAACACCACCGCGGCCGCGCGGCCCGTCTGGCCGTTTACGGCAATGCGCACCTGCTCGCCATCGCGGCCGTCTGTCGCCGGACGATCGACAAAGTAGACCGGCACCATCACCAGGCCGTCCTTATGTTTGCGGGCCTTGCGCGCCCACATGCGAATGCTCTTTTTATTGAGCCCCAGTACAGCCTCGGCGTCGTTGCCCGCAACGTCGAGCGCCAACTTATCAATGACCACCTGGTCCTTGGTAGACGCATCGACTGAGACAACGCGAAAGTCACCTTCCTGCATGGCGGGATCGAACGGACCGACCTTGGCAAAGTCCCACGGCTCCAAAATGCCCATGAGGCGAACGTCCAGGTAGTTTGCCCTGGGGTATGCCCAGTCGAGCACCTCGTAGTACACCAAGGCCTCCTTGCTCAGGCCCTTGCCCGGGAAGCTCGCCATCATGCGCAAGTCCGCCAGCGCCATGGGGAAATAGAAGAGCATCATGTCGTTTTGGATCGCGTCTTCCACGTCGTGCCCGGCAAAGGCATCCGGATACTGGCGCACCAGCTGCAGCGCGTTGGCACGTGCCTGCTGCGGCGAGATTTCGCAGGGAATACCCTGCTCGGGCACATACTCCGCACCAACGCCCATGGTCAGGCGCTTGCTAAACGTCCCCGGCTTGAGCAGGTCCGCAATGCCGATCTTATTGCCGCAGGACGGGCACTCAAACACACGCTGCGTTGACTCGCCCTCAAAGGACGCTCCGCAGAAGGGGCAAGGAATGCTCACATGCGTGGCCTCTTGGAACTCCTGCGCCGTGCCGCGATCCTCCCACAGCAGATGTTCCAGGACCGACTGATTGCGCCAGTGCGCATTGAAGAAATACCAGTCCGGGTCCTGCGGGCGCTCGAGTTGCGACACATGCGTGAGTTTGAGCAGTCCATCCACCACCGTCAACGGCGTATGGCGAATACCCAAAGCGCTCTTGGGCTCTCCGGCGTCCGCCTGCCACGGAACCACCGTGCCGCAATAGGCGCACTCAAAGCTGCGCTTAGCCTGGTGCGAGTACATAGGGCCGCCGCAGTTTTGACATTTTATGGCAAACATCTCGTCCATGGAAACGTCCTCCTTTGCACAGGGGCTGTCGACATTAAGTATGTCGAGCAAGCAGGCACATGCCCATACCCATGTGGCCCAAAATGGACCACCCAGGCAGACGAGAAGGCTCGCTCGTTAGCACCGGCAGACTATTGCTGCATTTTCTGAGCATCGGCGCACGACGCCCCCGCGCGAGCTACACTATCCCCTTAAACATGATTGTGAGGACGACCGCTATGCTATTTGTTAATCGGCTGGTACATACACTTGTTCCCGGCAGCGAGGGCGAGCCGGTCGATACATCTTGCCGTACCAACGCGGGCTTTGCCGCAAGCCTCATCTGCATTGGCCTCAACATTACCCTGTGCCTAGCCAAGGGCATCGCGGGTCTGCTCGCCGGCTCGGTCTCGCTTATCGCCGACGCCTTCAACAACCTCTCCGACGCCTCGAGCAACATTGTGAGCCTGCTCGGGTTCCGCCTTGCCAGCCGCCCGGCCGACGAAGGTCACCCCTATGGCCATGGCCGCTACGAGTACCTCGCCGGTTTGTTTGTCGCCGTCCTCGTTTGCGCCGTCGGCATCAACCTGGCGCTCGAGTCCATCGCCAAGATCATCAAGCCCTCGCCCACCGCTTACACGTTTATTTCCCTTGCGGCACTGGCTACGTCCATGCTCGTTAAGCTCTGGATGGCAGCGTTCAACCGCACGCTGGGCGATCGCATCGACTCGGAGACGCTCATCGCCACGGCGCAGGACTCCAAAAACGACGTCATCACCTCGGGCTCGGTCTTGGTGGCGGCGCTTATTTCGCAGACGACCGGCTTTGATCTCGATGGCTGGGCAGGCCTGGGTGTGGGCATCTTCATCTGCATCAGCGGTCTGGGCCTGGTGCGCGACGCCATCAGCCCGTTGCTGGGGCAAGCGCCCGACCCCAAGCTCGTCCAGGCAATCCGCGACAAGATCATGTCCTATCCGCAGGTCTTGGGCACACACGACCTCATGGTGCACGACTACGGCCCCGGTCGTCAGTTTGCCAGCGCCCACGTGGAGATGCCCGGCGAGGGCGACGCGTTTGAGCACCACGAGATTCTGGACACCATCGAGCACGACATCAAGCGCCAGATGGGCATTGGTATCACGCTGCACTGCGACCTCATCGCGACAACCGGCGATGACTTGCGCGGCTGGGTCAAGCGCGGCGTCATGCAGATCGATCCCGCGCTCTCCATCCACGATCTGCACGAGCACAACGGGTTCGTTTCGTTTGACCTGGTGCGTCCCGACGGCTTTGACATATCCGACGAGGAGCTGCTGGAGCTCGTCACGCGCATCGTGCACGAGCGCCGACCCGATGCCTCATGCGTCGTTACGTTTGACTCGGGCTTTAGCTCGCCCGAGCGTCCGGCCGAGCAGCTGTAGCCCCGCTCCGCTCGTCCGCTAGTTTCCCTGCGCGCCCGAGATGCCGTTTTGCAGTGCGTTCCAGGCATCCGTCGCCATGTCGCCCAAGTTCTGCGCGGTATCGCCCAGATTTTGTGCCGTATCGCCCAGCTCTTGCGCCTTGTCTCCCAACTCCTGCGCCTTGTTGCTCAAGTCCTCCAGCGTATTGGAGCTCGAGCTGTCGGTACCGCTTTGGCCGTCGGACGAGTTGCCCGAACTGTTCTTGTGCGTGAGTTGAATTTCGAGGTTGCCGTTGTCGTTATAGTAGGCAGAAGTAACGACCCAGTTGGCATCGACGACGGGCGTTGAGCCATCATCAGTCAGGACCACGGCATTCGAAAGATCGGCGCCGCGCGACTTGAGGATCTTCTTGGCGTTGGACCAGTACTGCCCCGGGATATCGCTCAGATCGACGGTGCCAGACGAGGCAGACTCGGTTTGCTCGGCAGTGGTATCGGCCGTTGAACTCCCCCGCTTGTTGAGCATGCCCGACACGATGGCAAACACAATCGACAGCGCAAAGAAGATCGCCAGCACGATGAGGATCTTCTTGATCACGCTCGACGAACGCGACGGCGTCTCTTCCTCGTCCTCGCCATATTGCGGAATCGACTTGGGGTACTCGCGATACGGCTCGCGCGACTCGTAGCGAGGCTGCGCCGTGCGAGGCAAATACGTCGTCTGCTGAGGCTGCGGAATGGGATTCTGCGGCAGGCTGTCATAGGAATTCGGCGTCGAGGCAGCATAAGAATCCTGCGGCGCGTAATCAAACGGATCCGGAGCTGCGTTGCCATAGGGGCCTTGCGAAGATGCAGCGTAAGAATCCTGCGCCGTGTCGCCATAGCCCATAACCCGGGTGGGCTCGGCAGAAGGCTGCGTCGCGGCGGGGTCGGTATAACCGGGGTTGGGAACAACGCGGGTCGCATCGGCGCTATCGCCAGCCTGCGCGGAACCGTAGCCGCCCATCACGGTTGTCTTGTCCTGATCCATGCAACGATTCCTTTCCGTCGCGCGTGAGCCTCAAGTTATCCATGCATTCTACCCGCGCAAAAGCCTATGACGGGCAGAGTCCGTCGGTATCTACAAGACATGCGCGGGCCTAAGGATCAAAAAGCCCCGCCGTGCCTTGTGGGCGCGGCGGGGCGGGCTAGCAGCTATGGACAGCAGGCTTAGAACAGGCCGGTGATGTTGCCGTCGTTGTCGACGTCGATGTTTTCGGCCGCGGGCACCTTGGGCAGGCCCGGCATGGTCAGAACGCTGCCGGTCAGCGCGACCACAAAGTGGGCGCCGGCAGAAACCTTGAGCTCACGCACGGTGATGCGGAAGTTCTCGGGAGCGCCCAGGACCTTGGCGTTGTCGCTAAAGCTGTACTGCGTCTTGGCGACGCACACCGGCAGGTTGCCAAAGCCGTTCTCGCGCAGCTCGGCGAGCTGGCGCTTGGCGGCCGGCGTAAAGTCAACGCCGTCGGCGCGGTAGACCTTGGTGGCAACGGCCTCGAGGGCATCAGCGACATCAGCGCCGTCCTCATAGGCAAACTTGAGCTCGCTCGGCTGCTCAATCAGACGCATGACCTCATCGGCCAGCTCGAGCGCGCCCTCGCCGCCCTTGGCCCAGACCTCGGAAAGCTTAACGTTGACGCCGAGCTTCTGGCACTCGGACTCGATGAGTGCAAGCTCAGCCTCGGTGTCCGTCGGGAAGCGGTTGATGGCGACCACGCAGGGCAGACCATAAACGTTCTGGATGTTGTCGACATGACGCAGCAAGTTGGGCATGCCAGCCTTGAGTGCCTCGAGGTTCTCCTCGTTGAGGTCGGCCTTGGCGACGCCACCGTTGTACTTCAGCGCACGAGCGGTCGCGACGACCACGACGGCGCTGGGGCGAACGCCCGTCATGCGGCACTTAATGTCGAGGAACTTCTCGGCACCCAGATCGGCACCGAAGCCGGCCTCGGTAATGGCGACATCGCCAAAGCGCATCGCCATACGCGTGGCCATGATAGAGTTGCAGCCGTGGGCAATGTTGGCGAAGGGGCCGCCGTGGACAAACGCGGGCGTGCCCTCGAGTGTTTGCACCAAGTTGGGCTTGAGCGCATCCTTAAGCAGCGCAGCCATGGCGCCCTGAGCCTTGAGGTCGCGGGCGCGGACGGGCTCGCCGGCATAGCTGTAGCCGACGACGATCTCGCCCAAGCGCTCCTTGAGATCGTTGATGCTCGTGGACAGGCACAGGATTGCCATGACCTCGGAGGCAACGGTGATATCGAAGCCGTCCTCGCGCGGCACGCCCTGGGCCTTACCGCCAATGCCGTCGATGACGTGGCGCAGCTGACGGTCGTTCATATCGACGACGCGCTTCCAAGTGATGCGCTTAACGTCAATACCGAGCTGATTGCCCTGCTGGATGTGGTTGTCGAGCATGGCGGCCAGCAGGTTGTTGGCAGCACCGATGGCATGGAAGTCACCGGTAAAGTGCAGGTTGATATCCTCCATGGGGATGACCTGAGCCCAGCCGCCGCCGGCAGCACCGCCCTTAACGCCAAAGACGGGGCCGAGCGAAGGCTCGCGCAGGGCCACGGCACTCTTGACGCCGCGACGACGCAGGCCATCGGCCAGACCGATGGTCGTGGTGGTCTTGCCCTCGCCCGCAGGCGTTGGGTTGATAGCGGTCACGAGGACGAGCTTGGCCTGGTGATCGGTCGGCTCGTTGAGCAGTGAATAGTCAACCTTAGCCTTGTCGAAGCCGTACGGAATCAGGTGCTTTACGTCGACGCCGGCGTTCTTAGCCACCTCGGTAATGGGCAGCGGCGTGACGGAACGTGCGATTTCGATGTCAGTAGGCATGGGCGGTCCTTTCGTTACCGAATGAGAAAAAGACCAATTCAGCATAGCACGGGCGCGCAATAGTAAAACACCCGTAACCGATGAATGGCGATATGTTTATCCAATGCTCAGTGATAGCCTACAGACTAGCCAAAACAAAGCGCCCTAAACGGTAGGTTCAATCCCCAGGTGCTCAAAGGTGCGGAGGGTTGCCTGACGGCCCTGCGGCGTACGAATCATCAATCCGCACTGCAGCAAATAGGGCTCATAGACATCCTCGAGCGTGCCCGGGTCCTCGCCCACCGCGCTGGCAAGGGTCGTAAGTCCCACGGCACGACCGGAGAACGTCTTGGCGAGCGTCTCCAAGATACGAATATCCATCCAGTCCAGACCGAGCTCGTCGATCTCGAAGAACTCGAGCGCCTGGCGGCAGATATCGAGCTCGATGGGGCCGTTGCCGCACACCTGTGCGTAATCGCGCACGCGCTTGAGAAGGCGGTTGGCAAGACGTGGCGTGCCGCGCGAACGCGAGCCGATCTCGAGTGCACTGGGATGATCGATCGTCACGCCCAGGATAGTCGCCGAGCGCGTCACAATCTGGGCGAGCTCCTCGACCGTGTAGTAGTCCAAGCGATACGAGATACCAAAGCGATCGCGCAGCGGGCCGGTCAGCATGCCCGAACGGGTCGTGGCCGCCACCAGCGTAAACTTGGGGATATCCAGGCGAATAGAACGTGCGGCCGGGCCTTTACCGATCACAATATCGAGCGCAAAGTCCTCCATCGCGGGATACAGGACTTCCTCGACCGAACGGTTAAGACGGTGGATCTCGTCGATAAACAGCACGTCACCCGGCTGCAGGTTGGTAAGGATAGCCGCCAGGTCGCCGGTGCGCGCGATGGCAGGGCCACTCGTCGTCTTGATCTGAGCGCCCAGCTCGTTGGCGATAACGGTGGCCAGCGTGGTCTTGCCCAGGCCCGGAGGACCCGAGAAAATCACGTGGTCGAGCGTCTCGCCACGGCTCTGCGCCGCTTCGATCAACACGCGTAGGCTCTGCTTGATGTGCTCCTGGCCACAGTAATCGTCCAGGCGCTGGGGGCGCAAAGTGCGGTCGACATCGAGATCCTCGGCCGTCAGCTCCGAGCCCACCATGCGCTCGCCGTGCGCCATGGATGCCGCCGGCGAGTTGCCGGGCGTCGCCCACAGGTCCTGAGAGTCATCGGCTTCCCACATCACGCATCCATTCCGAGTCGCTTAAGCGCCGCGCCGAGCAGATCCTCGACACGCATATTCTGCCCATCATACCCGCTCAGGGCAACATCGGTCTCCTGCGGGCTAAAGCCCATGGAAAGGAGCGCCGCACGGGCATCATCGATGGCCGAAGGAGCAGCAGCGGGCACGGGTATCGCAACCTGGCCGGGAATCACGTCGACCGGCACAAAGCCCTTATCCTTGGCAAAGGTGCTCTTGAGTTCCAGGATCAGGCGCTGAGCTGTCTTTTTGCCCACACCGGGTACCTTGGCCATGCCCTTGTCGTCCTCGGCCATCACCAGCGAATACAGCTGCCCCACGGTATAGGTGGAAAGCACGGCAAGCGCCAGGCGCGGGCCAACGCCCGAAACGGACACGAGCCGGTCGAACATCATGCGCTCATCCTTTGAGGAAAAACCGAAAAGTGTCATGGCGTCCTCGCGCACCTGCATACGCGTGTAGAGGCAGACCTCGCCACCGGGCGTCGGCAACGTGGCCGCAGTGCTGCCCGAAATGCCGAGCTCAAAGCCAACGCCCGACACATCGACGACAGCAGAGCTCATCGTGGCCTCGACAAGCGTTCCGTGGAGCTGGGAAATCATCAGTATCCGGTTCCTCTCTGTTGATAGAACTCGCCACCGGTGAGGGCGCGGGTGCGGCTGAGGTTTACGTGGCAGATGGCGCAGGCCAGGGCATCGGCGGCATGGTCGGGATGCGGGTCGTGGTCGAGCTGTGTGAGCGTGCGTACCATGTAGGCAACCTGCCGCTTGTCCGCGGCGCCGGTGCCCACCACAGCCTGTTTGATCTGCATGGGCGTGTACTCGCCAATCTCGAGCGCGCATTCCGAAAGCGCGACGAGTGCAGCACCGCGGGCATGCGCCGTGGGGATGGCCGAGCGAACGTTGGCGCCAAAGTAGATGCTCTCGACAGCAGCCGTGTCGGGTCGATAACGCTCGACGACATCCTTAAGGCCATGGGCGATATGCGACAGGCGCACCGCGAGCGGACTTCCGGCACTGGTCTCGATGCAGCCATAGGCACGGCAGCGAACCTCGCCACGCCGCTCCTCGATAATCCCCCAACCCGTATGAGCCAAACCGGGGTCAATGCCCAAGATAACCAAGCCGACCTCCCCTCGCCACAAGCACAGCGCAAGACAAGGCCCCGCGCATCATTCACGAACGTCTGTTCTAGAATAACACAATGGGGCCAAGATGCTTAGTTGAAGTATCGGGGTTGAGAGCGAATCCTATCCCATAATTAGTTCTGCGAGAAAAAGGGGAACTGCCTCGGATCCACTGGCGGGTGCGACATCGGTCCGCTCTGGGGCCCACCCTGCGAGCCGCCCTGACCGCCCATCATCTTATCGATGGCGTCCTGAACTTCGCCCTCGAACTTTTTCATTCCCTCGTGCAAACGACGCTGACCGTCCTCAGAGCGCAGCTCCTCCATTTGCTCGGGCGAAATACCCAGTAGCTCGCCCAGCACGCCCATCATCTCGTTTCGCACGCGCTCGCTCGTATCCTCGTCGGCAAAGCGGCGCACCTCGGCGCGCGCCAGCGAATCGACCGTCATACGCTCCTTGCCGTTAAGCCCCAGGTCGGACCACGCGAGCATATACGGCCAGGCACGCTCGGCAAACGAACGGGCCGAGACGATCGGCGTCGTCGGCAGCATGCGACGGGAAGCCTCACCCTGTCGAACGAGCATCAGCAGCAGCGAGCAAGCCTCGGGCTTGCCGGCGGCCATTGGGATGTCGTCAAAAGATCGATTGCGGTCCACGTGCGCCTCGAGCGCGCCATCGACCTCACCCGGCTCAAGCCCGCCGAGCAGCTGTGCCGCGCGGTCGAGCATATCAACCGGGCCGTCGAGCGTCGAGAGCGCCTGCGCCAGCACGCGCTCCATACAATCTTCCACTGCGTTGAGCGTCACGAGCTCTTGGGGCACCACGGCAGACGTGCGGTTGCGCACACGCGCCACAAACTCAAGCGTCGACAGGTACACATCGCCAAAGGGCGCAAAGTCGCCCTGGTAGCCGCCGCAAAGCGCCGGCGCCGCCAGCGCGTACTCGGTTTTGGACAGCGGGCTCAGCGCCATCGCACCCAGCTCGAGCGCCGTATCCTCCAGCATGAGGCCCAGCGTGCGCGAGCGCAGGCGCTCGGCATCGCCCGCCGACACGTCGCGATCGAGCACGCGCGCCGCATCCGGTGCATCGCGCTCGACGGTGCGAATGTGCAGACGCTCGGCGATGGCGCGGACGGCGGCACAGCGGGCAGCCTCGGCTTCTTCCTGCGCCGGCGTAAAGATACGGTTGCGCCCCAGCACCAGGCCAATCACATTGCGCGGGCCCAGAGCGTCGACGGCCAGCGCCGCCAGCAGGGACGACGGCAAGTCACCCTCGAGTGCCACCACAGCACGCGACGCACCGTGGGCTCGGGCGTTGTCGCGCACGGCGAGCACCAGCGCCTGCCACAGCCACTCCTCGGAACGGAACTCGGGCAGTTCGTGATCCTCCAGGGCATCGAGCATCACGCCGCGCTGAATCTCCTGAACCAGCAGGCTCTCCTCAAAGCACGGTGCCTGGGCCACCACGCGACCGCAGTCGTCGAGCACAAACGAACCGCCGGTATACACCGACTCGTCATAGGCACCGACCGGCGCCATGCAGGCAAACCACACGCTGCGCTTGGATGCGATCTTGCGGTAGGCGCCGCTGCGAACGGCAGCAATGGCGGCAGTCTCGCGGTCGGTCATGTCAAACGCGTTGAATTGGAAATACGCAATGAGGTCAACACCGGTCGGCAGCATCTCGAGTTCGCGGTCCAAGTCAAAAATCACGGCAATGCGCACGCCGTCCACGTCGAACACCGGCGGCGCCCAACGTGTGTCGTTGTTCTCGCCACGCTGCAGGGCAATGCTCGAACGCGCCGGCACCACATGACCGTCCTTGAGCATCATGTAGTCGAGCAGCGGCTGGCCCTCAAACGAAACCGCCGCGGGCACGATGCAGATCATGTCAAGCTCCTGGATACGCTCGGCGACACCAGTCAAACCGGCAAGCACGTCGTGCTCAAAGTCGGCAGCGCCCACCAGGCCACCGGGCATGGCGCCCATAAAGAGCGGAGCCGGAACGCACAGCACGCGCGCCCCGCGCTCGTGGGCCAGACGAGCCTGGTCCTCGATGCGGCCGCAAATGCCCTCAATATCACCCAGGCGCATATCGATCTGTGCAAGTGCGAGCTTCATGGCCCAGCCCTTTCCGTCGTAAACCATCGAAATCGTAGTAAAAGCGCCGGCCGCATAATGCAGTCGGCGCTTGCATGTGCATATGCTAGCTATGATACCCCGAGCGGGGGCGCGCTCCTAGAATGTCGCGGACCACAGCCCGTGCAGGTTGCAGTAGGCATAGACGGTACCGGTCTTGGAGCCGCCCGCGAAAAACGTCGCGGGTTTCATGCCGGGTTCAAGGTAATGAACCTCTAAGCGGCCCTCGGCCTCAAGGGCGATCCACTCAATGTAGTGCTCGGGCAGGCTGGGGTGCTCGACCGAGCCAACGCGTGCGCGAATCACGTGACCGTCACGCTCGGTCTCGACAACAGGCACGTGCTTCTCGTGCGCCGCGTCCTCTGTGTTTGCAGTCAGTTCCGTGCAACCGGCAGGGGTCGCAACGTCGTCGCCAAGGGCGGCGATGAGCTTGCCGTCGGGGTCCTTAAAGAATTTCGCCATGATGTTCTCCTTTGCTGATGTGCCAATGTTCTTGATGGTTCTTATGCCCAAAGGCAGACAAACCATCCACGGCATTGCAAATGAACACATAACGGATTAGGCAAGCGGTCGAGCCAAAATGCGTCGACCGTCCTGCCTACCCCAGCAGCCCCACCCGAGCGGGTTAGCGCCCGTCGCCGCCGAGCAGCGCCAGAACGTCCTCGCGGGTAAACAGCGCCGACGAGATGCCGTCGCCGCCGAGCACGCTGTTGACCAGGTCGCGCTTGGACTCCTGCATCTGCATAATGCGTTCCTCGATCGTGTCCTTGGCGATGAGCTTGTACACGGTCACGGTATGTTGCTGGCCAATACGATGCGCGCGGTCAGTCGCTTGGTCCTGCGCCGCCACGTTCCACCACGGGTCGTAGTGAATGACCACGTCGGCCGCCGTCAGGTTAAGGCCCACGCCGCCCGCCTTGAGCGAAATCAAAAAGATCGGAACCTTGCCCGCTTGGAACTGCGCGACCATCTTGGCGCGGCTCTCCTTAGACGAAGCGCCCGTGAGCTTAAGGAAGGCGATGTCCTCCTTGGCCAAGCGCTTACCAATGATATCGAGCATACCCGTAAACTGGCTGAACAGCAGGATGCGATGCCCGCCGTCGAGTGCGCCGTGCACGAGCTCCATGCACGTATCGAGTTTGGCGCTCCCCGCCTTGTAATCCTCGTAGTGCAGACGCGGGTCGCAGCAGATCTGGCGCAGCTTGGTGAGCTCGGCGAGCACCTTGAGCTTGTCTTTCTTAAACTCGGATGACTCGCGGTGCTGCACCTGTTGGGCGATGCGGTCCTGGTTGGCCAGGTAGAGCTTGCGCTGCTCGCCGGTGAGCTGCGCCATGACCGTATCCTCGATCTTCTCGGGCAGGTCTGCCACCACGTCTTCCTTTACGCGGCGCAGCACAAACGGCGACACGAGCGCCTGCAGGCGAGCGGCGCTGTCGCCCTCGGCGTGCTCGACCGGGCTTTCGAAGCGCTTGGCAAACGACTCGCGCGTGCCAAGTAGGCCCGGCATCAAAAAGTCGAAGATGCTCCAGAGCTCGGACAAGCGGTTTTCGATGGGCGTGCCCGTCAAGGCAAAGCGCACGCCGGCAGGCAGGCGCTTGGCGGCACGCGCTACCTGCGTGAGCGGGTTTTTAATGTACTGGGCCTCGTCGAGCACCACACGGGCAAAGTCCTGCTCGACATACTCGTCGATATCGCGCCGCATAAGGTCATACGACGTCACGACCACGTTATGCTCGGCCACGCCGGCGATCTGCACGCGACGCTGCGCCTTGGTGCCCACAATGGCGCACACATCGAGCGAGGGCGCAAAGCGCTCCAGCTCGGCGGTCCAGTTGTACACAAGCGACGCGGGACACACCACAAGCGTGGGTTTAGTGTCCCCCGCCTCCACGCGCGCCAGGATATGCGCGATCATCTGGAGCGTTTTACCCAGGCCCATATCGTCGGCCAAGATGCCGCCAAGGCTCAGGTGTTCGAGCGAGCCGAGCCACTGGTAGCCGTCGACCTGATAGCCGCGCAGTGTGGCCTTGAGCGAGACCGGCACCGTAAAGTCCATCTTGCCGAGCGTATCCAAGCGCTCGACGGTGCGGCGGAACGCGGCGTCACGATCGGCCTCGAGCGCGGGTGTGCGCGCGAGCATGCTATCGACGAACAGGGTGCTCGATGCGGGAAGCAACACGCCGTCGAGCAGGTCGACGGCATCGACGCCCAGGTCCTCGGCGAGGCCAAACGCGGCTCGAGCGCCCTCGTCCAGGCGAATGATGTCGCCGGACGTAAGGCGCGCAAACGTTTGATGGCGCTTGTACGAATCGAGATAGACGGCAAGGTCCGCGGCCGAAAGCCCGCTCACGCCCAGCTCGACATCGAGCAGATTGCTCTTGACAGTCGCACGAACCGAGAGCTTGGGCGCGGGGCGCACCGAAATCTGGCGCAGGCGGTCGCTGAGCATGACCTCACCCAGCTCGGACAGGGCGGACAGGCCCTCGGTCAGCAGGCAGAACAAGCTCTCGTCATCGCGCTCCTCAAACGCCAGACCGCCCTCGTAAAAGTCGAAATACAGGGCCGCCGTGTCCATAACACGAAACTCTGCCACCTCGTCGCGGGGCGGCACGCCGGGGCGTTGCTCTTCGAAGAGACTGCCCGGAGCGCCTAGACTAAAGAGGTCTGCCGACCAGTCGCCGTAGGTAACCGTAATTTTGCAGGTCACAAGCCCATCGTCGACGCCGATCGCCATAGCAAAGCTCGGCTCGGGCGCCACGGTATCGAGCGCGGCGGGCGCGGTAAGGTCGGTGTAGTCGCGCAAAATGGGCAGCGCCATACGACAGAACTCCCCCACCTGGTCGACAGCGATATGAATCGGCGTGCGACAGGGCAGTAAGCGCGATAGGAACGGCGCCGCATGCTGGGCAAACGCTACATCGGCGCGGCGCGCACGGCGGGTGTCGACCAGATAGGCAACGTCGCCCGAAGCAAAGCAGTATGCATCGGCCGGCAGGCGTAGATCGTAGCTGCCACCAGCCGCCGGCGCGATTTTGGCGGCAAGGAGCGGTGGGCGCTTAGACAGCGCCTCGTCCTCCCCTTCCGGAGGCATCTCAACCGCCACGTCATAGGTGCGATGCGTCGTCGTCCCCCGCGACCAGGCGGGCTCAAAAGAGATGCTCTGGCCGCGCAACAGGTCCAGCACATATACGATGCTATGCTCGGACAGCGGCAACTGACGCTCGGCGACAAAACCGCTGCGGACAAAGTCGTACGACGCCGAACGCGAGCTTGTGATGTCATCGAGATAGGCAACTGTCGTCACGACAAGGTTGAGCAGCTTTGTCGACACGTCTTCGAAGGCTTCGGGCGTATGGACAAACGTGAGTTTCTTGCCATAAGAGAACGTGCCGCCGCGCACGTAGGCATCGGCCATGCCGTCGATGTCCTTGACCACGTAGGACACCGAACCGCAGCGAATGCGGAACTCGAGCGCCCAGCTAAAGCGGTCGGCGAACAGCGGATTGTAGTACGGCACCAACGAAGGCTCCAACGCCGCCTTGGGGGCATCGGGATCCACACTGCCAGCGAGCTTGCGGCGCATGCTCGCCAGCTCATCCATGCGTGCGTCCGAAAGATCGGAGAGCGCCGCCATGAGGCTGGGACTCGTGGGGACGGGCGCCGGAAAGGGAAAGTTGGGATTGACGGCCGGCGCTTTGAGCGCGGTGCGCGCGGGCTGTTTCGGCTGCGCCGTAAACGTGCGGACCGGCGTGCGCAAACCTTCGACGGGCTCGGCGCCACTGGCATCCAGATACGCCAGCGCCGTGGCGATGGCGTGCTTGCACATGCCGGAATAGCGGAAGGCGGCGGGGCAATCGCAGTCGTAGTCGATAACCTCGTGCTCGTCCATGTCGAGCGCCACGTGCGTCTTGTACAGGTCGCCGCGCGAGCCGCGCACCGAGCCCTCAACCGTCACGTTTTTGGAGAAGCGCGAGCCGCTGTCCTCGATCGACAGAACGGCGCCGTTGAGCATGAGCGAACGCCCCTTCATAAAGGTTCCGCTCAACGCCGCCTCTTTGCGAAGCGCCTGCACAAACGTCCCCTGCGCCATCACTTCCTCCAATCTCACCCGGGGTAGCTTAGATAACCGTCACGCGGCCTTGGTTGCCGACGATGGCCTTTGCCTCTGCCAGCAGCGGAATCGAGCGTGCATTGACCTTGGCCGGCACCTCAGCGCGCAGCACGCGCCCGTCGACTTGCTCAATAAAGATCTCCACGCGGTCGCCGCCCGGGTTGGTGGTGAGCACCGTGGCCAGGCGCGCCATATTGCCCTGGCTAAAGCGGCTGTTGGGCACCATGACCTCAAAGACCTTGGGCTTGTTTTTCTCCTCGCTAAGCTCCAGCGGCACAATCTCCTGCGCGATGATCTGGTCGCCGCGGTCCGAGCGCTCGAGCTTGCCCTTAATGCGCACAAACGCGTCGGACAGCTGCGCGCCGGTCTCGGGATCGACCTCGCCGTACAGATACCCCTCGGCCTCCTTGTAGGTCTTGGGGAACACCACGACCGTGGCCTCGCCTTCCATGTCCTCGAGCTGCACGATGCCCATGGGGTCGCCGTTTTTGGTCACGCGCTTGGACACGCTCGAGACCATGCCGGCCCACCACAGCGCCTTGCCCTCGGGAATCTCCTGGTTGATGGTACCGCCCGTGGGGTTTTGCACCTCATAGCCGGTGTCGATCTGCGAGAACGAGAAGTCGCGCGCTTTGCTAAGTGCATACTCAAACGGGCGCAACGGGTGGTCCGAGACATAGATGCCCAGAACCTCCTTCTCCTGGCTCAGCTTAAGGTGGCGGTCCCACTCCTGGCCGTCCGGATCGGGCACGCTCACCTCAAAGCCCGAGCCCTCAACGTCGCCGAACATATCGAAGAACGACGTCTGGCCGCTCGCGCGATCCTTTTGGCGCTTCACGGCGGCATCGATGATGTTCTCGGGGTTGTTCTTATCCACAAAGTGCATCATCTGGCGACGCGGATACCCCGTGGAGTCGAAGGCGCCTGCCTTGATGAGCGATTCGATCACGCGACGGTTGGCCTGGCTCGAGTCCACGCGCTCGACAAAGTCGTGCAGCGTCTTAAACGGGCCGCCCGCCTCGCGCTCGGCGATAATCGCCTGCGCCACGCCAGTGCCCACGCCGCGGATGCCGGCCAGACCAAAGCGCACGCCCTCCTTGGTAGCCGTGAACTCGGTACCGGACTCGTTGACATCTGGCGACAGCACGGGGATGCCGTCGTGGCGGCACGCCGAGACGTAATGAACGATCTTGTCGGTCTTGCCCGTGTAGGACGTCAGAACGGCCGCCATGTACTCGTGCGGATAGTGCGCCTTGAGCCACGCCGTCTGCATAACCAGGATGGCGTAGCCGGCGGAGTGCGACTTGTTAAAGGCGTAAGACGCGAACTCGAGAACATCGTCCCAAATCTTCTGGGCGACCTCGCGCGTGTAGTTGTTCTTGATAGCACCGTTCATCCAGTGGTCGTAGGTGGTCTCGTCCGAGCCATCCTCCCAGTGGAGCACCGTCGACGTGAGCAGCTTGATCTTTTTCTTAGCCACGGGCTTACGGATACGCGAGTCCGATTCGCCCTTGGAGAAGCCGCACATCTCGACGGAGATGAGCATAACCTGCTCCTGGTAGACCATGGTGCCGTAGGTTTCGCCCAGGATGTCGTCCAGGCGGTCGTCGTAGGAGACGGCCGGCTCCTTGCCGTTCATACGGTTGATGTAGGACGAAACCATGCCGGCGCCCAGCGGGCCCGGGCGGTACAGAGCGATCAATGCCACGACGTGCTTGTATTCGGTGGGTTTCATGTTCTTGATCGTGGCCGTCATGCCGGCGGACTCGACCTGGAAGACGCCGGCGGTGTGGCCGGAGCCCATGAGCTTAAAGATCTCGGGATCGTCAAAGGGAATCTCTTCCTCTTTGATGTCGATGCCGAAGTTCTTTTTGATGTTTGCCTTGGCCTTGGAGATAACCGTCAGCGTGCGCAGGCCAAGGAAGTCCATCTTGAGCAGGCCCATGTCGGCAACGGTATGGCCCTCGTACTGGGTAATCTCGACGCCGCCCTTGGTGTCGAGCTTGGTGGGCACATGCTCGTTGACGGGGTCGCGGCAGATCAGAACGGCGCACGCGTGCACGCCCTCGCCACGGGTGAGGCCCTCAATCGAGAGCGCCGTGTCGATGATGCGGCGGGCGTCGTCGTCCTTTTTATAGGCCTCGGCAAAGTCGGGGTTAAACAGATCCTCTTTGCCGGGTTGTTTTTCGAGCACCTGCTTGAGCTTGACCTTGGGGTCGCTCGAGACCATCTTGGACAGGCGCTGGCCCATGTAGACCGGGTAGTCCAGGACGCGCGCGGCGTCGTTGATGGCCTGCTTGGCCTTAATGGTCGAGTAGGTGATGACGTGGGTGACCTTCTCGGGGCCGTAGAGCTGGCGAACGTGCTCCACGACCTCGAGGCGCCGCTCATCGTCGAAGTCCATATCGATATCGGGCATCTCGGTACGCTGCGGGGACAGGAACCTCTCGAACATCAGGCCGTTCTCGAGCGGGTCAAACGCGGTGATGTTCATGGCGTAGGCGACGATAGCGCCGGCGGCCGAGCCACGGCCGGGGCCGACGCCGATGCCGTTGTCCTTAGCCCATTGCACGTACTCGGCGACGATCAAAAAGTAGGCGGCAAAGCCCTTGTCGCAGATGACCTTGTATTCGTACTCAAAGCGCTCTTTGATGTTGACGCCGCCGATCTCGCGCGTGGCCCAGTCGTCACCGTAGTGCTGGCGCAGGCCTTTCTCGCACTCGCGGCGGAACTGGCTCTCGTGCGTCTCGCCGGGATCGAGCAACGGGAATCGCGGCAATATGATGGAGTCCCAGTCCAGCTCAACGTAGCACTTGTCAGCAATCTCGAGCGTGTTGTCGCAGGCCTCGGGGCAATACGGGAACATCGCCCGCATCTCCTCCTCGGTCTTCATGTAAAACTCCGAGCCGGTCATGCGCATGCGGTTGGGGTCGTCGACCTTGGCATTCATACCAATGCACATGATGACGTCCTGCACGGGCGCATCCTCGCGGCGCAGGTAGTGGAAGTCGTTGGTGGCGATGACCTTGACGCCCACCTGCTTGGCGATGTCGATGAGCGTGCGGTCCATCTGCTCGTCAGTCAGGCCGTTGTCGGTGGTGATGCCGTGTTCCTGGATCTCGATGTAGAAGTCACCGGGCTCGAAGGTATCACGGAAGGTCTCGGCCCACTTGATGGCGCCTTCCATGTCGCCGCGGTCGATGTATTTGGGGATGATGCCCGCGATACAGGCGCTCGTGCAGATCATGCCCTTGGCATGGCGGCGCAGGTTGTCGAGCGTCACGCGCGGCTTGTAGTAAAAGCCCTGCACGGCGGCCTCGGAGACCGTCTGCATTAGGTTGACGTAGCCCTCCTGATCCTTGGCCAGAAGGATCATGTGGTAGAGCTCGGGCTTGTGGTCGCGGGCAAGGGTCTCGTCCGGCGTAAAGTAGACCTCGCAGCCAAAGATGGGCTTGATGACCAGGGGCGGTTTGAGCTCGTCGATGTTGCCCTTCTCGTCCCACATGGCCATGTCTTTGACGTACTGGGCATGCTCGCGCGGGTTTTCCTCGGGATCGGGCTCCACCAGCTCGTCGCGGCGGTCCTTTTCCAAGAAGGCCTTGTCGTGGCTCCAGGTTTTGTACTCGGGCGTGTTGTGATTGACGGCGTCGCAGGCCAGCGCCAGGTCGGGCACGCCATACATGTAGCCGTGGTCGGTAATGGCCACGGCGGGCATGCCAAGTTCAACGGCACGATTGACCATATCCTGGATACGGGTTGCGCCGTCGAGCATGGAGAAAACAGTGTGATTGTGCAGATGGACGAATGCCATGTGATGAGCTCCGATGCGGGTTCGTGTTCTGACTGAACGATTTTACCGCACGGCACGGACAGCACCCGAACCTAGCCAAACCAACACGGCTCCTCTTGCAGTTGCGGTGAAATGCGGACTGTTTGGCGGCTTTTTGGCCAAAACAGTCCGTATTCCACCGCAAGTTATCTGAGGGCTAGAAGTTGTAGGTGACCACTTGAGGTTCGGCGGGTTCGACGAAGAGGGTCGGATCCGGCTGCTCCACGCGGACGAACTTGACGGTCACGGCCTCAAAGCCCGCCTTGTGCAACACGTCGGCGTAAACGCGCGCCTGCAGGGCGTGCTTCTCGAGCAGCTGGTCCGGCGTCTCGTCCGGCGTGCCGCCCGTCTTGTAATCAATGACCAGGGCGCGCGACGGATCGGCCGGGTCGGTGGCCAGTGCATCGATGGCGCCCTCGGCATAGGCACCGTAGCGAGCGATGTCCTCGTCCTCGCAGCCCAGCGAAAAGAACGGCACCTCGGCGCGAACGCACGGCCACGCGAGCAGATCGGCACGAACAGCCGACTTGAGCCAGCGGTTCAGGGCAACGTCGAAGCGTTCGCGCTGCTCCGGCGTCAGGCGCCACAGGCGCGCCAGAGCATCGGCACGCTCAGCGGGCAGCGCATCGGAACCCATCTCGATCAGCCACTGGCAGGCGGCATGGAACGCCGAGCCCAGCGCCATGGGGTTGCCGGCGGGCTCGACAGCGGCCACGTCCGCATCCGTCATCTCGGAACCATCCGACTCCGCATCATCGCCAGCCTCGTCCATGGGCACACGCGCCTCGGCGGCACGGTCCTCTGTCTCGGCATGGAGCGCCGCGGCGATTGACGAGTAGCTATACGAGTCACGCACCGGAAATGGACAGATGCCCATGCGCACGCCCACTGCCTGGGAATACACAAGCTCAAACGAATCGGGCTTGGGGTCGGCAGGACCAGGGACGATTGTACTGGCCGAATCGTCGGCAGCATCTGCATCGGCATCGCCGCGGACAAGCCTGCCCTCGACATCCAGCGAAGCGTTGGCCTCAAACGCCTGCTCGCCAAAGGTAAAGCCCGCGAGCGAGATGAGCTCGTAGTCGCCCGGCTTGGAGTTGTCGAACACCAAACGGTCGCTATCGAGCTGCGGCATGTCCAGAGCGTCCGTCGGCAGAATGCGGCGCAGGACATCGTAGGTCAGATCCGTCTCGACATCGAAGGTCGGCGCCGCCACCTTGCCGCGGCTCACGCCGGCATCCATCGCCAAGATCACCAGCTCGCGCGCACGCGTCATGGCGACATAGAGCAGACGAGCCCGCTCCTCGAGCGAAAGCTGCAGGTCGTCGTTGCGCAGGCGAACGAATGCCTCGGCGGGAGAACCCGTCGCGCAGACATCCTCCATGAGCTCCGGCGGTAGCCACAGCGACGTGCCCTTGCCCTTAAACGCGTGCTCAAACTGCTTTTTGACGTCGTCGCCCTTCACAAAGGTTCCGTCGGTGAGCTTAACGCCGTCGAAGCGTGCCGGCAGCGCCACGACCTGCGCTCCTCCCTCGACGCGACCCATCTGTGCCGCACCCGAGGGCTTACGCACGCCAAAGCACTCGGCGACCGCCACGACCGGATATTCCAGACCCTTAGAGGCGTGAACCGTCATGATGCGCACCGCGCCGTCGCCCTCCTCGTTGAGGGCACCCGGGGCTTCCTTGCCCGCCAAGAAGCGGTCGAAGGCCAGCGCGATGGAACGCGGCGAGTTACCGAACTCGGCCTCCGCCTCGGCCACGGCGTCGAGCGCCTTGAGCACGTTGGCGGCAATGGCCTTGCCTTCGGGACCGCGCTGTGCCAGACGCACAAACCAGCCGGAGGCGTTGACCACGTCGCGCGCGATGGCGGCGAACGAATCGCGGCCCACGCGACGAAGCGCATACCGCAGCACCTCGCGGGCGCGCGTCACCAGCGGCAAGTCTTGCAAACCCGGCACGTCGAAATCACTCATGATGCCCGCATCGATGTTGCGGCGCGACGTCTCGCCTGTCTGCTCGTCGAGTTTGGTCGCCAGCGCCAGGAACTCCTGGGCGCCGAGCGCAAACATCGGCGAGGCGAGCAGCGGCATAAGGCCCTGCGCCGTATCGGCCGGATTGGCGAGCGCGCAGACCAGGGCACGCACCGTCTGCACCTCGGCAGCCTGGGCAAAGACCGAGCCGCCCGCGATGACGCAGTCGAGCCCCTGATCGCGGAAAGCCTGCGCGTAGACATCTGCGTTGGTCATGCGGCCCAGCAGCAGCACCATGCCGCCCTGGGGCTGGCCGGCATCGGCAAGTGCGCGGAAGCGTTCGGCGATCGCACGGGCCTTGGCCTGCGTGCGCTCCTGCGTACTGCCGCCGGCAACAAAGAGGGCCTGGCGACGCGAGGCGTCCGCCACCAGCGTGTCCTTGCGGCCGTCGCTCGCCTCAAGATCCAAAAAGCCCTGCATCAGGCCGCCATCGTCGCCATCAAAGACGCGCGCCACGTAACGCAGCACCTCGTCATGGCTGCGGAAGTTGCGCACAAGCTTAACGAGCTCGCCAGCAGGGGCGTCGGCCGCGGCAGTCGCCTCGGGCGCGGTAGACGAGCCCACCTTGCGCTCCTGGCGACGGAAGACCTCGACCTCGGCGCCGCGGAAGCGGTAGATCGACTGCTGCGCATCGCCCACGGTACAAAGCGCACGCTCCCCCGCGCCGGTCAGGTAACGGATCAGGTCGACCTGCATCTGGTCGGTATCCTGGAACTCGTCGATCATGACCATCTTAAAGCGGCCCTCGTAGGCGGCTCGGATGGCGGGATAATCGCGCAGCGCCTCATATGCCATGCGCAGCAGATCGTTATTGTCGAGCGCGGACTGGTCGGCCTTGAGCGCACGGTACTCCGCCTCCACGGAACGGGCCAGGCCCACCAGCGCATCGAGCGCCGGGCCACCGCAGGCAAGCACGATATTGATAAACGCATCGGCGGCCTCGGCCTTGAGCAGCTCGGCTTGCTCCTTAGGGAATGCCTTGCTCGCGCGCGGCATGGTGCACGACATCATGAGTCGCGCCGCATCGGCCATGGTCTTGCCGCTCGCCTCGAACGCGTCGATGGCATCGAGCGCCGCCTGCGCCTTCTCGGTCGAGGCCTTGCTCGCACCCAGCGCCGCGCGATAGGCATCGGCGAGTGCCGAGGTATCGGCCTGGCCGCGCGCCACGCGCACGTCGTCCATACCGCCCGGCAACTGGCTCGACAGCTCCAGCAGGTCGCGCACCAGACCCTTGATGGTCGTACCGCCGCCAAAGGAACCGCCCTCGCCCGCCATGGGATACCAGGCATAGAGGGCCTTGAGCGATGCCGCGAGCTCGGGGGCGGCATCGGGTGCCGTCGCGCGACCCAGCACATGCTCAACAGCCTGATCCATGAGCTCGTCGGTATCGGTGAGCACCGTGAACTCGGGGTCGATGCCCAGCTCCAGCGCGTGCGCGCGCAGGATACGCGAGCACATGCCGTGAATGGTCGAAATCCACGCGTCGTCGACGGTCAGTGCTTCCTCGTCCATACCCTCGTCGATAAGCGCACGGCGCACGCGGTCGCGGATCTCGGCCGCGGCATCCTTGGTAAAGGTGATGGCGAGTACCTGGTCCAGATGCTCGACGAACGGACCGGATTCGGGCGAGAGCGCATAGACGATGCGGCGCGTGAGGGTAAAGGTCTTACCCGAACCGGCGCCCGCCGAGACAAACAGCGGGCGGTCGAGCGTTTTGACAATCTGCAGCTGTTGCGGCATCAAAGTCGAAAGATCCATGGTCTACACGTCCCTCCTTACAAACGTTCCTTCGTGGTTATACGAGCAGCGGGCATGCGCGGCCTGCGTCGACGCCGGGTCGACAGCAGCGACGTTGCCCGCCTCGAGTTCGCGCAAGCGCTCGGCGATGCCGGCCTCCACGCGATCGAGCAGGGCGTCGAAGTCCATGCTGCCACCCTCGCCGGGGAAACCTATCTTAAGGCCCGGGATGCGGCCGTCGCCGCGCTCTTCCTCGAGCAGCTCGGCGCTCGCGGCACCGCGCAACGCCGGCTTGCCGCCCTTGGTCGAAAAGTAGAGCGCCGCGCGGGTGTCCAAATCCAGCGCCCGGCGCATGGCCTGGGCGTAGATAAGCGTTTGGGTATGTGGTGGCAACCAGCGCGGATCGTCGATGGGTGCCGTGCCCGATTCCTCGTCGCGCACCGTAGGGTCGGCGAGCTTAAACTCCTCAACGCCCGTGCGATGCTTGTAGTCGATCACCACGGCACGATTCTCGGCGTCCACGTCCACGCGGTCGATGCGCCCGCCAAGCGGCCAACCGGCATACTCGACCTTGAGCTCGTTGAAGGCGAACTCCAGGTAGCGCGGGGCAAAGGGGGCAAGTGCCTCGGACTCGTAGGCAAGCACACCCTCCAGCTGCGGCAAGATCTCGGCCACCTGGCGCTCCTCCACCGGGGAGAGCGGCACCAGCGGGCCCTCCGTGCCGCGCTTGCCAGCGTGCTCGGCCAACGTCTCGTCAAAGACCTCGTGCAGCAGCTCCTGTGCACGCGGCAGATTCTCGGGCGTCACGCGCTCCATGCCTTCTTGGGGCAGACGGGCATGCAGATGCTCCAGCACGTCGTGGACAAAGTTGCCCTTCTCCATGTTGTCAAAGCCCGCGTCGATAGACTGGGGCTTGACGCGATACGACACGAACCAGCACAGTGGACAGGTAGAATAGGCCTCGATCTGCGAGGCGGACGTCAGACGCGGCACGAGCGGCGCGTTCTCGCCCTCGCCATCGCGACGGCGCAGAACCAGATACGGAATGGCTTCATCGCTCAGGTGCTGAGGGGCTTCGCAGGTCACGCGCTCGCGCTTGAGGCCTTCACCTGCCGCGGGATCAAAGTCGGCGATGATATCGCCCTCGCCCACGCACGTGGGCTTGGCAGCGCCAGCGGCCTCGGCATGTGCCCGCAGCTCGGTCCATACGGCTGCCGGGTAGCACTCTCGCGCCTGGCGATCGTGTGTCACGCGGGCAAGCGCGACCGGACCGCTCGTCGCCTGCATTGCACGGCCAAAGCGCACGCGCAGCAGGGCGGCGGGCTCCAAAGACACGCCGTCGCGGCGCAGCTCGGCCATCAACGTGGCAAGCGGGCCCTCTTCGTGCGAAAGCGGATAGCTGTCCAGGTCGACATCGGCAAACAGCACGGCATCGTAGCCGCCAGGACGCAAAACCGACGCATCGGCAAGCGACACGAAGCGCACTTGTGCCCGTGGCGTGCGATCGACCTCGTAGGTCGCGTAATCGTAAGCGGTACTGCGCTTGTCCACCTTGGTTCGAACGCCGTCGAGAACCGGCACGGTCGCGGCCTGCGACACGTCGAGTGCGCGAGCATCGTTCATAAGGATGTCGATGGCATGGCGCAGCAAAGCCGTCTCTGCCTGGCGACGGGCCTGGCCGTCAAGGCCGCCTAGAGCGCGATCGGGCAGCGCCTCGGCAACGGCGAGCATGGCCTTGAGCGCCGTCACGGGTTTGTCGCGCCACAGCGCCTGGAACACGTCCGAGACCACACACGGCACGTTCTTAAACCAGTTTTCGTCGCTCGCCGCCTTGCGCGCGCCCCTCACCTGACCCTGGACGCTCTGCAGCAGGCTCTTAACGCCCGCAGTGGTCTTGTTGCGCGACAGGCGTATGTTCTTGTCGAAGCCGCGGGCGCTCGCGGCGTCGGCACCCGAAAGCGGACTGTAGATCCAGTCGGTAAGCTCCGGCGCGGGCCACCACTCGGTCTTTGACGCCATGCCCTCATCGGCGGCCTTCATGCACTCGATCAGGCCGGCAAGCGCCGCAAACTGCCTGCCCGCAATGGATTGAGAAAACGCCGTGAACTCAGTCGTCTCGGCCGCAATGTGACGCGCCGCCAGACGAGAGGCGAGTTCGCCGAACAGCTGGGGTGCCCGGGCAGAAACAACGAGCACGCGCACGGGGTCGGCAGAAGCGCCGTCGACCTCGGAACCCCGGCACGTTTTTACCAGATCATCAATTGCGTCCGCATAAGCATGAGCACGGGCATGGGGGCCAGCGACCTCAATAAAGGCAGGCTGAGCGGCGGTCCCGTAAGCGGCATCAGACGCGCCGACACCCTCCCCTAGCGGCGCGATCTCAAACAACACATCGCGGGCATCAAATGCCGTGGCAAGCTCCTCGCGCATCGCCGCCTGCTCGCGGGCAAGCAGCACGACGACCTCTCCCCCATTGTTCGCCACGGCAGACAGCAGCTCGAGCAGACCGTGCGTAAACGACGTGATACCGCGCACGCATACGGCGCGAGTGCACGCCGGCAGGCTATCGGCCAGGACACTGGTCATAATGTCAGCTGCCTCGCAGGGCTCAACCATATCTCGACGGTCCAAACCGCCCGCGTAGGCGCGCAAAAGCTCGAACACACGAGCCTCGGCATCGCTTTTTGGCTCAGGCTGGCAGTTGTCGCCACGGCATCGTTCGGCACCCGTCCCCGCAACGCCCGGCAACACGTCGCGGGCCATGCGCGCGAGCATGCGCACTGTGCCCTGGCTGCGCGAAAGCGGCTGCAGGTCGGCATCGTCGAGACGCGTGACCATGTCCGAGAACAGCATCTGGCGCTGCAGGTTGTCGACGAAACCGCGCCCGTCGCCCAAAAGCTCCCAAAGCGAGCGAAGCCACGATGTAGACGTCTTGTAGTCGATACCCAGCGAAACGCCGGCTTCCGCCGCATCATGACGGCACAGGTCGAGCTCGGCAAACGTAGGTGCCAGCAACACGGCACGCCCGTGGCGGACAATAAGGTCGGCAAGCAGCGCCGACTCGGCATCGCTCAAATCCGTGCCGGCATTGGTGGTATAGATTCGAACAGGCATGGTCCTCCGCTCAAACTGTTCGCAATAATCAATGCATCCATCCTACCCGCCCACGCGGACAGATTTGCCCCACGCCAACAGATTTGATCCCTTGAGGACGGAGGAAAATGGATCACAGAGGGGGTCAGTCTAACCCGGTGATCCGTTTTCCTCCGTCCCCAAGGGATCAAAAAACCGCCCCCGGAGGGACGGTTCTTCGTAATTCAATGTTGTCGCCGGCCTACTCGCCATCCTCCAACTTAATGAGGATCTTGCGGTAGCCACCGTACTCGCCGTTCAGCGCCTTTGAAACGCGGCTCACCGTGGTGGACGAAGCGCCGGTACGGGCCTGAACCTCAACATAAGGCTCGCCCTCGTCCAAATAGCGCGCAACCTGCAAACGCTGAGAAAGGTCGCAAATCTCGCGCGGCGTGCAGATATCGGTCAAAAACGCTTGGATATCCTTCTCGTCGTCCAAAAGGCTAAATGCGTGGACCAGCTGCTTGACATCAGGCTTGTCAAACATGTTCTCGATATTCATCGATCACCGCCAAACCCGCCAAAAGGCATCGAAGTTGATACTGACATCGGGCATCGTTCGCCCGTTCTATGCAATAGGGCAACGCCTGTGGCTTTTGCCCGTAGCAGTGTAGCACACCACCAAACTAAAGCGACAAGACTCTCTGCCAGCGGCGCGTTTTTCAGGACGAACGCCGTTTAGAAACCGAATGCGCACGTAAGCTCCACGAATATTTGAGACAATGGGCGCCCAAACACCGCGGCGCGCCCGCGCAACCATCCAGGTCGCCGCCGCAAGCCGCTTCACGCGACGCCAGCAACCCCGGCGCAAGAAAGGATTCACGCCATGCGCTTTATGCTTAACTGGCTCTTCACCTCGATCGCCATCGCGATCGCCACGTTCCTCGTCCCCGGTATCCAACCCTTCGGCTTTGCCGAGGCCTGGGTCTGCTTTGCCTTCGTGGGACTGTTCCTCAACATCGTCGACTCGCTCGTCAAGCCGTTCCTGACGGTCATCTCGCTGCCGCTCACTATTATCACGCTTGGTATTTTTCAGCTCGTAGTCAACAGCTTTATGCTCGAGCTGGCCAGCTACCTGTCGGTCAATCTGCTGGGCGCGGGTATCTCCATTGCCGGCTTTGGATCGGCCTTTATGGGCAGCATCCTGGTATCCATCATGCGCAGCATTCTCGACAGCATCGCCGAGGGCTAGAACTGTTCAATACGAACCGTCATATCGACCCAAAACGAAGGCCGCCCATCGCAAAAATGGGCGGCCTTCTTATTTGTCAAGTCTCAAAGGACGAGAGAGTCTACCATTTCCACCCCGTCCCCAAACGCAGGTGTGGGTTAGATGACGTAGTCGTAGCCATGGTTGGGAGCAACAAGTTGATCGAGCGTCACACCGTCGAGGTAGTCGTTGATGAGCTTGTCAAGGTTCTTCCACACGTCAAGCGTGGGGCACTCATCCGAACGCGAGCAGCCTTTGCAGTCGCCATCCAGGCAGGCGACCGGCGCCAGACTGCCCTCGGTCAGGCGCAAGATCTCGCCCACCGTGTATTGCTCGGGCGGGCGCGTGAGCACATAGCCGCCGCCCTTGCCGCGCATGCCCGAGAGCATGTTGGCGCGCACGAGCGTAGCCAAAATGTTCTCGAGATATTTCTCGGAAATCCCCTGTCGCGCCGCGATCTCTTTGAGCGGGATGCGACCGGCTGCCTGGTGCTCGGCCAGATCGACCATAACGCGCAGGGCATATCTGCCCTTAGTAGAAACCAACATGTATAGTGCTGCCTTTCGGTCATTTAGTCCGTAGAAATTCTAGCCGAAAAATTGGTTTTGAAAATACCCATTCCCGTCAAGATGGTTAATCGACTCGTCATAATCTTCTATTTCCTATTGCGTTACTAGGCTTTAGCGTCTACTATGCTTGCCAACAGCAAAACGAACAACCTATAAGGTTTGTGGGTTTCGCTGCTACACACACACCGTAAAACCACACGGCATCCAGTCATTTGAACACTTTGGAGGTTCACCATGAGCAATGTTTATACGTCCATCGATCAGCTTATCGGCCACACCCCGCTTCTGGAGCTCACTCACTTTGAGGCCGATGAGGACCTCAAGGCCCGCGTGCTCGTCAAGCTGGAATACTTCAACCCCGCCGGCTCCGTCAAAGACCGCGTCGCCAAAAACATGATCGACGAGGCCGAGAAGGCCGGCAAGCTCGTGCGCGGCGGCGACTACACCATCATCGAGCCCACGAGCGGCAACACCGGCGTCGGCATCGCCTCGGTGGCGGCTGCCCGCGGCTACAAGGTGATCATCACCATGCCCGAGACCATGTCCGTCGAGCGCCGCAAGCTTATGCAGGCATACGGCGCACAGCTCGTGCTCACCGACGGCTCCAAGGGCATGAAGGGCGCCATCGCCAAGGCCGAGGAGCTGCAGAAGGAGACCCCCAACAGCATTATCGCCGGCCAGTTTGTGAACCCCGCCAACCCCGCCATCCACAAGGCCACGACCGGCCCCGAGATCTGGGATGACACCGACGGCGAGGTCGACATCTTCGTCGCCGGCGTTGGAACCGGCGGCACCGTGACCGGCGTGGGCGAGTTCCTCAAGGAGCAGAACCCCGAGATTAAGGTCGTCGCCGTCGAGCCCGCCACCTCCCCGGTGCTCTCCAAGGGCCAGGCCGGCCCGCACAAGATCCAGGGCATCGGCGCCGGCTTTGTGCCCGACGTCCTCGACACCCAGGTCTATGACGAGATCATCCCCGTCGAGAACGACGACGCCTTTGCCACCGGCCGTGCCGTGGGCCACAAGGAGGGCGTGCTCGTGGGCATTTCGTCCGGTGCCGCCGTGTGGGCCGCACTGCAGCTGGCCAAGCGCCCCGAGAACGAGGGGAAGACCATCGTGGCCCTGCTTGCCGACACCGGCGAGCGTTACCTGTCCACGGCACTGTTCCAGGACTAAGGGCCTGTCGCCCATAGGTTGAGCCCACGGACGAGCCGGTCTCCTCTCTCCCGGCAGCCTGAGCCCATCCAATCAGGGTGTCCCACGAGACGTCCGAACTTGCTACAATGTCTGCGGCGCGGAACCAGCCTCCCGCGCCGCTTTTCTTTTTTGGCCACATGCCACCAAGGAGAACCTCCCCATGCACAACAAGCGCGTGCTCGTCGCCATGAGCGGCGGCGTCGATTCCAGCGTGACCGCGTACCTGCTCAAAAGCCAGGGCTACGAATGCGTCGGCGCCACCATGCGCCTCACCTGCCCCGCGCCCGATCCCGTCACGGGCATGAGTAAGGTCGACCGCGACATCGCCGATGCAAAGGCTGTCGCCGAGCGCCTGGGGATGCCCCACCATGTGCTCGACCTGCAGCAGGCCTTCGACCGCAACGTTATCGAGCGCTTCGTGACCGCCTATCAGGAGGGGCTGACGCCCAACCCATGCATCATCTGCAACCGCCACATTAAGTTTGGCGCATTGCTGGATGCGGCGCTGGATATGGGCTGCGACTACATCGCCACGGGCCACTACGCCAAAACGAGCCAGGCGTCCGACGGAACCTGGCAGCTGTACCGCGGCGAGGACCCCAAAAAGGACCAGAGTTACTTTTTGTATTCGCTTACGCAGGAACGCCTGGCGCACACGATCTTTCCGCTGGCTGGGCTGGACAAAGAGCGCGACGTGCGCCGCATTGCCGCCGAGCAGGGCTTTACCAACGCCAAGAAGGCCGAAAGCGAGGACATCTGCTTTATTCCAGACGGTGACTACGCGGGCTATATCGAGCGCCGCTGCGGACATCCCGCTGCACCGGGCGACATTGTGTGGCGCGACGGCAGCGTGGTCGGGCGCCACAACGGTGCGCTGCGCTACACCATCGGTCAGCGCAAGGGCCTGGGCGTCGCGATGGCGCATCCCGTGTACGTAACGGGCGTCGACGCCGACAGCAGCACCGTGCATCTGGGCGAGGCCGAGGACCTAACGGCCACAGCGCTCACGGCCAACGACTGGATCTGGAGTGCCCCTGCCGACCGCATGAAGGCAGAGCTCACGTCCGGTGGCATTCGCGTAGGTGCCAAGTACCGCTATCGTCAGAAAGACCAGGCAGCGACCCTTGCGCGCGGCGAAGACGGGCAAATGCTGCTAACTTTTGACGACCCGCAGCGCGCCATCGCCCCCGGCCAAGCCGTTGTAGTCTACCGCGGCGACATCGTCCTCGGCGGCGGCACGGTAACCGGCGCACTTAAGTAGCCCCATCCCCTTCATAAATTGCGGTGAAATAAGGACTGTTGGGGGTGCGGACGATTTCTTGGACCGCGCCTAGGCGTATCCAAGCTTCCTGCGGTATTCCATCGGGCTCAGCCACCCGAGGGACTTCTTGATGCGCCCATCCCGATAGTACACGAGGTAGGCCTCGAGCCTCCCCATGAACTCCTCGGCCGTCACGCCCTCCCAGTCCCTGTAGCGGAAGAACTCGTTCTTGAGGCGCCCGAAGAAGCCCTCGCAGGCCGAGTTGTCCGGGCTGCAGCCCTTCGCGGACATGCTCCTGACCAGGCCGTTCTCCTCGCAGATCCCGATCCACTCCGGCCAGCGGTAGTGGCCGCCCCGGTCCGAGTGGATCGTCGTGCGCACCCCCGCCGGCCTCGCCGCGCAGGCCTTGAGCAGGCTCGAGTTCGCGAGGCGCTTGTCGGGGTGCAGCCCGATCGACCAGGCGACGGGCATCCCGTCGAAGCAGTCGACGATCGGGCTCAGGTAGACCTTCTCGCCGCCCGGGAGCCTGAACTCGGTGATGTCGGTGAGCCACAGCCGGTTGGGCTCGTCGGCGCGGAACCTCCTGTTCACGAGGTTCTCCGGCGCCTTGGAGACCTCGCCGGCGTAGGAGCTGTAGCCCCGGGCGCGCCTCTTGTTGTAGACGACCTCGAGGCCCTCCTCGCGCATCACGCGGGCCACGCGCTTCTCGCTGGCCCGGACGCCCTCGCGGCGCAGGCGCGCCCAGACGGTGCGGTACCCCCAGCACCCCGAGCCCTCGCGGAAGATGCGCACCACGCGGTCGCGTATGTCGGCGTCGCGGTCGCGCGGCGCGGCGACGCGGGGCCTCCAGTACTCATAGGAGCTCTTCGATATCCTCAAGAAACCTGTGATCGAGCGGAGGGGCAGGGCGGTCGCCCGCCTCAATCTCTCGCCGAGCTCGCACTTGCTCCTGTTCGAGATCGAAGCCGGGTCCCACCCTTCCGCTTTTAGGTCGGCCAACACCGCCCTGAGCAGCAGGTTCTCTATCTGGTCCTCGTTGAGCCCGGCGAGCGGGCCGGTCGCGGGCGGGGCGTAGGTCGACTTGTCGGGGCCCAAGCTGGCCTCCTTCCGTGGCGGTTTCCTCGCCACGATTCTACAGCCCCCGCCGGTGTAGCTGCGCGGGAGGTGCCCCGTCGCCCACTTCTTGGCCGCGCCCACCGTGACCCCCGCGAACTCCGCGGCGGCGGTGGGCCCCATGCCGTCCTCCGTCGCCAGGAGGAAGAGCTCGACCTTCTCCCTGCTGTACATGCGAACCTCCAGTCCGGACCGCCCCGCGGTCCAACTTTCTGTCCGCACCCCCGTTTAAGCGTTTAAAACCGCCAAACAGTCCCTATTTCACCGCAACTTAGAGAGGACGGCCTCGGTCGGTACTGCCGTATCAGCCGAGGCCGCTGCATCGTTAGCGCTGAACGTAGGCGCGAACCAGCTCGTAAGTGTTGCGCACGCCGTCCATGTGGCTGCGCTCGTAGTTGTGGCTCGCGTACACGCCGGGGCCGATCAGGCCGTGACGGATGTCGTAGCCGGCGGAAAGCGTGGCCTCAACGTCCGAGCCGTAATGCGGGTACACATCGATGGCGTAATCGAGCTCAAGCTCGCGCGCAATATTGGACAGCGTGGTCACCAGATCGTAGTTGTAGGGGCCACCCGAATCCTTGGCGCAAATCGACACCATGCGCTCGGTGCAGCCCAGGTCGTCGCCCACGCAGCCCATGTCAACGCTGATCATCTCGCGCGTGTCGGCCGGCACGAAAGCACCGCCGTGGCCGACCTCCTCGTACACGGTAAAGAGCAGCGACACCTTGCGCGAAAGCGACACCTCGCCATCAGCAACAGCGCGGGCAAGACCCAGCAGAATCGACGCCGACAGCTTGTCATCCAGGAAGCGGCTCTTGATGTAGCCGCTCTCCGTCACCGTGGTTCGCGGATCCATAGCGATGATGTCGCCGGTCTGAATGCCCAGCTCAAGCACATCGTCCTTGCTGTCGACATTCTCATCGAGCAGGATTTCCATGTTCTTCTCGATGGTCTTGACCGGCTCGTCGGCCACGTGCGCCGAAGGCTCGGTGTTAAGAACCACGCCCGTGTAGACATTGCCGTCGCGCGTGTAGACGGTGCAGTTCTCGCCATCGGCCGTAGACCACTGATGCCCACCGAGCGCCGTGGGGCGCAGGCGGCCATTGTCCTTAATGGAACGCACCATGGCGCCTAGGGTATCGACATGGCTCGCCAGTACGAGCGGCTCGCCCTCGCCGCCAAGCTCAACGAGCACGTTACCCTTATTAGAACGCTCAGGCCCAAACCCCATATCGCGCAGGGTCTCCATCAGATAATCAGTCGCCGCACGGGTATAGCCGGTAGGGGAGGCAATAGAAGTCAGCGTCTTAAGCTGTCCTGCGATATAGGAGAGCGTCTCCTCTAGAGAAGCATCAATATTAGAAGTCATATGCATCCTTCCAAGTAAAACTAAGACCGAGTCCCGATTTTAACCGTTCTGCACGTGCAATGCCCTAGGAGCCGAGCCGCCTCCAGACGTCCCCGCACCGGTTTTGTGCACGTGCACGGTTTACAATCTCAATCTTGCATAAATCCTATTGGTATTTGCATAGAAATGAGGCATCTTTTTGCTTCGTCTCAGGGTGCCCCACCTTGGACCGTGCAAAAAACGGAGTATTCAGCACCGTGGGCCCCAACGGCCCCATCACGAACGACAAAACGACGCGGTTACAGCAGTGTTGCAGGTCGTCGCAAAGCAGAAACTCAGTAACAACCCCCTCCACTCATCGATAGCCCGCCCACAATGGCTGTCGATGGGCGCCTGCGGGCCACTCGGCCCATTCACAACGTTATGCATTTTTAAGAGTTTGTTGAATACTCCCAAAAATGCACGCAGGGAAGTGCACCACCTATCCGCAGCGGGCAGTACGCCTTGGTTTTGTCCGTCTCAGGGCATCGACGCAGCACAAAAAGCCCCGCCGTGCGTAGCACGGCGGGGCCAGCGGCACGTCAAAAGACCATACACCTACGGGCGAAGGACCACCAAACTGGGCTAGGCAGCCGGGCAGATCTTCTTGAAGAGCTCGATGACGTCGTCGAGCGTTGCCTCGCGCGGGTTACCCGGGAAGCAGGCGTCGGCCATGGCGTCCTTGGCCAGGACCTCGATCTCGTCAGCCTTCATGGCCTCACAGACGTGCGGGATGTTCACGTCGGCGGAAAGCTGCTTGACGGCGGCGATGGCGGCATCGGCGGCCTCGGCGGTGCTCATGCCCGTGGTGTCAACGCCCATGGCGACGGCAACCTTGGCCAGGCGCTCAGCGCAAACCGGCTTGTTGAACTCCATGGCGATCGGCAGCAGCATGGCGCAAGCGACGCCGTGCGGGGTGTCGTAGTGAGCGGACAGGGTGTGAGCCATGGCGTGGTCGATGCCCAGGCCAACATTGGAGAAGCCCATGCCGGCGACATACTGACCAAGAGCCATGCCCTCACGGCCGGAGCCGGGCTGGCCGGACTTGGCCTCGGCGACGGAGTCGCGCAGGTTCTCGCTGATCAGCTTAATGGCCTCAAAGTGGAACATGTCGGAAAGCTCCCAGGCGCCCTTGGTGGTGTAGCCCTCGATGGCGTGGGTCAGTGCGTCCATGCCAGTGGAAGCGGTCAGGCCGGCGGGCATGGAGGCCATCATGTCGGGATCGACGACGGCGACCTCGGGGGCGTCGTTGGTGTCGACGCACACGAACTTGCGAACCTTCTCGGGGTCGGTGATGACGTAGTTGATGGTCACCTCGGCGGCGGTACCGGCGGTCGTCGGCACAGCGATGGTGAACACGGCGTGGTTCTTAGTGGGAGCAACGCCCTCGAGGCTGCGGACATCGGCGAACTCGGGGTTGTTGATGATGATGCCGATGGCCTTAGCAGTGTCCATGGAGGAGCCACCACCGATGGTCACGATAGCGTCAGCCTCGGCGGCCTTGAAGGCCTCGACGCCGTCCTTGACGTTCTGGATAGTGGGGTTGGGCTTGATCTCGGAGTAGAGGCTCCAAGCGATGCCGGCAGCGTCGAGCTCGTCGGTCACCTTAGCGGTAACGCCAAACTTGACCAGATCGGGGTCGGAGCAGACGAAGATCTTCTTGTAGCCGCGACGCTGGAGCTCGCCGGGGATCTCCTTGATGGCGCCGGAACCATGATAAGAGATGGTATTGAGAACGAAACGATTAGCCATTGATAGCCTCCCATCGTGTGCGGGGCATCCATTACGCCCCACGTTATGAGTCCCATCCTAACGCTTTTGAAACAAAAAACGCGTGAGAACGTCAATAGTGTTAAAGCGTTTCAACAGATGATGAAAAATATTGCGGCAAAGGGACAACCCCTTTGCCGCATTCGGTTACTTTCGGCAGCCCTCTTTCCAAGCCTCGGCCGCAACCTTCCAGCGTAAGCGCAAGTCGCGCTCGCGGTCGATGAACATGATGGCAAACGCGACAAACAGCAGCAAGCTCGCCACGACGATGGCGTGCAGGCCCATGCGCTCAATACACCAGTTGCCCAACACGGCGCCAAACACAAAGGTAAAGATCACGCCAAAGTACAGCAGGCCGTTTTCCAAAAAGCCGCGCCTGTGGGTGATGATGTAATCGTCCACGTTTTGCAGCGCGTTGCGCAAGTTGCCGATGCACATGGTCGTAGCGATGCCGTGACCGTGGATCTTGCGGAAGCTCTCGACCTGCATGCCGCAGGCAAACGAGGTGAGGCAGTTGGCGAGCAGGTTGAAATTGCCGCCCGGGATAAAGCTCACGCCCAGCAAGATGACGGCTTCAAAGAACACCGTTACCTGGCGCCAGTGAATCACGCTGCCAAACCGCTCATGCACCAGGTCGGCAAGCATAATGCCCACGGCAAACGACACCACGGGGAAGAAGTAGCGTCCCGCAAGTGCCCAGTTGCCCTCCGAGATGCTCACGCCCACGAGCAGGATGTTGCCTGTCTGCGCGTTGGCGAAAACATGATCGCGCCCAATGTACGAATAGACGTCCATAAAGCCACCGGCGAGCGCCAAGATGATGCCCAGCTCAATAGATTCCGATATCTGTTTGGCACGCTGCATCGTCGTGCATCCTCCTTGTTGACGACTCTCTCGTGCGTTGGCGGAAACATAGCCGCCGTTCATACTGTAACCCATTGACAACATGGCGTGCGCGCGAGACGGGTTCTCCAACGCGCAGATACACAGTCTGGAAACAAACGATCCCCGCATCGACGCGCCGATCCCCAGCCCATGTACTCCCCCAGTCTTTTTAGCCCCGTCCCAAAAAGACTGGTTACAATTACGTGCAGCATACAAACACCGGGAGGGATCGTGGCAAAAAAGCCTCAGCACGCTCAGAACAACCAGCGCAGTCAGCAGGGCAAACAGGGCCAGCAGCAAAAGCGCGGCGGTAAGGCGCAGGCCACGGTCGCCCGCACCAAGCATTCCCAAGCGACGCCCGCCCGCCCCTGGCGACCGGGCCGCGATAAGTTCCTCCCCGTCAGCCGCGCCGACATGGATGCGCGTGGCTGGGACCAGTGCGACTTTGTCTACATCTGCGGCGACGCCTATGTGGACCATCCCAGCTTTGGCATGGCCATCATCAGTCGCGTCCTCGACGCGCACGGCTACAAGGTGGGCATCATCTGCCAACCCGACTGGACCGACCCCGCCAGCATCACTGTGCTCGGCGAGCCGCGCCTGGGCTTTTTGGTCAGTGCCGGCAACATGGACTCCATGGTCAACCACTATTCGGTGACCAAACACCGCCGCCACACCGACGCCTATACCCCCGGTGGCGAGGAGGGGCGCCGTCCCAACCGAGCCGTCACGGTCTACGGCAACCTCATCCGCCAGACGTTTAAGGACGCCCCCATCATCATCGGCGGCATCGAGGCAAGCCTGCGCCGCCTGGCCCACTACGACTACTGGCAGGATAAGCTCAAGCGCTCGGTGCTGCTCGACTCGGGCGCCGACATCCTCATCTACGGCATGGGCGAGCACGCGATTGTCGAGATTGCCGACGCGCTCGACGCGGGGCTGCCCATCGATCAGATCACCTATATCAACGGCACCGTCTACCGCACAGGCTCGCTCGACGAGGTCTACGACTACGACCTGCTACCCAGCTGGGACGACCTTACCGCCGACAAGCTCAACTACGCACGCAGCTTTAACGTGCAACAGCAGAATATGGACCCCATCACCGGACATCGCCTGGTAGAGCCCTATCCCAACAGCGTCTATGTGGTGCAGAACCCGCCGTCGGCGACGTTGACGACCGATGAGATGGACGAGGTGGCCGAGCTCCCCTACGCACGCGATTGGCATCCCGACTACGATGCCGCGGGCGGCGTGCCGGCCTTTGCCGAGATCAAGTTTTCAATCAGCTCCAACCGCGGGTGCTTTGGTGAATGCTCGTTTTGCGCCCTCACCTTCCACCAAGGTCGCGTGTTGCAGATGCGCAGCCACGACTCGATCATGCGCGAGGCAGAGCTGCTCACGCGCGATCCCGAGTTTAAGGGCTACATCAACGACGTAGGCGGACCGACGGCCAACTTTAGCCGTCCCGCCTGCGACAAGCAGCTCAAGCACGGCGTGTGCAAGAACAAGCGCTGTCTGTGGCCGAGCGTGTGCAAGAACATGGTGGTCGACGAAAGCGGCTACACGCAGCTGTTGCGCGACCTGCGCCAGCTGCCGGGCGTCAAAAAGGTCTTCGTGCGCAGCGGCATCCGTTTTGACTACACCATGGCCGATGCCTCGGACGAGTTTTTGCGCGAGCTGCTGGAACACCATGTCTCGGGCCAGCTGCGCGTAGCGCCCGAGCACGTGAGCGACGCGGTGCTGTCCGTGATGGGCAAGCCGAGCCGAGCTGTCTACGACGCATTCTGCCGCAAATTTGAACGCTTGAACCGCGAATATGGTCTTAAGCAATACGTGGTGCCATACCTAATCTCGAGCCATCCCGGCTCGACGATGAAGGAAGCCGTGGACCTTGCCGAAGCCGTGCGCGACATGGGCTACATGCCCGAGCAGGTACAGGACTTCTACCCCACCCCGTCCACCATGTCGACCTGCATGTACTACACCGGTGTAGATCCGCGCACCATGCAGCCGATCTACGTGGCGCGCGACCCGCATGAGAAGGCCATGCAGCGCGCGCTCATCCAGTATCGCAAGCCCGAGAACTACAAGCTGGTGCGCGAGGCGCTAGAGAAGGCCGGGCGTCGTGATCTGATCGGCTATACCAAGCATTGCCTGATTCGCCCCGTGCCGCCACGCCCGGGCGAGACGTCTGCCGGCGGTGGGCATGGCACCGGCAAGAAGGGCGGCAAGGCCCACGGTGGCGCCGCCGGCAAGGGGCCCAAGGGCAGCAAGGGTCACGGCGGTATGTCCCGCGCGCAGAACACTGCCGGTCGCAATCGCGCGGCACAGGGGCGTCAGGGCGCCAACGGAGGCGGCAGACGCAACTAGCGCGGCGAGGCGGCATGCCGCCGTTGGCGACACGACACGCCCCACCAATAAAATGCCGCTCGCTGGGGCGTCGCAGAACGATTCCCCGGCGAGCGGCCGATTAATATTGTCTATCTCAAAACGTCGTTACTTTTTGTCGAAACGACCATAGAGCGCAAACGAGAGCGCCGCAGAGATAACCCAAGTCAAAGCGATGCAGACGACAATCATGATCAGGTTCATGGGATTGCCGCTTGGATCGGCATAAACGGGCAACGAGGTAATGCCGGGCATAACAAAGCCGAAGCACTTTGCGCCGAGAACAACGGTAAGCGCACCGCCAATGCCATCCGCAATCATCGCAGCGATAAGCGGAGTCCTGTTAGGAACCTGAACGGTAAACAAGGCGGGCTCGGAAATTCCCATAAATGCTGAGAAGGCGCACGTCATTGCAGCGGACTTGAGCTTTTCGTCGGTCATGCGCAGGGCTGCACCAAAAGACGCACCGCTTTCGGCGAGGTTATGGCAGAAAGAGATCGGGAGCAGATAGTCATACCCAAGCGTTGCGATATTGGAAATCTGGATAGGGCTCGTTGACTGATGCATGCCGAAGAGCACGATAAGCGGCATAAAGAAGCCCAGCAGAAAACCGGCAACGGGGCCTAACGTCGAGAATAGCCAAACGATACCGTTGGCAAGACCAAGACCGCACCAGGCACCAATCGGAGCGAGCACAAACAGGTTGACGGGAATCACGATAGCAAGGGAGAGCGCCGGAACGACAACGAGCTTAAAAAGATCCGGCACGACTTTGTCGATTGCGCGATATACAAAAGACAAGCCAATGACGCCAAAGATAACCGGGAACACGGAATCGGCGTAGCTAAAAATCGGCACCGCAAAACCGAACAGCGCAAGGGGCGTCTCGCCCGTACCGACAGCGTTGACAATGGTCGGGTACATCAGCGATCCGGCAACACAAAGCGCAAGCGAACGGTTGACTCGGAACTTATCAGCTGTAGACATTGCCAGCAAAAACGGCAAGAAGTAGAACGGGATATCCGAAATCATATTGAATATCGCAAAGTCGCCGGCACCCGTGTCGATTCCAAAAGCCGCGATAGCAGCCAGGATGCCCTTTACGATGCCTCCCGCCACCAGTGCGGGAATGATAGCGGAGAAGATGCCGGTGATGATATCGAATACGCGAGCCGAACCTTTTTGGAGCTCAGGCTGCTCGGCGTCGGCGGAGACCTCGCCACCCATCCTGTCGCCTAGCATGGGCTCCAATTCGTCATATACCGACCCCACGCTGGCGCCGATGATAACCTGCCACTGCCCGTCTTTAACCTGCGCGCCCAAGGCGCCGTCAAGCGTCTTAAGGGCCTCCAGGTCTGCCTTGCTATCGTCCTTCAGGTTGAATCTGAGCCTTGTAATGCAGTGCGTTGCCATAACAACGTTATCGGCGCCGCCCACGAGCTCGAGGACACGAGCGGCCAGTTCCTTCTTGTCTGCCACAACAATCACTCCTACCCAAGATCCTCGCCATTAGTGGCGATACATTTCTGATACCAATAGAAAGAGTCTTTACGCGAGCGCTCCGCAGTGCCGTTGCCGCAATTATCCAGATCGACATAGATAAGCCCGTAGCGCTTGTCCATCGTAAGAGGACCACAGGCAACAAGGTCAATGAATCCCCAGATCATGTATCCGCGCACGTCAACGCCATCGATCACCGCTTCCTTAAGGCACTTTATGTGCTGGCGCAAATAATCGATTCGATACTCGTCGTGGATGCTGCCATCCTCCTCGACTACATCAGATGTACCGAGGCCGTTCTCAGCGATATACAGGGGCAGCCCATAGCGGTCATACATCTGGTTAAGGGTAACCCTCAGGCCAATGGGATCGAGCTGCCAGCCCCACTCACTCGTCTCGAGATAAGGGTTCTTGTTTGCCATGACCAGATTTCCCGCAGTCTTCTCCCATCCCTGATCGCAGGTGGATACCTGGGAAAAGTAGTACGAGAAGGCCAGGAAGTCGACCGTGTTGCGAGCGATGAGCTCTTCATCGCCCGGCTCCATTTGAATCTCGATATCGCACGCGTCGAAATAGCGATTCATATAAGCGGGGTATTTTCCACGAGCCATCACATCCGTATAGAACCAGTTGGAATACTGGTCGTCGTGAATAGCCTGCATGTTATCTTCGGGACGGCAGGTGGCGGGATACGTACAGAATCGAGCGATCATGCCGCCAACGGGAGTATCGGGCGAAAGACGATGGACAATCTCGACGGCACGCGCATTGGCAACGAACTCGTGGTGCAGGCACTGGAAGATGGCTCGATCGAAGTTCTCCCCCTCTTCGTCTTTGACCAGACAGACCCCGTCCCAAGGCGAAAAACGCGCTGCATTGAACTCGTTAAAAGGCAGCCAGAAATCGACCAGATCGCCCAATTCCGTAACGATTGTCTCGACATAGCGGGCGAAGAAATCAATCGTCTTGCGATTCTTCCATCCCCCATATGTGGTGACAAGATTTACCGGGATGTCATAGTGGAGCATGGTGACGAAGGTTTTAATGCCGTGCTTTTTGCACTCACCCAGCATGCTTCGATACCACTCGATGCCTTCGCGGTTAGGCTCAAGATCATCTCCGTTAGGATAGATCCGGCTCCAGCAAATAGAGGTGCGGAACAGCTTGAGGCCCATCTCCGCAAAAAGCGCGATGTCCTCACGGTAGTGATGATAGAAGTCGTTACCGCGCCTAAACGGGTAGAACTCAACACCATCATCTGCGAGAGCGTTCATTAGTTCGTCATGGCAGAAGGGGTTGTTTTGATGCTTGTCCTCAATCTGGTCATGAGTCCAGGTACCATCCAGCCATCGACAATCCTGCGTCGACTTTCCCTTTCCGCCCTCATTCCAAGCGCCATCGGCCTGCGAGCACGATATGGCTCCGCCCCATAAAAAGTCGGAGTCAAACCCATGTTTTAACTTACTCATTTGCCCTCCTTGATCGGATGCTCCAGCGGATAACCCAATACTAGGAAGAACAAGATGCATAAGATATCGCATAGAAAGCGTGGGCTTATAACATTTTTTTAGATATAATACCGTTTAAGGCATCGATTCTACCGTTCACCCCTGGAGCACCCCATGGATTCGAATCTCAAACAGCTGCTCTACACGCATACCGAGACCGAAGAGTGGCATCGCACGCATCCAGGAGAGCTCAGCCCGCGATATAACAGGGTGGAAACCACAACCATTAACGGCGAAGAGGTCTATCTGTTTGACTGGAAAGAAACCCTCGACGAAAACCCCGTGGGCCTTATCAAGGAGTCGCGCTTTACTGACATTCCTCCTCATATGAATCGGGATATGGAGCTTAACTACGTGTACGACGGCGTCTGCACGTTTATCGTCAACGGACGGCGACTACTCCTTAAAAAGGGCGACGTGCTCATTTGCAACACCGGCGTAGTCAGAAGCGTTCCGTACGTTAAGGGCGAGCACGATATCGTCATTTCAATCGTCTTCAAAAAAGAAATGTTCGATTCGTTGTTCCTGAGCCAGCTACCCGGCGCGTCACCATTAACGAATCTCCTATTTGATTTTGTGTCCAAAAACCGTGAGGCCCGCAAATATCTCATTCTCCCAGAGGAATACGCCCGACATGCGCGATGCCTCATCGAGATGCTCTTTATCGAATATCACTTTAAAGATGCCTACTCTAATGAACTCATGAGGCACCTCGCCGTCAGCCTATTCCTTGTTCTCATTCGAGGACTGTACCGACGCTCCGCAACTGATAACCAGGCAATCATGTCGAACGAGCGCATCGTGTCGATTCTGAATCATATTGAGCGAAGCTACGGCGACTGCACGCTCGAAAGCATTGCGAGCGATACGGGTTATAGCACCAGCTATCTCAGCAGCTTGATCAAGCAAAAAACCGGCAAAACGTTTTCGCAAATCAAGCTCAACCAGCAGCTCACAGAGGCGGCATATCTTCTCAATAACACCGAGCGCAGCGTGCAGTATGTAGCCCGAAAAGTCGGCATCTCCAACATGTCATTCTTTTACTCAAAATTTAAAGAAGCATTCGGCGAAACGCCAGGTGCGTTCAGGACGCATCGGTCTAATTAAAGGCGTTATTACTCAGACCGATCAGCTTCGCGCGACACGGGAATGCACAATCGAAGCAGCGAGCGCATCGCCTCTACCAGCAGAAAGCCGGCGATGCCAACCGTGACCACAAGGTCGAGCGGTGTGCTCACAAACCACAGCAGCCCCATGAGATACGACCCGGCGTTAAAGGCAAAATGCAGCAGGATCGTGTAGCGGAGCTTTCCGGTGGTCACGAGTACCCAGCCAAAGATGAGGCCGGCGGCACCCGCATAGCAGCCCTGTACCCAATTCATGTGCATAAAGCCGAAGATTGCCGCCTGCGGCACAATCGCCGCGGCGATACCCCAGGTACTCGGGGCCGCCCAGGGCACCATGGCGCCGTCTTGCGGTCGCACGAGACGTCGGCGCTTCCAAAGTGGGCGACACTGCGGGTTAAACGCTCGGAGCGAAAACTCAAAAATGATGCCGCGCACCAGCAGCTCCTCGCAAAACGGAGCGCCGAGCACCGTAGTCAGGACGGCGAGATAGCTGGTGTCGCCCATGCCTGTTTCCTCGACAAGTTCACTGTAATCGGCCGCGACCTCGGGCAACAATGACAGTACGGCGTCGGTCACGTAGCCAACGACCACCTGCAGTGCCAAGCCGATCACGATAACGCAGGCAATGCGCTTCCACGCGCTACGCACTCCCCCGCCAAGCGGACGCTCACCTTGCCAGCGCGCGATAAACGACCGCGGCCACAAATAACGCCACCATAGCAGCGCCATCAAAAACGACGCCGTCTGAGCGACGGCTTGAAACCATTGAATATCGAGGTTGTCGATCGGGAAACCCGTCAGCGCCGACACGATGTCCAGAACGGAGAACAAAACCATGCTCAAGACAATATCGGCAGCGACGACGCCAAAACAGGCAAGCGCCCAAACCAGCGCATTGAGCATGCCGACCTCCTCCCAACGACTAGTCATTGGGGACGTTCTTCAACGACTAGCTGTTGGGGACAGTCTTTGCCAAAGGCCCCGCTGGGCGAAATGTCGAACGGAAAGGTGCCGCAGCGATTGAAGGCAGCGATGAACATGCGGATGGCGTTGGACGGCGTGGTGCCTACGAGTTGGGTTGCCGCCGCGAAGGCCGCCTTTTCCTCGGGCAAGACCTTCGCGACAACCGGGGTCATGTGTTCTGCCATGGCGCTTCCTTTTTGAAACGACGGTGGTGCGGATAGATGCGGGCCACGCGGCTGGGCGACGGGCTGTGAAGGCAACCCGATTGGCCCGCATCTTGAGTTTGTTTCTACTGCGTTGGTATTACTTCGTAATCCTAAGTATTACCCCGCAGATAGAATACCATACCCAACCCTATGGGGACGGAGAAAAACGGATCATTTTGTTGCTGAATAAGTATTTAGAGCGTGATGATGTCCGAGATATTGAGGGCCTGAGCGTCGACGGCATCGTGCGTAGCAAGCAACAGCATGCGGCCGTCGAGCAAGTCGAGCACGACCTCGGCGCATGCGTCGCGCGCAGCGGTATCTAGGCCGGTAAAGGGCTCGTCCAGAATCACTGCGCCGCCCGGACACAGCAGGGCTCGGGCAATCTCGACGCGACGGCGCTGCCCGCCCGAGAGCTCGGCCACACGAGCATGCACATCGACCCCCGGCACCAGCAGGCGCAACAGGGCCGCGGCACTCGAGGCGTCCACGCGCGCGTCGGCGCACACCAGCACGTTATCCAAAGCCGAGGCGCCCTCTACCAGGCGCACATCCTGAAACACCATGGAGCACGGCGCGCACTCCCCCGCCGCCAGCGCAAGCAGCGTCGACTTGCCCACGCCCGAGGTGCCCATCACGCAGGCGCGCCCACCGGCGGGCACACGAAGCACCAGTCCGTCGAGCGCCGGAGCCCAGGGAGCGCGATCGCCCACGGCGAGCGCAAGCTCCGCAGCAGCCCTGCCGCCAGCAGAGCCGCCTGCACGTCCGCGAGGACAACGCCCATGCGCCCGCACAGCAGCACGCCATGCTGCGGGCCCCGAAGCCCGCAGCAGCCACACCAGCACGCGCTCGCATGCCCACGATGCCGCCACGACCAACACGGTCCACGCCAGCAGGTCAGCCGTCTCGATGAGCAGCTTCGCCTGATAGATGCGCTCACCCACGGTGCCCACCGCCATGCCGATCAGCTCCGCCGCCACGCCGGCCTTCCAGCTCATGCCAATCACGGCGCGGGCGCACGAAAGCACAAACGGCAGGACTTCGCGCCAGGTGTGGGCACAAAACAGTCGCCAACCCCGCACGCCATGCAGACGAAACATCTGCTCCAGCGGTTTATCCGCTTGCGTCAAGCCCTCGACCAGCGAAAAATACACTCCCGGCAGCGCCATCAAAAAGACCGCCGCAATGCTTACGCGCGCCGACCCCAGCCAAATGAGCAGCAGGACCACCACGCAGGCAACCGGCGTCGCCTTAACAAACGAAAGCGCCGGAGCCACCAAGCGGGCAAACGCCCGCGAGCGCGACGAAATTCCGGCCAGCAAACCACCGCACACCGCGGCAAGCGCCAAACCGCCTAGAATCCGCACACCCGAGCCCGCCAGAATCGCCCACGTGCCGACATCGCATACCAGCCGCAGCAACGCCACCACAACAGCACCCGGACCCGGCAAAATCAGCGGCTGTGCCACCAGCGCCGCCACGAAGACCCACACGGCAAGCCAAAAGGCGGCAACGGCACCTGCTGCCGCCACCGCCTTCATACGCTCTATCATTTGTCGAGCAAACGCACGCACGGGTTACTCCATGTAGTAGAAATCATCAGCCGGGAGCTTGCCGCCCACGGCGCTCGCGTCCGCATCGGCCAGCACCTTCAGGTACCCACCGAGCGCGGCCTTCATATCCTTCCCCGTCTGGCACACGAGCATGCACCCGGGAATCGCCTTTTCGGCAATCGTGGCGTTATCGACGATACCCGCATCGACTACGGCCTGCGCCCAGTCTGCCGGCGCCGCATTGACGGCCTTCACGCTCGCCTCATGGCAGCTCAGGAATTCCGCCACGGCCTCGGGATGCTCCTCGGCAAAGGCACGGCGCACCACGGTCACACCCGTCAGCAAGCGCGAGTCCGTGTCTCCTGCCAGCTCGTCCCACACATCGGTCAGGCTCACCGGTGCCGACGGCTTGCCCTCGCTCTTGGCGATGGCCGCCGTCTTGAACGGCTCGGGCAGCACGCCCACGGCAGACGGATCAGCAAGCAACGCCGACAGTACCTCGGTGGGCTCGCTCTTAAACTCAAGCGCCACCTGGCCGGTCAGGCCCGCGCGCTCTAGCAGGTAGTTCATGACGTACTCCGGCGTGGTGCCCTTGCCCGTCATGTAGACGGTATGGCCCGCCAGATCGCCAAACGAGGCCACGCTCGCATCGCCCGTCACCACGTTCAGCACGCCCAGCGTGTTGATGTCGATGACCTGCACCGCGCCCTCGGTCTTGTTGTAGAGCACGCTCGCCACGTTGGCGGGCACTAGGGCGATATCGATATCGCCCTGAATGACCTTGGGCACAATCTCGTCGGCGGCAGTGTTGATCGCAAAGTCGAACTCATTGTCCGTCTCGCCATCGGCAGCCTGGTCCATAAACTGCACCAGGCCAATCGAGGTCGGCCCCTTGAGCGAGGCGACGTGTACCTCGACCGGCTCTGCGGCAGCACCGGCGCCGTCCGTGGCAGCCGAGCCCGCGGCGGACCCGGCACCGGCAGCCCCGCCGCCACAGCCCGCGAGCGCAAGTGACAGGGCGCCCGCGGCGAGCGCCGAGGCAAACCCCCGGCGCGACATTTCAAAATCAAACGCGCGCATCGCTAGCACGTCCCCTCGTTAGGCATCGTCCATGCGTGATGGTCGGTATGCAGCAATTCCTCGGCCAGCGGCGAGAGCGGCGCACCCAAGAACTCGCTATAGCACGCCTGGACATCGGGATTCTCGTGCGAGAAGCGAATGTCCGCCTTCGCATCCAGGCCCCACAGCACCTGACCGCGCTCGGCTGCCAGCTCGCAGCCGTCGTGGATGGGCTGACCGCCGCCGCCGACGCAGCCACCCGGGCACGCCATGACCTCAACGAAGTCATAGCTCACACGGCCGTCGCGAATCGCATCGAGCAGGCGGGCGGCGTTGCCCAGCCCGTGCGCCACGGCAACGCGAACCTTGGTGCCATCGATATCGGCAACGGCTTCCTTCCAGCCGTCGAGTCCGCGCGTGTCGGTAAAGAAATCGGCATCCGGGTTCTTGCCCGTCACCAGGTAATAGGCCGAGCGCACGGCGGCCTCCATCACGCCGCCCGTGGCGCCAAAGATCACACCCGCGCCCGTGCCGAAGCCCAGCGGCGTGTCGAGCGGCTCCTCGACCAGCGTGTCCACGCTCACGTGGCTCGCGCGAATCATGCGCGCCATCTCGCGCACCGTCAGCGCAACGTCCACGTCGGGCGTGCCGTCCTCGCCCACCATGCTCGGCAGCGCACACTCGGCCTTCTTGGCCGTGCACGGCATCACGGACACCACGAACAAGCGCTCGGGCTCAACGCCCAGCACCTTGGCGTAGTATGTCTTGGCGATGGCGCCGAACATCTGCTGCGGCGACTTGGACGTGGACAGGCTGTCGACAAACTCCGGATAGCGCGCCTTCACAAAGCGCACCCAACCCGGGCAGCAGCTCGTAAACATGGGCCAGCCGCGGCTGTCGCCTTCGCCCTTAGCGGCGGCGCCTAGGCGCTCGAGCAGCTCGGAACCCTCCTCCATAATGGTGAGGTCGGCCGAGAAATCGGTGTCGAACACGTACTCAAAGCCAACGCGGCGCAGTGCGCAGGCCAGACGCTCGACGGTTGCCTCCTCGCGAGATATGCCGAGCTCCTCGCCCCAGGCGCTGCGCACGGCAGGCGCGATCTGCACCAGCACGATCTTGTCGGGATTAGCGAGCGCGTCAAACACGGTCTCGGTATCGTCGCGCTCGCGCAGTGCGCCCGTCGGGCAATGCGTAATGCACTGGCCGCACGCGACGCAATCGGTCTTGCCAATCGGCGCGCGCCCGCGGGTACCCACGGCGGTATGCGTGGCGCGGTTGGTCAGGTCCCAAATCCCCAGGCCCTGCACGCTCTCACACACTTTGATGCAGCGCATGCATTTAATGCACTTGTCGTTTTCGCGGATGATGGGAAAATCGAAATCCCAGCCCTCGCCCGCCAAATGCCTTTGATACGGCAGATAGAAAATGCCCAGGTCGTTGGCGATGGTCTGTAGGTTGCAGTTGCCGCTGCGCACGCAGCTCGTGCATTGCGAATCGTGCTGCGAAAGCAGCAGCTGCACGTTGGTGCGACGGGCCTCGCGGGCCTTGGGGCTGTTGGTGTGCACCACCATGCCGTCGAGCACGTAGTTGTTGCAGGCGGCAACCAGCTGGTCGCAGCCCTCGACCTCGACCACGCACACGCGGCAGCCGCCGATCTCGTTTAGATCGCGCAGATAGCACAGGGTGGGAATCTGAATGCCGGCGGACTTGGCCGCATCCAGGATCGTGGTGTGCTCGGGCACCACGACTTCGCAGTTATCGATAATGAGCCTGACCATGTTGTGCGCTCCGTTTTCGGTGTTGTCGCTGACGGTGGTTTTGTTGGGCTCTACCATTCCAGGTTCCTCCCTCCGCGGAACGCGCCAAAGCCAAAGTGGTCGCAGCGCAGGCAGCGACTCGCCTCTTGGCGTGCCTCCTCCTCGGTAAGGCCCTGTTCGACCAGATTCCAATCGTGAATACGCTCGCCGGCCTCGCGCTCACCCAGCTCGCAGCGGCCGCACTCGTGCTTGCCCTTAAACTGAACGGTCGGCGGCTCCACGTCGAGCTTGATCTTGTGGTCGAAGCCCAGATAGCGGTCGATGTTTGCCGAAGCCACGCGGCCGGCGTTGATGGCACGGATGACGGTGGCGGGGCCGGTCTGGCAGTCGCCGCCGCTAAAGAGGCCATCGAAGTTGGGCACGGCACCGTCCGAGTCGGTGACCACGCAACCCCACTTGCAGGCGATGCCCATGTCCTCAAACGGCTTGGAATCGATGTCCTGGCCAATGGCGACAAACACGCGCTCGCAGGGGATGACGCGCTCGGGCGTAGCGGCGGCACGCGGAGCCGGACGACCGCGGCGGGGCTCGCCGATAATCTGCGGCTGCACGCGCAGGCCGCTCACGCGACCGTCCTCGCCCGTCTCGATGGCGAGCGGGGCTGTGAGCTCCAGAACCTCGCAGCCCTCGGCCTGGGCACCGGCGATCTCGGCGTCTTGGGCCGTCATATCGCAGATGCGACGGCGGTAGACGATGCTCACCTTTTCGGCACCGCAGCGCACGGCAGAGCGTGCCACGTCCATGGCCACGTTGCCGCCGCCGATGACGCACACGCGCTGGCCGCTCAGGTCGGGCAGTTCGTCGTCACCGATGGCGCGCAGCATCTTGACGGCCGACTCCACGCCGGGAGCCTCTTCGCCCGGAAGGCCAAGCTTCTTATCGCTGTGGGCACCGATGGCCAGGTAGACGGCATCGAACTCGTCGCGCAGGCGGGCGAGCTCCTCGCCGCTCACGGAGTGGTCGAGCTCCACGTCGACACCGGCGCTCAAAATCCAGTCGATCTCGGCCTGCAAGCGCTCGCGCGGCAGACGATAGCTGGGGATGCCGTAACGCAGCATGCCGCCCAAGTGGTGACGTTGCTCAAAGATGGTCACCTTATGGCCCATCACGGCCAGGTAGTAGGCGCAGGAAAGGCCGGCCGGGCCGCCGCCGATCACGGCGACGCGCTTACCGGTGTCGTCCACTACATGCGGTTTGTGGTCGTTGAGGTCGCTGTGCTCAACGGCAAAACGCTTGAGGGCGAGGATGTTCATGGGGTCGTCGACCATGCCGCGGCGGCAGTGCATCTCGCAGGGATGCTCGCACACCAGGCCGCAGACGAGCGGCAGCGGATTGTTCTTGCGGATGACCTTGACGGCATCGGCATAGCGGCCGGCCTCGACGAGCGAAATGTACCCGGGAATGTCGACGTGCGCCGGGCAGCCCGAGACGCACGGAGCGCGGGCCTCGCGGTCAAAGCCACAGGAGTGCTCGCGGATGTGGTGCTCAAAATCGTCACGGAAACCGCGGATAGCCGTAAGCGCCATGGCGCCGGCCTCGTAACCGATGGCGCAATCGCTCGAAAGATAGATGGTGCGGGCGGTGCGCTCGATCAGATTGAGCGTGGACTCGTCGGCGCGGCCCTCGAGCACATCGGCGAGCAGATCGCTCAGCGCGCTCAGGCCCACGCGGCAGGGCGTGCACTTGCCGCAGCTCTGGGTGGAGCACAGGTTGACGAGCGCTGCCGTAAACTCAACGGGACACGGGGCGAGCGAACTCACCGCCAGACGACGTCCGAGCGCATCGTGCAGGTCGTCCATGACGGCCTGAGCGTGGCTGCGTTCCATTACGTGCAGTCGAGCCATAAGATCCCCTCTCACATGGCAGCCCGGAGGCGAGGCCGGGCGAAATTGCTACACGCACAACACTGACCTAAAAAGTTGTGAGGTCTCCATACGGTTCGGCAGGCGGTATAAAATGTCACCCTCAGCGGTGAAATAGAACATTACCGCAGATAAATGCCATATTTGATAAAACGCGTTACCAAATTGCATTATTCAATGTGAAAAAGAGCGCCTTACTATTTTTCCTTTTTGATCCGTTTTCCTCCGTCCCCTTCGGATCACATGATCCCTTGGGAACGGAGGAAAACGGATCGTTTTTGGTGCAAAAGGGCCAGGTTTGTTTGCACCAATCTCACTTGCGCTAGATAAAGAGCTCGCATTCCTTCCGCACGACGTAAACCTTGCTCAGCATCTGGGAAACAGCGGATAGCTTGTTGGGATCAACCTTACGAGCACCTCGCGGACATACGGCAATGCAGCGCATGCAGGAGATGCACGCCTCGCCAGCTGCTCGTTTGGGGTCACCCTTGTCGATAGCACAAACGGGGCACGCCGCGGCGCATGCACCGCAGGAAACGCAATCCTCTGTTGCCTCGGGTGCCATGCGGTGACCTCCAGCTTGTTTATAAGGACGATTGCCGGGGATAGAGGGCTCGGACGCATCCTCAGCCAACAGCTTTTGCTGAATTTGCTGAGCAAACTCAGCAAGCTGCGCCGCATCCTGCGCATCCGGACGACCGGCAGCAAACTGTCGCGCAATGGAATGTTCTGCAATGGCTGCAACTGCCGCGATCACCCGGAATCCCGCATGCTTCGCAACGTCCTCCAGCTCTACGAGCGTGTCCTCAAACGCGCGGTTTCCGTATACACAAACCAAAACAGCCCGAGCCCCGTTGCCGCGCACCATGCCCAACCGGTCAGCCACCACAGCCGGGATTCTACCGGCATACGCCGGCACAGAGATTACGGCCACGTCGTCCTCAGTCATCGAGACAGCGTTGAAATCCAACCCGCTATCGGTCAGATCGACGGTAACGGTATTCTTGCCCAGTGCTCCGGCCACAAGGCCTGACACCTTCTGCGTTCCACCCGTCGGACTAAACACAATTTCGAATACGCTCATCGAGGCACCCTCCCCTACGCCTGGCAACGCGTCAAGCCGCTTTCACATCCAGCCAGAGTATACGGCACGTGGGGTCCCCGTTTTAATGCACCAAGCACCCCAATGCACCCACCCTACGCTGTCTGCCTCTTCGTTTTGTATAAATTACGGTACAAATTGTATATATTTACGGGATACCGCTGTGTTCTCCTGAGGTACCCCATCCTAGCCCGTGCAAAAAACGGAGTATTCTGCAACGTAACCACGCCAGCACCGCCGCGGGTGGGCAAAACTGTAGGGCGCCGTATCATTCTAAGTCCCGACATGGCGAGAATGACGCGCCCCTGCTCCGGAAAACGGCGAAATCTGACTCAGAACGCTCGCTAGGGATATCCGAAGGCCACCGTTGGCGACGTCGAATCATATGCAGAGGTAGCGCGCAGAGATGTGGTGTAAGAGGCGGGGCATGCCCCGCCTCTTCCCTTTCTTGAAAGGGAGGGGACACCGCCTAGAATTCGTCGTTGGAGTAATGAAGGTGACGAATGGAAGGAAAGGCGATGCCCCAAGAAGAGAGTGTACTGCGCCTCGGCCGCGACGAGGCCCTCGAGGCGGCGAGGCTTTGGCAGGAGTGCGGCGACGCGCGCGAGTTCGCGTGCAGGGTGCTGGGCGGCGTGATGAACGCGCTGATGGACTCCGAGGCCCAGCAGATGTGCGGCGCGGGCCGCAACGAGCGCAGCGACGGCAGGGAGAACAGCCGCAACGGCTACCGCCCCAGGTCGCTCAAGACCGCCGTGGGCGACGTGGAGCTCGAGATACCCAAGCTCAGGCACGGCACCTACTACCCCGAGGGCATGCTCGCGCGATGGTCGCGCGTCGACACCTCGGTGGCCGCCATCGTGCAGGAGATGTACGTGTGCGGCGTGTCCACCCGCAAGGTCGAGCGCGTGGCGTCCAAGCTGGGCATATCCTCGCTGTCGAGCTCGGAGGTCTCGAGCCTCTGCTCCGACCTCGACGCCGAGGTGGCGGAGTTCCGCCGCCGCGACCTGTCGGGCACGCCGTGCTGCTACCTGTGGCTCGACGCCACCTACATGAGCTGCAGGGTCGGCTCGTCGGTCGTCTCGCAGGGCGTCGTGACCGCGATCGGGCTGGGCGCCGACGGGCGCAAGCACTTCCTGGGCTGCGACGTGGTCGACACCGAGAGCGAGGACTCCTGGGCGGCGTTCCTCGGCGGGCTGCGCGAGCGCGGGCTGGCCGGCGTTCGCCTCGTGGTCTCCGACAGCCACGCCGGGCTCGTGGCCGCCGTCTCGCGCCTGTTCCAGGGCTGCGCCTGGCAGCGCTGCGTGACGCACCTGCAGCGCAACCTCCAGAGCGCCTGCTCGGGCAGGCCCGAGGACTCCAAGGCGGCCGTCAGGGACCTCGTGCACGCCGCGGTCTACCAGGACGACCCCGACCTCGCGCGCTGCGTGTGGGCCGAGGCGGCGCCCTGGGTGGCGTCGGTGTCCGCCAGGGCCGGCGAGGTCTTCGAGCAGGCCGAGGACTCCGCGCTGGCGTTCACGGCCTTCCCCAGGGCGCACTGGGCCAAGCTCCGCACCAACAACGTCCAGGAGCGCGCCAACCGCGAGATCAAGCGCCGCTACAGGGTCGTGCAGTCCTTCCCCTCGAGGGAGTCGATGCTGCGCCTGACGTGCGCGAGCCTCATGGAGACCGAGGGGCAGTGGTCCCAGCAGCGCATGTTCTCCGAGGCCTCGGCCGCCGAGGGCTTCGCCGAGCCCGCGGACAGGCCGGCCCCGACAGAGGGGAGGCGCCGCGCGCTCGGGCGGCGCGCCAGGGAGATAGTGGACGAGATAGTCGAGAAGCACGGCCTCAAGAAGGAGTAACATCGGGACTTGCAGCGACGGACCTCAGGACACTCTTACACCACGTCTGCGCGCGCGACCTATGCAGACAACTCGAACTGCAGAATACTCCAAAAAATGCACGGCGCACCCCATGGGACCCATTGCTGCATGGCAGAAAATAGGTCCTCGGCATCCCCCAGATGCATTCCCGAGAACATCACGTTTGAATTAGCGATGGACACGGCAAACAAAAGGGCCCGAGCGTTGTTTGCTCGGGCCCTTAGCTTGTCTCACGCTAGCGCGCGATGCGCATCTTACTTGCGCTTGCCGCCGCCGTCGCCGGGGCGACGGGAGCTGCCACCGCGCTTGCCGCCACGGCTGTTGCCGTAGCTGCCACGGTTATCGCGACCGCCGGCACGGCCGCCACGGGAGCCGGCCTGGTTGCCGCCACGACCACCACGATAGCCGCCGCGACGCTCTTCGCGGGTATCGTCGTAGTTGCGCCAGTCATCGCGACGATCGCGGCTGGCACGCGGGTCACGACGATCACGCGACTCGTTAGAACGACCAGCGCCGCCGCGGCCGCCATTGCCGCGAGCACCCTCGCGACGCTCGCCGCCGCGGCTACCGCGCTCTTCAAAGCGCTTGCCGCCACGGGACTCACCGCCACGGGCAGTACGCTCACCGCGACCCTCGCCGCCGCGACGCTCATCACGGCCGCCGCGCTCGTCATCACGACCGGAACGCCGGCGGTCGCCCGCACCGCGCTTGCCACCGCGCGAACCGCGGCCCTCGTCCTCGCGCTCGACACGACGACGACCGCCGCGGTCCTCGTCCTCACGACGACGGCGGTGTGCCTCGCCCTGGAACTGCTTGGCACGACGCTCGGCACGGTTGCCGCGCGCCGGCTGCTCAGCGGCACCAGCACCGCCGCGCTCCTCGGCAGCTACCTCGCGAGCCACGCTCTCAACAGCCTCGTCCACGCGAGCCTGAACGCCCTCGCGCACGCGGGTCTTGCCGCCGCGCTTGGGACGGCTCGGACGCTCGCCGTCGCCGCGGCGCTCGTCGCGACCGCGGTTGGAACGACCGGCAACATCGCCGTAATCGTCGCCGTTGCGCTTGCCGTCGCGACGCGCCTGCTCAAGCTTCTTCTTGCTCTTGGACTTGCCGCGCTTAGTCTTCTTCTTCACCTTAAAGGCCGCAGGGTCGCGCTCGGGATCAACCGCAGGCGGGTTGGGACCCACATGCAGGTCGCCGGCTTCGTAAATATCGGCCGTCTTGTCCATGAGCTTCTCGATCTCGTAGAACTCATCGACGTCCTGCTCGGTCACAAACGTAATGGCCCAGCCCAGCTCGCCGGCGCGGCCCGTACGGCCAATGCGGTGGATATAGTCGGTCGGCTCGGCCGGCACGTCAAAGTTTACGACGTAGCGCACGTCGCTAATGTCGATGCCGCGGGCGAGAACATCGGTTGCCACCAGCACGTCGACGGTGCCGTCGCGGAAGGCAGAAAGCGCGCGCTCGCGCTGGGCCTGGCTGCGGTTGCCATGAATCGCGGCGGCCTTGATGCCCTTACGCTCCAGACGACGGCAGCAGCTGTCGGCGCGATGCTTGGTGCGCATAAAGACGATGGTGCGCTCCGGGCCCTCCTTCTTGAGGAACTCGGGCAGCAGGTTGTTTTTGGCCTCGATGGACACCGGGAACACAAACTGGTCGACGGTGTCGGCGGTCGACGTGGCGGGCGCGATCTCCACGCGAGCCGGATCGCTCACCAGGTCGGTGATCTCGCCCACGGCCTCCTCGTCGAGCGTCGCCGAGAACAGCAGCGTCTGGCGCTCGGCCGGCGTCTCGCGCACAATGCGGCGGACGGCGGGCAAAAAGCCCATGTCGAGCATGCGGTCGGCCTCGTCGAGTACCAGCACCTTGACCTCGTTCAGGTGGCAGGCGCCCTGCTCGATCAGGTCGACCAGACGGCCCGGCGTGGCGACCAGGATATCGCAGCCGTACTTGAGTGCCGCGGTCTGCGGCTTGTAGCTCACGCCACCCACGACGGTCACGGCGACATGGCCGGTGACGTCGGCGATCTTGCTCGCGACCTCGTCGATCTGCTGGGCGAGCTCGCGCGTGGGGGTGATGACGAGCATCACGGGGCCGCGGCCGTTGCCCTCGGGCTTCTTGGCACCGCGACGGCGGTTGCGGCCGCCGCGCTCGCGCACGGGTTTGGGCGGAGCAATGTGCTCCAGATTGTTCATGGTCGGCAGCAAGAAGGCGGCCGTCTTGCCGGTGCCGGTTTGAGCGGCGGCAAGCAGGTCGCGACCCTCGAGCACCACGGGGATCGAGCCGGCCTGCACGGGCGTCGGCGCCGTGTAGCCCAGGTTCTCGATAGCACGGAGTATCTCGTCCGAAAGCCCCAGCTCGTTAAAGGCGGGCAGGCTCTCGGTAGCGGACTCGACGGCCTGGGCAGCATTGGCCTCATCGGCGGCATCGAAGGCGGCCTGGGTCATGGCCTCGCGGGCCTCGTCCAGAATCTCGGCGTCGGTGACGTCGGATACAGAATTACGCATATGTTGTTGTTCCTTATCTGCACGCGTCATGAGCGCGGCATGCGGCCGCGCGGGCGTGCTTGGTAGTGCGCTAATACATACAAAAACAGGTGCGCACAGAGAGGACGTTGCTCAGCACGCTGGCGATCGCTTTGGCAGCCCTATCACGCGCCGTCCAGACGCAGCAGCTCTAAGCGATGGAGCAGATTCGCCGCCGGTTAGTATACCCGTACTCCGTATGCCCCCACGTAAACCACAGATGACGAGGCGGACGAGGTGGGCCTGGCCGATTGTGTCAATCTGTAACAGATGCAGGGCAAAACCGGGTCCAAATGTTATAGAACAAGACAGAGGGGGATTTCCGTTCAGTCCAACCAAAATCTCTCGGTCTTCCTGCAATTTCGAACATGTGGCCTATAATGTTGCTTTGGTTACGCTATATATTGCGCAGCCATTTAATACGTCGCCCACCGGGGGCCATTAATTCCTATCGCCATATTGGCTAGGAAGCAATCAAAGGAGGTATCCGTGGCAGCAGAGACGCCTTGCTCGGTCCTCTATAACGATATTCGCTCGTTCGGCGGTCTTAAACATCTCGAGATCGCCCGAATGCTCATCAATGGAAACTCTTATCTCGGCAGTACCCTGCTCGAGAAATGCTCTTCCAACCGCTCGTATCTCACCCGTTACATCGTCCATCGCAAGCCTGACCAGTGCGCGCCCTCCATCTACAGCGACTTTACCGTCACCACGCTCAACCTTTCCTCGGCAATCTGCAGCAAGCTCGGCGGCGGCGAGTCCGCCTATCGGGCAATCGCCGAGCACTATCGCGGTCCGGCCGCCAACGAAATGATGTCGGCTCTCGCCAGCTACAAGCTGGACAGCCGCCTATATGCAAATGCCCTCAATCGCATCGACAACTTTGACGGCAATGCCGTGCGCGAGAAAAGCACGCTTTACCTTATGCTCTTTGTGGCAACGGGGGCGCTCGCCGATCCCGTTCAGGGCGTGACCACCGTCGAGCGCTTTTGCGCCAGCAAGACGGGCGGGCACTTTGGCACCACCGAAACTACCGTCGGACGCGGCTTTATGAGCAGCCTGGAGCAGCCGCACACCGTCGCTCCCAACCTCGGTCTGCTCAGAACCCATGCCGACAACTGCGCCGACATGCAAATCCATCCCCTCACACGCGATCCGCGCGGCACCGTGATTGGTTCTTTGCCCAAAACCTCGCCCAGCATCACCGATGTAGGCGCCGACGCCTCGCGCGAGCATCTTCGCATTTGGCTCGAGGGTGAGCACTGGTACGCCCAGGGCCTTGGATCGACCAACGGCACAGTGCTCGAATCGGGCGCGGGCGACGGCGATATTGTGATTGAGCCGCCGCGCGACCAACGCGAACCCGGCAAAGTCTATCCCCCCGTGGAAATCGCCAACAGCGACAGGCTCCATCTGGGTCTCTACACGACATTCCTTGTCATTGTGGACTAGCACGGACAGCGATCGGAAGACGGTCGCCGTCCGTCTTTCGTCTTCTACCTTCTGTGTCGTAAACGACAATGCTCAGCGGTATACGTGGGCAGTGCGGCTATCATGGTACTTTACCGATATCCGCACTGCTCGCGTAAACGTGCGGCAACCCATGCCAGACAAAGGAACGCCATGGATACTACCGATAGCGCCTATGGCGACAAACTCGTCCGTCTCGATACGTTCGATACCGCCGTGGCGGTCGACCCCAGCGCCGAGGACGACGCCAAGCGTCGGTTTATGACGCTTATTCTCCAGACGGCCCACCGCAACAACGGCAACATCGGGCACGTGCTGCGCGCGACCAACACGAGCGGCGAGGTCTTTGCCGTCAAGCTACTCAAGGACAATGCCATCCTTTCCGGCCAAGCCCCCGACCGCTCCGCCGAGCAAGCGGCTGCGCACCTGGCCAATACCGCCGCGCTGTTCGAGGAGTACCGTCATCTGTGCACTGTCTCGCACCTGCGCGGATTTCCGCGCGTCTATGGCTATGGATCGTGCGAGGACGACCCGCTCATCCTCATGGAGTGGGTCGAGGGCACCTCGCTCAAGCAGGCGCTGCCCTTGCTTCCGCACGATGCCTCGGGCGGGCTAACCACCCAGATGGTGGCCGCCGTTGGAAACGCCGTGCTTCGCGCACTCCTGATGACCCAGGGACTCGTAAATCCGGTCGTCCATCGCGACCTGTCGCCCGCCAATATCATGTTCCGTACCACCAGTCGAACGCTCGAGCAGCAGATCGTCGATTGCTCCTTTGACCCCTGCCTCATCGACATGGGCTCCGCGACCATGGCCCTCGGCGATGACACGATCACCCGGCGCGCCGACATCTGGCGCTTTGCCACGCCCGCATACGCCGCGCCCGAGATGCTCACGCAGGATATCGAAGGCATCGCGGCCCTTCGCCGCTCGCCCGCAATCGATGTCTACGCGCTTTCGAGCATTCTGTACCAGCTCTACAGCGGTCGCAAACCGTTCGATGTGGAGTCGACGGGTGCCGCGGCAACCGGTTCGTTCTACCTCATAAAGACCAAGACCAAGCCGGCGCCGCTCGAGCCGCGATGCAGTGACGACGAGGCGCTCGTCCAAATCATCATGAAAGGCATCTCAGTCGAGCAGCGTGATCGTCCCACCGAACAGCAGATGCTCGAGGTGCTCTCGGCATACCTCACCGATGCCGAATCCGAGGGCCGCGAGGGCGCGGGCAGTGACACCGCAATTGACATCGACTCCGGTACGCACCTTAAGGTCGACGTCGCCGGCGAGCGCGCGAGAGAGATCCTGGAGCAGGCCCGGCACGATGCCATGACCCGCCGCCGCTTTATTATCGGTGGCGTTGTCGCAGCCGTTGCGGGGCTAGGCGTTATCGGGGCGGCAACCCATGGCTTTGGCATCCCCGACTACCTGGACGGCATCCGCAGTTCACTTGACGACTACACTTGGGATCAGCTGCAGGAGATTTCGCTCAAGATTAAGGCCACCGAGACCCGTAGCGAGGCACGCGAGATTGCCAGGCGCTATCATCTGCTCGATGCCGATGGGCATATCCCCTATCCGTGTACCAAGCGTGTCACGCTCACCAACGGGCTGCAGGTTGGCGCGCAGCTTGTGGGCATCCGCCACGATGAGCTTCTGGACGGGACGGGCAAGGCCGGACTAACGTTTATGTTCGACGCGGGTATTGCCGAGCGCAACGCTGCGGCTGAACCGCCGAGCGCCGGCTGGGCAGATTGCGAGCTGCGGGAATGGCTCAACGGCGACGGCCTTAAGCTGCTGCCCAACGAGTTGCGCGCACTCATTAAAGGGGTCAAGAAGGTCTCGAACAATGTGGGCGCCGCCAACAGCGCATCGTGCCTGAGCGAGTTGCCCGCAACCCTTTGGCTGCCCGCCATGGTCGAGCTGTGCGGTACGCAACCGCCCGATTCGTTTACCGAGGGCTATCACTACCTGGCAGACATCTACAACGGCGAGGGCAGGGAGTATCAGCTCTTCCGCGAGCTCAAGGTGAGCCCGTATTCCACGAACGAGACGATGGTCCGCCAGTGGAAGGGCAAGGACACCTGTTGGTGGGAGCGCACGGTGAGCCCCGACACATCGGAGAGCGAAGGCACGCTCTATATGAACCGCGTGGGGCACGACGGCGACGTCTTTACGTACGCAACGCCTGCGGAAAAGCCAAGCAAGCTAACCTGTGTGATCCCCGGGTTCTGTATCTAGGCGGCGGGCGTCTTGCCGTGACGGGACCCCTCCCCGGCAATTGTCTCGATCTGTAACAGTAAGGGGTCAAAAACCTCTCTAGATGTTACAAATCAAGACATTTGAGTTGACCGCGGACGGTTTGTCTCGATCTGTAACATCTAGCAGGAAAAACGGTCCTTAGGCGTTACAGGTTGAGACGTTAAGTTGTGGCTCGATGTAATGTCTCGATCTGTAACAGTTACTCGACAAAAACGGGTCTAGTTGTTACAGATTGAGACATTAGACCGGCTACGGTCCGCCGACCTGGCTATCACCTCGACCAATACCAGAATGTCATACATTTCAATCTCCACTGGACACCACCAGGGGGTATGGGTGTATAGTATCGGATGGTTAACATTTCCGACACTACGCCACAGAAAGGAGAAGCCATGGCTCAAGATAAGTTCGATGTGGGCGGCATGACGTGCGCCGCCTGCCAGGCGCACGTGGACCGTGCCGTGAGCAAGCTCGACGGCGTCCAAAGCGTCGCGGTCAACCTGCTCGCCGGCTCCATGCTGGTCGACTACGACCCCGCGCAGGTCTCCCCCGACGACATCTGTACCGCCGTCGATCGCGCGGGTTATTCGGCCTCGCCCGTTAGCACGGGCACCGATGCCGCCAACTCAAACGGCAACGCGCAAGCCAGGTCCGGCGCCGCCCATATGGAGTCGCCGACCAAAAAGTTGGAGGCCGCCGCCTCTGCCATGCGCACCCGCCTCATCATCTCGATCATCTTCCTCATCCCACTGTTCTACATAGGCATGGGGCACATGCTCGGTTGGCCACTGCCCGGCGTCTTCACCGACCACACCCACAGCATGACGCTCGCGCTCACCGAGCTCGTCCTGCTCATTCCCATCGTCTACGTCAACGACGCATACTTTATCAACGGGTTTAAATCGCTTACGCACGGCGCGCCTACCATGGACGCCCTTATTGCCGTGGGCGCCACCGCGTCCATCGCCTGGTCGCTCTACGCCATGTTCATCATGGCCGACCAGCTAGCCGCGGGTCAGGTCCACGAGGCCATGATGACGAGCATGGACAACCTGTATTTTGAGAGCGCCGGCACGATCTTGTCGCTCGTCACCGTAGGCAAATATCTCGAGACACGCAGCAAATCCAAGACTGGCGGCGCCATCGAGGCGCTCATTGACCTGGCGCCCAAGACCGCGACCGTCGTGGCCGTCGACGGTACCGAGACCACCGTCGATGTCGATGCCATTCTGCCCGGCCAGGTGCTGCGTGTGCGCCCCGGCGAGTCCATCCCTGTCGACGGCGTGGTACTCGAGGGCGCTTCGGCCGTGGACGAAAGCGCACTGACCGGCGAGTCCATCCCCGTGGAGAAGACCGCCGGCGCCACCGTCAACGCCGCCACCGTCAACCGCACCGGATCGTTTACCTTCCGCGCTACGCGTGTGGGCGCTGACACGTCGCTCGCCAAGATTATCCAGCTCGTCGAGGACGCCAACGCCACCAAGGCACCCATTGCTCGACTGGCCGACAAGGTCGCCGGCGTGTTCGTGCCTGTGGTATTCGTGATCTCGGCCGTGACCTTTGTGGTGTGGATGGCACTGACCAGCGACGTGAATGAGGCGCTCACCTCCGCCGTCGCTGTGCTGGCGATCAGCTGCCCGTGCGCGCTGGGCCTGGCCACGCCCGTCGCCATTATGGTCGGCACCGGCAAGGGCGCCGAGATGGGCATTCTGTTTAAGAGCGCCGAGGCGCTGGAGAACCTGCGCAGCGTGGGCACCGTGGTGCTCGATAAGACGGGCACGGTCACCCGCGGCAAGCCTGCCGTGACCGATATCGTGGTAGCCACGCGCGCTGACGGCTCGCCCGCCATGAGCGAAAAGGCGCTGCTCAAGTTGGCCGCCGCGTTGGAGCGCTCGAGCGAGCACCCGCTGGCCGAGGCGATTATGGCCGAGTGTGAGACACGCGGGATCGTCGCGCGCATGGTCGAGGACTTTACTGCCGTGCCCGGGCGAGGCGTTACGGCACGCGAGGGGCAAAACGCCATTGCCGCCGGCAATATGCGCCTGATGGACGAGTTGGGCGTTACCGTGCCCGCGGGTCTTGCCGAGCAATTTGCCGTCGAAGGCAAGACGCCGCTGTTCTTTGCCAAGAACGGCGAGCTTGCTGGCACCATTGCCGTGGCTGACGAGGTCAAGGAGACGAGCGCCGGGGCCATCGCCGCACTGCGCTCGCTTGGCGTCGACGTGCGCATGCTCACCGGCGACAACCGCGTGACGGCCGAGGCCATCGCCCGCCGCGTGGGGCTGAGCAGCGAACAGGTCATCGCCGACGTCCTCCCCGCCGACAAGGAACGCCACGTGCGCGAACTGCAGGATGCGGGCGGCAAGGTCGCCATGGTGGGCGACGGCATCAATGACTCCCCCGCCCTGGCGCGCGCCGACGTGGGCCTTGCCATCGGCACCGGCGCCGACATCGCCAAAGAAGGGGCAGATGTGGTGCTCATGCGCAGCGACCTCATGGACGTCGCCCGCGCCATCGAGCTTTCGCGCGCCACGATCCGCAACATCAAGCAGGACCTGTTCTGGGCACTGTTCTACAACGGCATCGGCATTCCGCTGGCGGCGGGCGTGTTCTTCCCGCTCACCGGATGGCAACTCTCGCCGATGTTTGGCGCCGCGGCCATGAGCCTGTCGAGCGTGTGCGTCGTGTCCAATGCCCTGCGTTTGAAATCCTTTAAGCCTAAAGTGGCAAAATAGGCTCACCATTAAGTCCATTTAGAACGGGTTTTCCAAGTGCCCGAGATTGACCTGAAAGAGGAGCGACGCGTACTTTGGTACGCGAGCGACGGTTTGAAGGTCAAGGTCGGGTGCCTGGGAAAGCCGACACAACAGAGAGGAATACCCATGCGTTTCACAATTAAGACTTCCGGCCTTATGTGCGGCCACTGCGACGCCACCGTCGAGACCGCGCTGCTCAACGTTGCGGGCGTAACCGACGCCGACGCCGACCACGAGACTCAGACCGTCCAGGTGGAGTGCGCCGACACCGTAACCGCCGAGCAACTCGCCGCCGCTGTCGAGGCCGCGGGCGAGAAATTCCACGCCCTGTCTGTGACCGCCGCGTAGCAGCTGCCGCACCAACAGGCACCACTGCCGGCTGACATAGCCGCTCAGCAACCGCCACTCAACCAACCCTTCAGAAGTTGCGGTGAAATAGTTCCTGTTTTAGCGCTTCAAGCCTGCAAACAAGAACTATTTCACCGCAACTGACGGGGGCATCCGGAAGATCGACCAGAAACGAGGACCCGACATGATGGCAGACCATAAATCGGTGACCCGCATGCTCAAGACGGCACGCGGTCAGATCGACGGCATCCTGCGGATGGTCGAGGAGGACCGCTACTGCGTCGATATCTCCACGCAGCTCATGGCCACACAGGCGCTCCTCGCGCGCATTAACGCCGACGTGCTCAAGGCGCATATCGAGGGCTGCGTGACTTCGGCAATCGAATCGGGCGACGAAGACCTCAAAGCCGCCAAACTCGCCGAAATCGAACGCGTCGTCGACAAACTCTCCAAGTAATTGGGGCATTGGGGACAGGTACGTTTGCACCGTCTTGGTATTCCGGGGACAGGTATGTTTGCACCACATTGGTGCAGATTAACCTGTCCCCCTTGCTCTAAATCGGGTATAAAGGCGTGCAGCATATCGAACGAAAGGCAATTTGCATGAATGACTTTATGAAGGGTCGCAATGGTGCCGATGAACTCACCATCGTGATGGGTTTTGCCGGCATCGTCATCGCGATGATCGGATCGATAGCCCGCATCCAGTGGCTCAGCTGGATTGCCATCGCCGTAATCGTGATTGGCGTGCTGCGCGGCCTGTCCAAAAATATCGACGCACGTCACAACGAGAACGAGGCCTTTGTCGCCGCGACTGCAAACGTCCCCTGCCTGGGCAAATTCGTCGCCAGCTTGGGCGGCGGAACCGCAGCGGCCAGCACCTCACGCGCGGCCGGCACCAGTAAGGAAGACTTTGAGCGTGCCAAGCGCACGGCCAAGAAGATGTGGAAGGGCCGCAAGACCACGGCCTATCTCAAGTGCCCCAACTGCGGCCAGATGCTCTCCGTCCCCAAGGGCAAGGGCAAGATCCGCGTCACCTGCCCCAAGTGCCACGCCAAGATGGAGACGCGCTCCTAGCCGCCATACCATAGGACAAATAAAAGCCGAGGCCTCGCGCTGAGACCTCGGCTTTTTGTATGCGACAACGGAGCTGTCCCTTTGTCACACCTATGCTACGCCGTCGCGGGCCAGCTCCTCAGCCAGAGCTTCGGCTGGCATGGCCATAATCGCGTCGAGCTCGGCATCCACCTCGGGGATGCGCTTCACCTTGAGTTTGCACACCAGATCGCCGCGACACATCACGTGCATCGGCTCACGCAGAGCGCACAGGTCATCGAGCGGGTTCTCGCGCGTCACCAAGATATCGGCGGCCTTGCCGCACTCGATCGTGCCAGTCTCGCCGTCCAGCCCCAGCAGCTCGGCGTTGACTTGCGTAGCCGTATGCAGTGCGAAAGCGTTGCTCACGCCGACATACTTGGCAAAATAGGCCACCTCACGCCACATGTCGTACTGCGTCACGAACGGGCAGCTCGAGTCCGTGCCAAGGCCCACCTTAACGCCAGCTTCCAGTGCGGCACGGGCGCTCTCGATGATGCCCGAGCACACGATGTCGCCGTTCTTCTTTTGCGTATCGGTCGAATGGGTCTTTTCCGGGTCGAGCAATACAAACGGCAGCGCCGGGCTGATAGTGCAGGTCACACTCGGCGCACGCCCCTCGAGCTGTGTGCCCGCGGCGCCACGATACAGCTCCAAGATTTCGGGTGTCAACGGAGCGCCGTGCTCAATCGTGTCAACGCCGGCCTCAAGCGCGGCCTTCACGCCCTCGGTACTCTCGACATGGGCCATAACCGGAAGGCCCATATCGTGCGCCGCCTTGCATGCCGCCGCGGCAACCTCCACCGGCATACGCAGCACGCCCGGCTCGCCCACCTCGGTCGCATCGAACACGCCGCCCGTCACGAACAGCTTAATGACGTCGGCACCGCGCGCATACAGGTCGCGCACCTGTTCGGCTGCCTCGGCGGGACTGTTGGCCACCTGGGCGAACAAGCCCGCACCATGGCCGCCCGGCACCGTGACGCCCGTTCCCGGCGCCACCAGGCGAGGACCTTGATACTTGCCGGCATCGATAGCATCGCGCACGGCCAGATCGGCAAACAGCGGGTCGCCCGCGCCGCGCACCGTGGTCACGCCACTTGCCAGTTGTTGTTGGGCGCTGCCCTTAAGAATATGGCGCACGATGGCGCGCCCCACGGGATTATCGAGCTTCTTCATCAGCGCGCCCGCATCGCCGGCCGAGACAGGCTTGCCCGAGCCGCACAGGTGCACGTGCATATTGATGAGACCGGGCATGAGATACGCACCGCCCAGGTCGATAACCTCGGCACCCGCGGGCGCCTGCGCCACAGCACTCGGCCCCATCCAGGTGATGACGCCGCGCTCAACAGTCACGGCCATATCGGGTTGCGGCTCCATATGCTCCGAGCCATCCAGAATGGTCGCATTGATAAACAACGTGGAACGATCGGCAGACGCCATATCGAGCTCCTCCCTCACGATTAACTTGGACATTTGTCCATTATCACCTAGTCCCGCTGGATTGCTGCAGACGCATCGGTTAACGGAGGGAAGAGGGGATGTGGGAGACGGAATATGCTGCAGTCCCACCCCACCGACAACAGGGAAATGTCTCGATCTGTAACAGGTACAGGGTTATTGGGCCCCTTGATGTTACAGATCGAGACATTCGGTCAACGTTTCACCGGCTTGTCTCGATCTGTAACAATTACGAGCTCAAATAACCTCTAAACGTTACAGATTGAGACAAAACCTCTCAGCGCCCATACCACTGACGTCTCCACTCCTCAGCCAAATCGGGCCGTCGCGGAATACCCGCCAGCCTCATCTTCTCAACCAGCTTCCCCGGATTCTTGAGCTCATCAAACGTAAACCGAAGCACCTTGTGCCCGAGCATTGTCAGATGGGACTCCCGTTGACGTTCTGCCACGAATGGGTCGACCGACTCCCGGCCCTCGCCGTTCTGCAAGGTGTACTTCACCTTTCCGTCGAGCTCGCCGATGACACACGTCCCGTCCTCGAGCTGCCAAAAATAGTCGACGCGAAATACCTGGCTCGGATCGAGCGGGTCGCGAAACTCCACCTGCAGCTCCGGAACCGGAAAGTCGTACGCAATAAAGAACGCTCGGAACCGAGACTCGCCGCCGTTTTCGGACAGCCCGTCCGCATACGACGCAATCACCTGTGCTCTGCGATGCCCGTGCTTGCCTTCACAATCTATACGAAGCCGCTCACAAAAGTCATCGCGCGATACGCCTTTCGCCCGCAGTGCAGAATCGGCAATCGCCAATCCGTAGGAGAACGGCGCACGCAGCAAGCAATCCTCCACCGTGCGCCAAAACGACGTCACCTGCACGCCGTCGACTTGTTCAAGTACACCCGCCGCCTGCGGACGCAACAGCCGACACCCTGCACTCAGCGGCACCGAGCAACCCGTCTTAACAAGATATCGTGGCCCAAGCAGATCATTCGGCACCTCCAAACCCCACAAAAGCGCCGCGTCATAGCCCCAAAACGCCCAATCGGGATGAAATTCCGCAAGCCCTTTGATAGTCCTCAGTGCTCGCTCCGTCAGCGTCAATGCATCCCAATCATGCTTAAAACAGAACAGGTACGGCTCGGGCTCCGCAATATCGTCGGTTCCAACATGGCGTCGCAACCACATGAGCTCGGTATTGTCATGCGTTGCGAGCAGCGTACCTTGCTCGGTCGCCTCCGTGAGCCGCGCGAGCATCCTGTTCCGCGCCAACGTGTTGCGAGTCGCATGTTTGTGTTTGAGAACGGTATTAGACACTTTCATCACCACCACGTCAGACAAATGGACCATCGTCACCGTTGCCTCCGCTGACAAATGTCTTGATCTGTAACAGGAAGACCGATTTTTGGCCGCTAGATGTTACAGATCGAGATCTTTCGACACCGCGTCCAACCTTTGTCTCAATTTGTAACAGGTAGGTCGAGTTTTGGCCTGTAGATGTTACAGATTGAGACATTCCCCCAACCAGGTGCCAAACGTCTCGATCTGTAACAGTTAGACGTTCTCCAGGGCCCTAAACGTTACAGATTTAGACAAATCAGCAGCGCCCAAGCATTCGTCTCGATCTGTAACAGGTAGACCGGTTTTTTGTCCCTAAACGTTACAGATCGAGACAAATAGACACGCGGCGGCGCTGCGACAGCCCATCCCTTACTCCCACTCCTGCTCGTAGATGTTGAGCGACTTTACGTACCGCCCCTGGGCGCCCATGATGTCGCGGACCAGACGCAAGAAGAAACTGATGCACGAGGTGTCAAAGCCATCCTGCAGGTCCTCCGGATGCACCGCACCAGGCCCATCGACCGCCGTGTCACTCAGGCGTGCGATGTCATACAGATAGAGTTGTCCCGCCGTCAGCCAGACATCGTCGACGCAGGCGAGGCGCACCGCAATCGCTCCGTCGCTCCAATGCTCCTTTTGCACGATATGCGGATCGTAGACGTCAAAGCGACGGTCGGTGCGTGTGTCCTTCAGCGCGACCATACCAGTCGCAGGATCCTTGTCCAAAATGCCAAAGCGCGAGAAATACTGCGTGTCGCATACCTGCTCGAGCCGCTTGAGCGAGGCAGGCGAAAGCGATGCCGGCGGCTCATCAACATACAGCTCGAGCAGCGTCTTGCCATGGCGATAGGGGCGCTCGAAGAGCAGCCAATCGGTAAATGCCATGTTGTAGGCCATGATTTCGTTTTGGGAAGGCTCGGTGCAATAGCCGAGCCACGGGTCGACAATGATCTCGAACTGCTCGCGCGCCGGCTCCAAAAACTGAAACTTCCGCAGCATCCAAAAATGGGCCATGTCGGCAATATCGTTGCCAACGGCTTCGGCCAGATGCGCTCGGTCTAAAACGTGGTCAGTCACGGCATCCTCCTCAAACTGATGAACCTCAATTTGAGCTTACGAGGAGGGTGGGCAGCCACGACCAGCGCGGGCAAAATAGGCCTCCGGCTGCAAACCAGATGCTGACCAAACACTTGACGGGACACTTGACCGAATGAGCGCACCGCAAAGAAACCGCAGGTAGATATAGACAGTCAGTTCACTCATTTGAGGCAAACGCCCGCTACCACCACAGAAAGAGCAGAGTAGCACAGTCGCAAACGTCGACGAATGAACACTTGCACGTCGGCAAATGACAAAGTCGCCTGCGAACTCGCAAGGAGTGTCCCCGAATGCCGGCACATAAGGAACGTCCCCAGCTGCCGGCACTTGGGGACGTTCCTTTTGGGCCGGCATTCGGGGACAGCCCTTGACGATTCAGCTGTGGACAGCCGCCTTACAGCTCCAGCGCGTCGGCGACTTCGGCAGCGCAGGCCAGGGCGTCGGCCATAGCGTTCACCACGAGCGAGCTGCCGTTACGAGCGTCACCGGCAACATACACCGGCGCGGCATCCACAGCGACGCCGCCAACACGCGCCGCAAGATGCGAGCCCTCGGCGGCCATCACAGGCAGCGGACGACCAGCAGTGGCAACGGGCACGCCAACGGCGTCGAACACACCGTGCTCTGGGCCCGTAAAGCCGCAGGCGATGAGCACCAGCTGGGCCGGCACCTCGTGCTCGGAGCCCGCGATGCGCTCGGGCTTGCCAGCCGACCAATCCAGATCGACCACGCGCAGGCCCGCGGCCGCGCCCTTCTTGTCCAGCAGCACCTCGAGCGTATCCACGCCCCAAGCGCGCATCTCGCCGCCCATGACAGCGATGGCCTCCTGCTGGCCGTAGTCGGTCTTCTTAACGTTTGGCCACTGCGGCCAGGGGTTGCTCGCCGCGCGCGCATCAGGCGCCGCCGGCAAGAACTCAAACTGGCGCACGCTGCGCGCACCCTGACGTACCGCGGTGCCCACGCAGTCGTTACCGGTATCGCCGCCGCCAATGACCACGACGTCCAGGCCGTGTGCATCGACGACAGGCTCGCCGCCATCGAGCACCGAGACGGTCGAGGCCGTCAGGTAGTCCACGGCATACACCACGCCGGGTGCGTCAATATTCTCAGCAGCCAGCCCACGCGGGGCGCGAGCACCGGCAGCCACCACGACGGCGTCAAAGCCATTGAGCTTGGCCGCCACCGCAGGGTTCGTAACGTCAGCACCCAGCTCGAACACAATGCCCAGCTCGCGCATGAGCGCCACGCGACGCTCGACCACGGACTTCTCGAGCTTCATGTTGGGAATGCCGTACATGAGCAGACCGCCCGGGCGGTCGTCGCGCTCAAACACAGTCACGCGGGCCCCACGACGCGCAAGCTCCCATGCTGCCACCAGACCAGCGGGACCGGAGCCCACCACGGCAACCGTGGGCGCGCCCTCCCCTGCCGGCTCAAAGCGGCGCGGACCGCCATTTGCCCACTCATGGTCGCTGATCGCGCGCTCGTTGTCGTGAATCGTCGTGGGCTGGCCGTCGACCGAGCCCAGGTTACACGCGGCCTCGCACAGCGCCGGGCACACGCGGCTCGTGAACTCGGGCATAGGCGAGGTGAGTGACAGACGCTCGGCAGCCTCGTCCCAGCGGCCGCGATACACTAGCTCGTTCCACTCGGGAATCAGATTGTGCAGCGGGCAGCCACTCGGACGCGCCTTGCCAAAGCTCGCGCCCATCTGGCAAAACGCCACACCACACATCATGCAGCGGCTCGCCTGGGCACGGCGCGCATCGTCGTCGAGCTCCACGTACAGCGGATCGAAATCGCGGCTGCGCTCCTCCACGGGGCGCAGCTCGTGGGTCACGCGATCGATATCAAGAAAAGCACCGGGCTTACCCATGGCACTTACGCCTCCTTTTTGGTCGAAGCAACAGAGCTGGCGGTGGTGGGCGCAGCGCCAGCGACACCACCCGCCACATCAAAGCGAGCGACATCGGCGGCGTCGGCGCGACCGGTCACAATGTCAAACGCCAGCTCCTCGGCCTGCGCATGCGTCTTACCGATGGCCTCGGCGGCGGCGACAATCGCCAACACGCGCTCGTACTCGGTCGGAATGACCTTCACAAAGTGCTTGCTCATCGAGTCGAAGCTGTAGAGCAGCTTAATGCCGCGCGGGCTCTGCGTCGCGTCCACGTGCTCCTGGATGAGCTCGCGAATCTGCGCCAGCTCGCCGGCCGTCGGGGCCTTGAGCTCCACGCTCTCGTGGTTCACGCGAGCACTGAGCGTGCCGTACTGATCAAAGACATAGGCCACGCCGCCTGTCATGCCGGCGGCAAAATTCTGCCCGACTTCGCCCAAGATGAGCGCCAGACCTCCCGTCATGTACTCGCAGCCATGGTTGCCGCAGCCTTCGACCACCACCGTGGCACCGGAGTTGCGCACGGCGAAACGCTGGCCGGCAAGGCCGTTAATAAAGCCGCGACCGCTCGTGGCGCCAAAGAACGCAACGTTGCCCACGATGATGTTCTCGTCGAACTTGTAGGTCGCATGCGGGTTGGGGCGCACCGATACCTCGCCGCCCGAAAGGCCCTTGCCAAAGTAGTCGTTGGCGTCGCCGCACACGTTGAGCGTAATGCCGCGCGGCAGGAAAGCGCCAAAGCTCTGACCGGCCGAACCATCGCAATCGATGGTGATGGAGCCGGCGGGCAGACCCTCGGGATGCGCCTTGGTCACCGCGTTGCCCAAGATGGTGCCCACGCAGCGGTTGACGTTGGCGATGTCGGCGCGAAAGCGAATCGGACGCAGGTGCGCACGGGCATCGGCCGTATAGGGCACAAACAACGTGGAGTCGAGCGTCTTGTCAAGCTCGCTGTCGGCAGCCATCTGGGGCAGGAAGTGACGGCCGTCGGCACCCGGGATGTGGGCACCAAACTCACAGGTCGCGCTCGCCAGCACGGGCGACAGATCCAGCAGGTTGGCCTTGCGGTTGTCCGGGACCTCGATCTGGCGCAAGCACTCGGGATGGCCGACCATCTCATCGATGGTGCGGAAGCCCAGGCTCGCCATGACCTCGCGCAACTGCTCGGCAACAAAGAGCATAAAGCGCTCGACGTGCTCGGGCTTGCCGCGGAAGCCGCGACGCAGGCGGCAGTTTTGCGTAGCGATGCCGGCCGGGCAGGTATCCTGCTGGCAGTCGCGCTGCATGAGGCAGCCCATGGAGATGAGCGGCATGGTCGCAAAGCCAAACTCCTCGGCACCCAGCAGGCAGGCGACGGCGACGTCGGTGCCGTCCATGAGCTTGCCATCGGCCTCGAGCACCACGCGTGAGCGCAGGCCGTTTTGCAGCAGCGTCTGCTGGGCCTCGGCAAGGCCAAGCTCCAGCGGCAGACCGGCGTGCCAGATCGAATCGCGCGCCGCAGCACCGGAGCCGCCGTTGTGGCCGCTGATCAAGATCTTGTCGGCGGCACCCTTGGCCACACCGGTGGCGATGGTGCCGACGCCGGCCTCGCTGACCAGCTTGACCGACACGCGTGCGCCGGGGTTGGCGTTCTTAAGATCGAAGATAAGCTCCGCCAGGTCCTCGATGGAGTAGATGTCGTGGTGCGGCGGAGGCGAGATCAGGCCGATGCCGGGCGTGGACTGACGGACCTCGGCGATCCAGGGGTAGACCTTCTTGCCGGGCAGGTGGCCGCCCTCGCCGGGCTTGGCGCCCTGGGCCATCTTGATCTGAATCTCAAAGGCGCTGCACAGGTAGCGGCTCGTCACGCCAAAGCGCGCGCTTGCCACCTGCTTGATGGCGGAATTCTTGGAGTCACCGTTAGCCAGCGGGGTCTCGCGGCGCGGATCCTCGCAGCCCTCGCCCGAGTTGGAACGGCCGTGCAGGCGGTTCATGGCGATGGCCATGCACTCGTGTGCTTCCTTGCTGATGGAACCGTACGACATGGCGCCGGTGTTAAAGCGGCGAACGATGTTGAGCGCGGGCTCGACCTCGTCGAGTGCCACCGGGGTGCGGCCGCCGGCATCAAAGTCCAGCAGGTCGCGCAGGCGCACGGCACGGCCGGTGCGGTGCAGGCGGGCGCTGTACTCCTTAAAGGTGTCGTAGCTGTCCTCACGGCAGGCGGTCCGCAGCAAGTAGACAGTCTGCGGATCGATGAGGTGATCCTCGCCGCCGAGCGGGCGCCACTTGGTCAGACCCAACGTGGGCAGCTGATCGGGAGCCGGGCTCTTAAGGATAGCGAGCGCGGCGTCGTAGCGCTCATTCTGCTCGCGCTCGACGTCCTCGACACCCATACCGCCCACACGGCTCACCGTGCCGGCGAAGTACGCGTTGACAAACTCCAGCGTAAAGCCCACGGCCTCGAAGATCTGCGCGGAGTGGTAGCTCTGCACCGTGGAGATGCCCATCTTGGACATGATGGAGACGATGCCGGCGGTCGCAGCCTTGTTGTAGTTGGCGATGCCCTGCTCGGCTGTCACGTCCAGATCGCCGTGCGCCGCCAAGTCGCGAATGCACGCATGCGCGTTGTACGGATAGATGCCGCTCGCGGAGTAGCCCACCAGCGCCGCAAAGTCGTGCGGGGACACGGCGTCGCCACACTCCACCACGATGTCGGCAAAGGTACGCACGCCGGCACGGATCAGGTGGTTGTGCACACAGCCCACGGCGAGCAGCGACGGCACGGGCACCTCGCCCGCAGCGGCACGGTCGCTCAGCACCACGATGTTCACGCCATCGCGAACCGCAGCCTCGACGTCTTCGGCAAGCTGCTTGAGCGCAGCCTGCAGCGCGCCCTCGCCGGCATCGCGGCGGTAGACGGCACGGAAACGGCGGGTCTTAAAGCCCACGCGGTCGATGGCGCAAATGCGGTCGAACTCCTCCTCGCTCAGCAGTGGGCGCTCCAGGCGAACCAGCTGGCAGGCCGTACGAGAGTCCTCGAGCAGGTTGCCGTGGTTGCCCAGGTAGAGCGTGGTCGAGGTGACCATATGCTCGCGAAGGGCGTCGATGGGCGGGTTCGTGACCTGGGCGAACAGCTGATAGAAGTAGTCAAAGAACGAGCGCGTCTTCTTGGACAGGCAGGCCAGCGGCGCATCGATACCCATCGAGGCGAGCGGCGCCTTGCCCTGCTGGGCCATGGGACGCACGACTTCGTCAACATCATCCCAGTGATACCCGAGCTTGGCCATGCGCACGGCGGCGGGCACCTCGGTATCCTCGGCGGGCGTGGGCGCGACGGGCTTGTCGAGCGCGTCGACGGTCAGCGTCTCCTCGGCGATCCAGTCGCGATAGGGCTTTTCCTTGGCGTAACGAGCGCGCAGCTCGTCGTTGTAGATCACGCGGCCGCGGGCAAAGTCGACCTCGAGCATCTGGCCCGGCCCCAGACAGCCGCTCGTCAGGATGTTCTCGGGGCTCACCTCGATGGTGCCCACCTCACTCGCCAACATAAAGCGGCCGTCGCGCGTCACGTAATAGCGAGCCGGGCGCAGGCCGTTACGGTCGAGGGCGGCACCCAGGGTACGGCCGTCGGTAAAGGCGATAGCGGCAGGACCGTCCCACGGCTCCATGAGCATGGACTGGTAAGCGTCGTAGGCGCGGCACTCCTCACTCAGGCTGTCGTTGTGGTCCCACGGCTCGGGCAGCAACATGGACGCGGCACGCGTGAGCGGGCGACCGTTCATGACCAGGAACTCAAGCACATTGTCCAGAATCGCGGAGTCGGAGCCCTCGCGGTTGATGATGGGCATCACGCGCTCAAGATCATGCTGCAGCACGGGGCTGTACAGGTTGGGCTCGCGGGCGCGGATCCAGTTGACGTTGCCCTTGAGGGTGTTGATCTCGCCGTTGTGGATGATAAAGCGGTTGGGGTGCGCGCGTTCCCAGCTGGGCGTGGTGTTGGTGGAGTAGCGCGAGTGGACGAGCGCCACGGCCGTCTTGACGGCGGCGTCGTTGAGATCGATGAAGAAGCGGCGCATCTGCGTGGCGACCAGCATGCCCTTGTACACGATGGTGCGCGAGCTCATGGAGCATACATAGAAGATTTTGTCGCGCAGGGCAAACTCAGCGTCGGCCTTCTTCTCGATAGTGCGGCGGCACACGTACAGGCGGCGCTCGAAGGCATCGCCGGCGGGCGTGTCGTCCGGACGGCCCAGGAAGGCCTGCAGGATAGTGGGCATACAGGCGTGGGCCGTCTCGCCCAGGTCGTGCGGGTCAACCGGCACCTCGCGCCAAAAGAGCAGCGGCACGCCGGCCTCGGCGCAGCCCTCCTCAAACACGCGGCGGGCATCCTCTACGCCCTTCTCGTCCTGCGGGAAGAACAGCATGGCCACGCCATAGTCGCCCTCTGCCGGCAGAATCTGGCCACACTTTTGAGCCTCTTTACGGAAAAAGTGATGCGGAACCTGGAACAGGATGCCGGCGCCGTCGCCGGTGTTCTTCTCGAGTCCCGTGCCGCCGCGGTGCTCCAAGTTGACCAGAATGGACAGTGCGTCGTCCAGGATCTGGTGATGGCGCTCGCCGTTGATATCGGCAAGCGCGCCGATGCCGCATGCATCGTGGTCGAATTCGGGGCGATAAAGGCCCTGCTGCTGAGCGGAATCTGCCTGCATCGCGATCCTCCCCTAGATATTAGACAGTCAGTTGAATAGGCATACTAGGAGCACCGCCGGCCCGTTGTGTTTCCCACCCGTTTCGAAACAATCGCGTAACGCACGCCCTACGAGTGGACACCGCCGACCTCGAGGGCGACAACATAGGCCCCAAGTTCGGCCTGTAAGCTCACCGCTTCAAACATCTCAATCTGTAACAGTAAGACCCAATTTCGACGACTAACTGTTACAGATTGAGATGTTTTCGAGAGACGGTTCCGAATGTCTCAATCTGTAACACGAAGGGTCAGTTTTGGCGGTCAGCTGTTACAGATCGAGATTTTCCATAGGACCATTTCTTCCTGTCTTGATCTGTAACACCTAGACCCAATTTCCATCCCCAGTTGTTACAGATCAAGACATTTCGGCAACCCCCTTTCCCCACCCCATTCAAATACAACTATTTTGTTAGTCATAGTTAACTTTTGAGCCTAAAACGGGTATCCTTTGCGGCGTCAAACAAACGGCACGCAGGAGCGCACCATGCTCAACCATCTCAAACAACACTTTGGCTCGCACCGCACCGGCGGTCACGGAGGCCTAGACATTGCGCGGAATATCGGCCCCGGGCTGCTCGTGACCGTCGGCTTTATCGACCCGGGCAACTGGGCCTCCAATATGGCCGCGGGCTCGCAGTTTGGCTACGCGCTGCTGTGGATCGTCACGCTGTCCACGATTATGCTGATCGTCTTGCAGCACAACGCGGCGCACCTGGGCATCGCCACGGGCGCCTGTCTTGCCGAGGCCACGACACGTTACCTCCCCCGCTTCGTTGGACGCACGGTGCTCGCCAGTGCCTATCTCGCGACCATCGCCACCGCCATGGCCGAAGTCTTGGGTGGCGCGATTGCCCTTCAAATGCTCTTTGGGCTGCCCGTACGTGCGGGCTGCGTCATCGTGGCGGCAGTATCGATGGCGATGCTCATGACGAGTTCCTACAAGCGTGCCGAACGCTGGATCATCGCCCTCGTAGGCGTGGTAGGACTCTCGTTTTTGGCCGAGCTTGCACTAGTCAAGGTCGACTGGCCGCAAGCCGCCGCAAGCTGGATCACGCCCAGTATGCCCACTGGCTCTGCCGCGATTATCGTGAGTGTCCTGGGTGCGGTCGTTATGCCCCACAACCTCTTTCTACACTCCGAGGTCATCCAATCCATGCACTTCGAAGGCCAAGGCGAGCAGGTTATCGAAGAGCGTCTGCGCTATGAGCTCTTCGACACGCTCTTTTCGATGGGCGTGGGCTGGGCAATCAACTCGGCCATGGTCATCCTGGCCGCAACGACCTTCTTTGCGCACAGCATTGTCGTAGACGACCTCGCCGTCGCAGCGGCCACGCTCTCCCCCATCTTGGGCCCGGCGAGCTCGACCATCTTTGCGGTAGCGCTGCTGTTCGCGGGACTATCGAGCAGCGTGACAGCGGGCATGGCGGCGGGAACCATCACCGCGGGCATGTTCGACGAGGAATACGACATCCACGACCGACATTCCTCGATCGGGGTAGCGGCCTGTTTCGCCGGCGCAGTGGCGGCGTGTCTGGTCATCCCAAATCCTTTTGAAGGTCTCATCTGGAGTCAGGCACTGCTGTCGCTTCAGCTGCCGATTACGGTCTTTGTGCTCATACGGCTCACCAGCTCAGCCCGCGTTATGGGCAAATACGCCAACTCGCGCCCGCTCAACGCGCTGCTCGTAGGGATCGGCGTCATCGTGACGATTCTCGACATCGTGCTGCTAACGGGGATGTAATTGGGATGGCGTGACTGTCCAGATATAACGTCTTAATCTGTAACACGTGAGACCGTTTTAAACCGTCAGATAAATCAGAACCACCCTTAAAAAGGGTGGTTTGCTCTTAGGGTATAACCCACGGGCCCCGGGCTCGCGTCTAAAGGCGCGGGCCCGGACTTCGTCCAGGCCTAGTGCATCTTGACCCGTGGCGCGCCGGTCGAACCGGCAGCATCACCCCCTCTTGAAGGGGTCCTCGTACTCCTTCACGCTCAGCTTGTCCAGCGCGATGTCGTGGGACTCCTGCTCCCTGATGTACTTGGCGATCGTCGCCTCGTTCAGGCCGACGGTGGACACGTAGTAGCCCTCCGCCCAGAACTTCCTGTTGCCGAACTTGTACTTGAGGTTGGCGTGCCTGTCGAATATCATCAGCGAGCTCTTCCCCTTCAGGTAGCCCATGACGCTCGCGACGCTGTACTTCGGCGGGATCGCCAGCAGCACGTGCACGTGGTCGGGCATCAGGTGCCCCTCGATTATCTCGATCCCCTTGTACTCGCACAGCTTCCTGAGGATCTCCCCTATGTCGCTCCTGATTTGGTTGTAGATCACTTTGCGCCTATACTTCGGCGTGAACACGATGTGGTACTTGCACATCCACTTCGTGTGGGAAAGGCTGTAGGCCTTCTGGGCCATGGCGACCACCCCTTCGACTCGAATTCTTGACGGCCTGAACAATCGTCAATATCGGTCGGAGGGGTGGCTTTGTAAAGCCGTTTGTCTCCACCCGCGTAGCGGGTGGTTTAAAGCTGGCCGCTGCGCGGCCAGCGGACTAAAGTCTTGAAAAATCAAAAGGGTCCCGGCCGAGAATTCGACCGGGACCCTTGGACAGAGCTATGTTCGGCTTTCGCCGTGTGCCTGCGAGTTACTCCTCGACGAGCTCAAACTGATCGGGACCGACGCCGCACACCGGGCACACGTAGTCCTCGGGCAGCTCGGGCGTGTCGACCTCAACCTCGTAACCGCAAACGGTGCACACGAACTTATACGTCTTCTTCTCCTCAGCCATGATGTTTTCCTCTCGAACGTGACTGCTGGTGTACTTGCTTATTAGTATATATTCTCAATAATATAATGCAAGTATTTTTAGAACATTTCTAGCCTTGATACGACGAAGCCTTGGGCGGCGTCTTGCCCTTTAACACCTTGTGGTAGTAGTCATAGGTCAGCGGGGCCTCGCCGCTCAGACGCTCGGCATCTTCGACCTCACCGATAAAGAGCAGGTGCGTGCCCACATCCACGGCATCAATCAGACGGCAGCTAAACAGCGCCGCCGCGTGCTCGGGCACATAGGGCATGCCCAGCGCGGTCTCGTGGGTCTCGTACTTGGCAAACTTGTCGTAATCGCTGCTGGTGCGGAAGCCAAAGTTGCCGATATAGAGCATGTCGGCGGTCTGGTCAATCACGGTCAGCGCAAAAGCCTTAGCCGATGCGATTACGCCGGACGTGACATTTTCCTTGTTCACGGCAACCGAGATGCGCGCCGGGGCGGATGTCACCTGCACCGCTGTGTTGATAACGCAGCCGGCACGCAGCCCGTCGGCCGCGGCACTCACCACATACAGGCCGCTCGGCATCGTAAAGAACGCAGTTTTGTCCATAACGATCACTCCCCTAACCCAGAATTGAACCTCATGGATGTATGTACCCACAAAAAAAGGCGGCACCCATAACGGACGCCGCCTTTGAGACATATGTGTCAGAACAGTAAGAAAGATGAGACACCCACAGTTGCGGTGAAATAGGGACTGAATAGTCCCTCAAACAGGCAAAACAGTCCGTATTCCACCGCAACTTATACAGAGTGCCTAGCGGTTGCGTTCCTTAAGGGCGCGGTCGATCTCGCGTTGGACATCACGCTTGGCCATGTCCTCGCGCTTGTCGTAGAGCTTCTTGCCGCGACCTAGACCCAGCAGCAGCTTTACGCGGCCGTCGGTATTAAAGTAGAGCTCCAACGGAACCAGCGCATAACCACGGTTGCGAAGTTTGCCGTCAAGAAAGTCAATCTCCTTGCGGTGCAGCAGCAGACGACGCCGACGGTCGGGATCGCGATTCCACACGCCACCATGGCTATAAGGGTGGATATGCAGGCCGACGAGCCAGCACTCCCCGCCGCGGATCAGCGCGAAGGTATCGGTGATCTGGCAGGCGCGCTCGCGAATCGACTTGACCTCGGTGCCGCTCAGCTCAATACCGCACTCAAACGTCTCATCGATAAAGTACTCGTGATGTGCCGAGCGATTCTTGGAAATGAGTTTGCGCTCGCGCTTACTGGGCATCGCCGGCCCCCTTGGCTCCATCGGCGTTTGAGCCCGCAGTCTCGCGCTTTGCCTTGCGCTCGGCATTGAGCTCGGCATCGCTCTCGCGCACCAGTTTAATAATCGCCGCGCAGGCCTCCTCGCCCACCAAGTCGCGAGCACGCACCGTCAGGCGCGTCGCCTCCTGCTTGTCGCCGTCGCTTGCAGCATCGGTCGCGCACATAATCAGGCAGATGGCAATCTCGGCCGAAGGCGAGGTCGGAACGCCTTGCAGGGCCAGTTCACCCATCACGTGCTCGTCGCTCTCATCGGCGGCATCCGGATAGGTGGTATGGATCTTGTTGAGCAGGCGCGTCGTATGCGCATCGTTGGGCGCCAGGCGCAGCGCCAGACGCGCGCAGCCCACGGCAGCCGAAACGTTCTCGGTCTCGGGCTCCAAGAAGTACTGGCCTAGATTGGCGTAAGCGCGGGCGGCGCACTTGCCATCGCTTGCACGCTCCAGCACCGAGAACGAGAGCGATGCCCATTCCTGCTTGTCCTCGAGTGCGCGGAACAGCTCGGCCAAATCCAAGCGATAGTTGCAGTTCATGGGGTCCCAACGCACAGCCTGCATCAGGGCATTACGAGCGCTCACATAATCCTGCTGGCGAATGTAGGCAAACGCCATATCAGAGTACAGGCGGTCAAACGGCACCTCGACCTGCACGAGCTCGCGCGGATCCTTCTCCACGCGGCGATAGGCCAAGCGCTCAAACTTGCTATCGAAGCTAAAGTATTGACGCTTCTCCTCCGTCTTGCACTCAGCATCAATATACTCCTCGGCGAGCTCCACCAGACGCTCCAGCAGCGGCGTCGCCGTAGCCAGGTCGCCCTGCGCCAGATAGTTCTCGGCATACGTGATGTCTTGCAAGCTGATGGGCAGATCCATGGCTACTCCTCGATCTGAGCGAAACACGGCAGGCGCCGTATATACGGTCAATACACAAAACCCGGGTCTCTTACGAGGCCCGGGCGTTCAATTTTGGTAGCCCGTACCAGATTCGAACTGGTGATCTCCGCCTTGAGAGGGCGGCGTCCTAAACCGCTAGACGAACGGGCCATATGTAGCAAATGCAATGGCTGGGATGGAGGGAGTCGAACCCCCATTGACGGAACCAGAATCCGCTGTCCTGCCATTAGACGACATCCCAATGACTGCATCGCTGCGCTCGGCTGTGCCTTTGCGCAAGAAAGAAATATACGGGAAGTCTCGCCGTGACGCAAGCCCCAATTTTGACTTTTTTGAAATTCAGTCAAATTGGCCTAATTTAGTCCAACCCGTGAAGGACCTGTGAAGCCAACCGCTGTACACGAAGGGCAAAACGCCGTGAGCGGTAGCCGTCAACCGTTGGCAGATTCTACCGTGAAAACGATAGCACCAGGCAACACAATCGAAGTATCAATGATCGCGTAGATATCGAGGCGCCATGGACGAAGAGCTTGATTACCTATGGGAGACCCTGGGCCTCGAGATCACTGCCGACCTTTGGCCCGAACGGGACAAAATTCACCCCACGTTACGCCCCGCCATTACTGTGGTGCAGGCAAAATACCGCCGTGCATCCTTTTTAATCATGCGGATGTCATGGCACGCGGGACTCCCCGACCTTAAGCGAATCCAGGCAAGCCTCGTCGAGCTGTCCGGCATGCCGACCGTCATATCCGAGGCGCACCTGGAGCAGCGCCAGCGCGAGCGACTGCAACAGCAGCGGATTCCCTTTATCTGCCCCGGCATTCAGGCATATCTGCCCTTTATGGACGAAGAGTACTGGAGCGGCAAGCCCAACAAGCACGTAAAGGTCTACGATCCGCACGAATGGGCACAGCTGGCGGACTGACTGGGGCAGGCCCGCCGGCGGAAAGTGCGTCCCAGATTTCAAGCTCAAACTGGTCCCTACTTTCCTGTCGAGCCCTCAACCGGAAACCGTGTCCCGCAATCGAAGCTCAGAATGGGACGTGCTTTCCGCAACCGGCCACTTTGGGAAAGTGCATCCCATTCTGGAAGCGAATTCCGGGTCGCACTTTCCGCAGCCGCTACAGCAACGCCTCGGCCCAAGCCGATTCCCTAAAGCCGGGAATCGCAAAGTCGTCGCCCACCAGCAGCGGACGCTTGACCAGCATGCCGTCGGTCGCCAGCAGCTCGTAGCACTCCCGATCCGTCATGCCCGCATCCAGACGCGCCTTCAGGCCCAGCTCTCGATATTTCATGCCCGACGAATTAAAGAAGCGCCGCACCGGCAGCCCCGAATGAGCAATCCAGGTCGCAAGCTCATCAGCCGTAGGATTGTCCAAAACGATATCGCGGTCGATATACTCAACCCCATGTTCATCCAGCCATGCCTTGGCCTTCTTACAGGTCGAGCACTTGGGATATTCAACAAACAGTACGGTCATGGGAATCCTCCGAATATAGATCGGCCAACGCAGGCACACGCCACACGAGGCGCCTTCGTATGATGGGCCAATTGTAGCCCACGGGTCACACGCTAAACGAACCGTACCCCGAATCCGCGTTTGATGAACGGCAGCAGCTCCATTGCCTCGGGCGTGATATGGCCCGCAACGTTCATGCGCTCGTCACCGGGAAGATCGACCCGCGCAATCTCAAGCTCGCCTTCGTAGCGCCCATATCCGCTATTGCTCACAGCGATCGACCCCGCCTTTCGCGGCAGGCCGGCTCCGGCATCCGTCGACACGGAATCCGGCTTAAGCGTCGTACGTGACTCCTGAGACCTAAAGATGAGGACGCTCGAGTCGGGCCGGTCGTGATGAATCTGCCCGCGCACATAGGCATAACCGGGCTCAAGCTCGCATTGCAGGTCCACGTATCCGGCGGAAACTTGAGCAAACTGCGCCCAGCCCGCATCGGAAAGATCGGGGTCGCCGACCAACACAATGTCGCAATCGGCGCCATGTGCAAGCTCAAGCATATTGAGAGCAACCTTTGACGCGCGACCGCGCTGCGCCTCGACCGTCGGCAGTCCCTCGAATACCGGCCCGCGAACGTTAGCATCACCCGGCACAAAAGCCATGATTTCGAATCCAAGCGCCGCAAGACGAAGATTCACCCGAGCAATGTCCTCCAGAGCTAAACCGGTATAAGGCTTGGGGTAAAAATTGTGGCAGGCGGCAAAACGAGTCACATCGGCGCCGGCTTCACGCCACGATGCGATTTCATCAGAACTCACTGTCGATGCATTGACCACAATGCGAAATACACCGGACAGCTCCGCGACCCGCTGGGCGCTAAAGCCATAGTCCAAACGAAGGTATTCCAACCCCAGATCGCGCAGGTCCTCGATGCGCTCAAGCCCGAGCAAATCGCACGTGCGAGGCCCCACATCGGCAATGAGCGCAATGCCGCGGGCGGAAAGCAGCGACAGCACATGACGGACCTTATCGGCATACGCCGCTCCCCCATCCTCGGGAATATGCAGCGAGGTGAACGCGTAGCGCGCACCCGCCGCGGCGCCACGCTCAATCGTCCGCTCAATATCCTGCAAAGGGCTGGAAAGATAAATTGAAATACCCGTTTTCACGCTTCAACGCTCCTTTAAAAAAGGCCGGCGGAGCAGCTAGCCCCGCCGGCACAACCATAACATCAAGAAATCTGCCGCGCGCCGCGAACCCCGAGCAACACGGCTCGCGATATCAAACTACTCGCCAAAGAACTCGTTGATCTTCTGCTCGTCGACGCCAAAGAACCACGTCAGGACAAAGCCGGCGGCATAGGCAAGCAGCATAGCGGCAACGTAGCCGAGCTGCTGGCCAGGAACGACGATCAGCAGGCCAAACAGACCGGAAACGCCCTGAGAAACCGTGCCGATGTGAAGCAGCGCCGCGAGCGCGCCGCCAAATCCGGCACCCAGGCAGGCCGTCACAAACGGACGAACGAGCGGCAGCGTAACAGCATACATCAGAGGCTCGCCCACACCCAGGATTCCAACGGGAATGGACTCTGCGACGTACTTCTTGAGCTTGGCGTTCTTGGTCTTAAAGTACAGCGCCAAACCGGCACCGACCTGGCCGCCGCCAGCCATCATAAGGATGGGAAGCAGGTAATTGATACCCTTGGTAGCGCCGTCGGGATCGTTGAGCATAGCGTGAATCGGCGTGAGCGCCTGATGCAGGCCGACGGACACCAGCGGCAAGAAGCCTGCCGACAGGATATAGCCGCCCAGGACGCCCAGCTTCTCGAAGATAAAGGTCAAAACGCTAAAGATGGCAGTCGTCAGCCATGCGCCAACCGGCTGGATGACGAGCATCAGAGCAAAGGCGCCGATGATGAGCACCAGCAGCGGGGACAAGAACGTGTCGAGTGCGTTGGGCATAACCTTGCGAATCTGACGCTCCATCCAGGCAAAAAATGCGCCAGCGATGAGAGCCGCGATCATGCCGCCCGCTGCGGGGTTGTACTGCGCACTGGTGAGCGGCAGCAGAATGGCAGTGGCAGGATCAGCCGCGCCAGGCGCAAGCAGGGGCATGGCACTGTTGGCGATGCACATCGTGCCGGCGATGCCGCCCAGCGCAGCGGAGCCACCAAACTCACGTGCCGCGTTATAGCCCACCAAGATGGGCAGATAGGCAAACAGGGCCCAGCCCATGGAACGAATGCCCTGGTACCACCACTCGCCTGCAAGCGCGCCTGCCGTCGAAACGTTAATGACGTTGCAGATACCGTTGATGAGGCCAGCCGCAATGATGCCGGGAAGCAGGGCGACGAAGACATTGGAAATCTTCTTGAGGAAGGCCTGAACCGGCTTAGACTCGTACTTGGCCTTCTGCGCGGCCTTGTTTGTGGCCGCAGCATCAACCACGCTCTCGTCAGCAACGCCTTTCGCAAGGCCGGTGAGCTTGGAGAACTCCTCGAGCACCTTATTCACCTTGCCCGGACCCAGCACGATCTGCATCGTGTCGTCCTCGACCAGGCCCATCACGCCGTCGAGCGCCTTAATACCCTCCGTGTCGACGTTACCCGTGTCTTTGACGGTCACGCGCAGGCGCGTCATGCACGCCGCGTTTGCGAGCACGTTGTCTTTACCGCCCAAAAGGTCCAGCAGCTTTTGAGCCAGCTCTTTGTTCGTCATAACTCCTCCTTGTATTGGGTATCTCGTCTGGATGTCATATCAGCTCACGCCGCGCACCTATTGGGCGTCGGCATTGCTCTTCTCATGGCCACTCACCGCAGCACGGACATGGCCTCGCGCCCGCTCAAGAGCTACCGCAGCCTGCTCGGCATCGCAGTCCAGCAGTACCGAGACAATAGCGGTTTTTACGTGGCCGCCGGCATCTGCAAGCGCCTGAACAGCGCACTCGCGCGTGCAGCCGGTCGCCTCCATCACGATGTTCTGGCCGCGCACCACCAACTTCTCGTTCGTCTGCTGCACATCGACCATCAGGTTTTGGTATACCTTGCCGATCTTGACCATGGCACCGGTCGAAATCATGTTGAGAATGAGCTTTTGAACCGTTCCCGCCTTGAGCCTCGTTGAGCCGGTCAGCACCTCGGGACCGGGCACGGGCTCAATGGCAAGATCTGCGCTCTCCCCGATCTTCGACCCTTGGTTGCAGACAATTGCAATGGTCTTGCACCCAGTTGTCTTGGCGTACGCAAGGCCGCCCACCACATAAGGAGTACGGCCGCTTGCCGCCAGGCCAACGACAAGATCCTTGTCCGAGAGTCCACGCTCCCGCAGGTCGCTCGCGCCAAGCTCCTCGCTGTCTTCGGCACCTTCGACAGCCTTGATAAACGCCGTCTCGCCTCCGGCAATGAGCCCGACAATCAGATCGGGTGACACGCCAAACGTGGGCGGACACTCCGAAGCGTCGAGTACGCCCAGACGACCGCTGGTGCCTGCGCCCATGTAAAAGACGCGCCCGCCGCGCTCGAGTGTCTCAGCAGTCCAGTCGATTGCCATGGCAACCTGGGGCAACACTTTCGTGACCGACTGGACGGCACGAAGATCCTCATCGTTCATCGTCGTGACGATTTGCAGCGATGTCATCGTATCGAGGTCCATTGACCTTTGATTACGCTGTTCGGTCGTGAATTTTGTTAAATCGAGCATTTCATTCACCTCATCTTTCCTGTTTCTCGATGTAGTTTTGCTTTATGACATGCGTCGCCCGTTCGTAGTCGCTGGCAACGTAAGCAGCGTACAGGGCATCGACAACCATAAGCTGGGCCATACGCGAAGCCATGGCACCGCTGCGGACCAAGGGTTCACTCGCAGCGACGCCGAGCACGGCATCGGCCATGGTGGCAAGATTGGATGATCCATCTACTTTGGTAACGGCCACAACGGGACAGTTGTGACGTTGAGCCTCGGCGGTGCAGTCCAGCACCTCTTGCGTCAAGCCCGAGTAGCTAAAGGCGATTGCCATATCGCCCTCATGCATGTTCTTGGCACATAAGAGCTGATCATGCCAGTCGTCGTACAGATGGCACTCTTTGTCGACACGCATGAGCTTTTGCGCCGGTCGTGCGCGACCAAACGAGAGGCACCAATACCGAACAGATTGACCGCGCGTGCCCGCTTAAGACGGGCCGCGCATCGCTCCAAGACGGTGTAATCGAGCGTTCGCGCCGTCGCCTCGATCGTGCGCACGTTGCTTTTCATCACCTTCCCCACGATACGTTCGACGCTGTCATCCATGGAGATGTCCTCGAGGGCTACGTCTTTCTTGTCACCTAAGAGCGCCAGCTCGGCAATCAGTTCGCGCTGGAACTCCTTGTAGCCCGCAAAACCCAAACGCTTGCAAAAGCGCAAAATGCTCGAGGGCGAGGAGAACGTGACATCGGCAAGACCGCGGACGGACAGCCCGACCACCTCGTGCGGATGAGCGCTTACATATGCGATGACATTGCGTTCCGCCGGGCTCGCGCTGAGCTCACGCTCGCGAAGCCGCAAAAGCAATCCGTTTGCCATCTCAAACACCTCCGTTGAGAAGAATTAAAGACCAACGAACGATTCGTACCGGATACAAACAGCTTTTGCGGTACATTGTGCCGCATCGTGGCGCACAAAGGGCGAGCGTTCTACCGCTCGCCCCTCAAATCCGACCGCTCGGAAATACGCGCGACACAAAATAATTCAACAAGGTCGCATTATCAGAAACGGGTTTGTTACCGGCTAGCGCCTCGCATGGGCGCCGATCGGCCGAGTCGCATGGCGCACCAACGCCGCTGCCAGCAATACCAACAGCATGGCGGTGACATAGCCCGCAGCATCGAATCCTAAATCGATAACGTCGAAATGCCTGCCGGGAACAAAGATCTTATGCACCTGGTCGCCAACGGAGCAGGCAGCGCAAAAGAGAAACACAGGCACGCAACGGGAACACACACTCCATGGACGCCTGGAAAAGCAGACCACGATCACCGAGGCGACCAATCCGACGAAGAAAAACTCTACGGTATGGGCGACGCGACGGACGTTTGCGCCTACCCACATGCGAATGGAAGCAAGTCGACCAGGCTGGACCGTCGAGGCAGCCGGATTGGTACTCTCAGTCATGCCGTCCCCCGCCTGAATTTCACCCGTGATGCCGGTAGCCTGAACGCCCGTAGCCTGGCCCTCCACCACACGCGCGGTGGACTCGCTCAGCAACGACGTCTCCACCGCATTTTGCTCCGTCAGCACCCAGATGCCCGCCAGCGTTGCAGCGAACAGAACGATCGCGGTCCATCCGATTATTTGTTTTACGCGCGCCAAGGGCCAACCTCCTTTTTTGAATATCAGCGAGTGTAGCCCCAAATGGCATCGTCACCGTATCAAAATTTGAATCGCAACAGGAAGCGACAAAGCGACGCAAACCCCTACCCCGCCTCGCGCATCCAGCGATCGAACGTCCCCACGCACACGCCCAGGCACTTTGCCGCCTGGCTGCGGGTAATATCGCCCGCCTCATAGCTATCGCGCACCAGCTCAAACTGAGGAGGGCACGGCTTGCGAGGTCGACCGAAACGGACCCCTCGCGCCCGCGCCGCTGCAATTCCCTCCGCTTGGCGCCGATGGATATTCTCGCGCTCTACCTGCGCCACGTAGCTCAGCAGTTGCAGCACAATATCGGCAATCAGGACGTTGGTCACATCCGGCGCGCCGCTGGCCCTAGCGCGCGTGTCAAGCAATGGCATGTCCAACACCACAATGGCAACCCCGAGCTCCTTGGTAATGCGTCGCCATTCCTCAAGAATCTCGGAGTAATTACGGCCAAGTCGGTCGATAGAAAGCACCACCAGTACGTCCCCGTCTCCCAGGACGTGCAGCAGCTCGCGATAACGCGGTCGATCGAAGTCCTTGCCGCTCGCATGGTCGGCATAAATATTCGCCGAGCCCACGCCATAGGCGCCCAGCGCATCCAGCTGCCGATTAAGGTTCTGATCGCGCGAACTCACCCGCGCATAACCGTACACCGTCGCCATCTCATCCCCGCTTTCTTGTAAACCTGCCAAAAAGGGACAGGTTTATTTTGGTAGGTTTTACCTCTCAAATAGCAGGTAAGCGGGCGGCCGAGCAGACGGCAAGGTAGCCACGATTCAAATGCGAAGGGCGGTCCCGAAAGGCCGCCCTCCGCTCTCTCGCCACGAGTCGGGATTTAGCTAATGGATAAGCTTAAAGTCCAAGTGCCCACGCGTGGTATTGACGCGCGAGACCTCGATAATCACGCGCTGCCCCAGCTCGTAACGGGTGCCCGTGTCGGCACCTGTGAGCGTTAGCGCGTCCTCGTCGAACTCGAACCACTCGTTGCCCAGGCTCTTAATTGAAACCAGGCCCTCGACCTGTGTTAGGTCCAAGCGCACAAAGAGGCCCATGCTGCTAACCCACGAGACGGTTCCGGCATAGCGCTCACCCAGACGGTCCTCATAGTACTGGGCAATCTTGATCTTTTGCGTCGCATGGCTGGCGGCATCTGCCGCGCGCTCGGCATCGCTACATGCGCGGCAGATCTGCGGCAGAATGCGCGGCAGCGACTCGCGCCCCTTACCGATCAGCCGCGGCGTACGGACCAAGGCGTCCTTGCCGCCGAGCTGCTCATAGGCCAACTGCAGTTTGAGCACGCGGTGCACCACCAGATCGGGGTAGCGACGGATGGGACTCGTAAAGTGACAGTAGCACGGCGCGGCGAGCGCAAAGTGGCCCTCGTTGCGCGGCTTGTACAGCGCGCGCTGCATGCTGCGCAGAAGCAGCGTGTTGACGAGCGGTGCGTTGGCCGTACCGGCGGCAGCATCAACTGCAGCCTGCAGCTCATCGGGGCTCCCCAGGGCAATACCGGCAGCACGGCGATCGTCGATGATGCCTAGCTGCGCCAGCGCAACGGCAGCACCGTGCAGGCTATCGGGGCTCGGATCCTCATGCACACGATAGCAGGCCTCGATATCACGGTCTGCCAGCCACTCTGCAACGCACTCGTTGGCGAGCAGCATGGCTTCCTCGATAAGCGACGTGGCACACGAACGCTCACGCGCCACAATCTGCACGGGCACTCCGTCCTCATCCAATAGAGCGCGAATCTCGGCTGTGTCAAAATCGACTGAGCCGCGGGCGCGACGAATACGACGGCGAAGTTCGGCGAGTTCGTTAGCGGCGACAAGGAAATCGCCGAGGTCGATGTTGTAGCCGCGGGCGGCCTCCTCGCACGCAAGACCGCGCTCAAGCGCTTCCTCGCGCGAGGTCTCGGCAGCCGCAACATCCTCGGCTGCACCCTCCAGCACCGAATACTCAACCGCGCCGGCACGCACCAGCAGCGCCTCGGCGCCGTCATAGTCCATACGCACACGCGAGCGAATCACGCTGGGATACGGATCGTAATGCCGCACGCGACCCTGCGCATCGAGCTCGATATCGACGGTAAACGCAAGACGGTCCTCGTCAGGGCGAAGCGAGCACAGGTCACAGGACAGGCGTTCGGGCAGCATGGGAAGCACGCGATCGGCCAGATACACCGATGTCGTACGATGGCGAGCCTCAAGATCGATATGCCCGTCCCAAGCCACATAGTGTGAAACGTCGGCGATATGCACACCCAGCTTGTAGCCACCCTCGGGCGTACGCTCCAGCGAAATGGCATCGTCAAAGTCGCGCGCGTCGACCGGGTCGATCGTGATGACAAAGCGGTCGCGCAGATCGCGGCGGAGCGGGTCCTTAAGCGCCGCGGACACATCGAGCGAAAGCCCCTCGGCCTCGTCCAGCGCGGCCTCGGGATAGCTATCGGTATAGCCGTAACGCGCCATCACATATTGAACGCCCAAATCGGGCGCGTCATCTCCGCCAATGCGGCGTTCAATCGTCACGGTGCCCGATTCCAGGCGCGTCGGGTAGGTCAAAATGTGCGCGACAACAGCATCACCCGGGTGGACGCCCAGACGATCCGCCGAGGTATCCTCGGGCAGAATGAAGAAGTCGGCCTTCAGACGCGAATCGAGCGGCTCAATCACACCGAGCGGACCGGCGGTCTGGTACGTGCCCACCACGCTTATGGCTGCACGCTCAACCACGCCCTCGATCACGGCGCGCCGCTCACCGTGCGGGCTGTTCTTAATGCTCACGGCAACGGTATCGCCATCCATGATCTCGCGCTTACCGCGGCCCATGACCTTGTAGTCGCCATTCTCGGTTATGACATAGGCACTGTGCTCATGGAGCTGCACGCGCCCGGTCAGGCTCGGACGGCGTTCGCTGCGCACCGGCCCGCGCTTATTGCGAGCTCCACGCTTATGCTTGTTATTGCGCCCCATGGCGCCTCCTAACTATCGATTGCGAACTCCAAAGAGTCTACCCAAATGATTCGCTTTCCTGCCGTCCCCTAGGGATCAAAAAACGGGCCGCCCCATAAGAGACGACCCGTTGGAAGGGATGAATTCCAGGCATGCCTACACGCGCAGGTAGCGGCGCATGGCGATGGCAGAACCAAAGAAACCGATAATCACGCCGACCAGAATCAGCGCAGCATAGGTCACCAAGTAGTACTGCATCGGCAGGGCAAACGACATCCAGCCGATGCTCTCCTGCAGACGCGGAATCATCAGGTTGCGCAGCAGCTCCAGAACGCCGATGGAAAGCAACGAGCCCAAAATGGCCTGTAGTACGCCCTCGGTGATAAACGGGCCGCGAATGAAGCCGTTGCTGGCGCCGACCAGACGCATAATCGCAATCTCACGACGACGTGCCGTGATGGATAGGCGAATCGTGTTGTTGATGAAGATGAAAGCGATAAAGGTCAGAAGGCCAACGAGCACCACGGCGGCGATGCGGATGTAGTTGGTCACCTGGAACAGGCGGCTCACTGCCTCCTGGCCGTACAGCACGCTCGCGTTGACGTCGCCGTCATCCACGATCTTCTGGAAATCGGCATCCTTCTTGAGCTTCTCTGCCGTGCTCTCGACCTTGGACGGATCGTCCATCTCAATAGCGAAGGAAGCCGGCAGCGGGTTCTGGCCATCGAGCGCGCTCATGGTGGCGTCGGCGTTGCCCGACATCTTGCTCGAATACTCGGCCTTCGCGTCGTCCTTGTCCTTATAGGTCACGGACTTGACGTTGCTCCACGTCTTAAGCTCGGCCTCAAAAGCCTGAACATCAGCCTGATCGGCGTCATCACTAATGAAGGCGTTGATGACAACCTGATCCTCGACGGTGCCGATCACGGAGTTCAGCACCGCGGAGCCCATAATGAACAGGCCGATGATAAACAGCGAAAGGAAGATCGTGATGACGGCGCCGAGCGAGGTAGTCCAGTTACGGAAGAAGTGGCTGATTGCCTCTTTGAAGGAGTAGCCCACGTTAGTTGGTGCCATAGTTGCCGTAACCTCCCCTCTCCTGGTCGCGGATGACGTGGCCGCCCTCGAGGGCGATCACGCGACGGTGCATGCTATCGACCATCTCGCGGTCGTGCGTGGCGACGATCACGGTGGTGCCGGTGCGGTTAATACGCTCAAGCAGCTTCATGATGCCCAGCGAGATCGCCGGGTCGAGGTTGCCCGTGGGCTCGTCGCAGATCAGCAGCGGCGGACGGTTGACCATAGCACGGGCGACGGCAACGCGCTGCTGCTCGCCACCGGAAAGCTGGTCGGGCAGCGAGTCCATCTGATCGGCCAGACCGACCAGACGCAGCACCTCGGGCACCTGGCTGCGAATGACGCCCTTGGGCTTGCCGATGCACTGCAGGGCAAACGCCACGTTTTCGTAGGCGGTCTTTTGCGGCAGAAGCTTAAAGTCCTGGAACACGGCGCCAATCTGGCGGCGCAGGAACGGAACCTTGCGGTTCTTGATCTTCATGAGGTCCTGACCGGCAACCAGGATGCGGCCGCTCGTCGGCTTGACGTCGCGGTTGAGCGTCGACAGCAGCGTGGTCTTACCCGAGCCGGAGTGACCGACCAGGAAGACAAACTCGCCCGGATAGATCTCGATGTTGATGTCGTCGAGTGCAGGCTTGTTGGGCTGTGCCGGATAGATCTTGGTGACATGCTCCATAAGGATGACGGGCTCGACACCGGCCTGCTTGGCCATCTTCTTGCGGCTGGCCTGCGGATCGATGGGCGCAAACACCGACGTAAAATCGGGGTTGTTGAGCGCGTTATCGAGGCTTGCGACCTCGGCTGCCTGATCGCTCTCGACCACCGGGGCAGCAGGCTGCGTGGGGTCGGGAATAGCGGCAAAGAGACCGGACTGCGCAGGCTGAGGAGCCGGCGTCGCAGGGGCCAAGGGGTCGGGAATGCCGGCCATGGTAGGCTGCGGCGTGGCGGCACCAGCCTGAGGCTGCTCCACGCGAGCGGTCACGGCCTGAACGGGCTCAAAACCCGCCGTGCCGGAAAGCGCGACATCGCTGGTTGGATTGTAGGCAAAGGGATCGGATGCCGGCTGTGCCTGATCTGCCGGCTGAGCGGGGGCCTGAGCAACAGGCTGGCCCTCTGAATCCGGAGTGGCGAAACGACTGCCCTGGACGCCTGCCTGCGTCTTAGGGGCATCATCGCCCGCACCGGAGGTACGGAAGTGGTTACCCACTGGTGCTCCTTATCGTCGTGCGTTTAAACTACATGAGCGCTTAGTATTTTAGCAGCATTAGCTTTGCTGCACATAAGAAGCATGGCCGTGTTTGGGTCCCTCCGGCCGGACACAGGGTTACTCTCCAAATCGTCCTCGGACATGTCGGAGCCTCCGCTGCGCACTACGTGCGGCGGGGGCTCCTCCGTCCTGCGGAAAGATTTGGAAAGTAACCCTGTGTCCGGCCTGCGGTAACTAAGGGGTCGCCGCGTTTTACTTGGGGTGCTGCATATACAAAGTTGGAAGGGTCTGAATTGCGCTTTGTCGATATATGCCCTTTTCCCTGATGGGACCGTGCTTGAGGGGCGTCTGTTAGCGCCGGGCGATTTTAGCCGCTAATAGTCAAACTATTTTGACCAATCCCGGTCACCGAATAATGGCCACCGTGCCTCCCCGCCGCCACTACGCTGGTGGTGCCAACACGCCGGCGTTAGGAGGACCATTGAGGTGAACGAGAGACACGATGACCTACAGGAGATTATAGACGCGGCGCTCCGGGAGATGGCCGCGGAGGAGGGCGACGGGTTCGACCCGCAGGCATGCAACCTCGCGGAGTTCTGCAGGAGGACGGGGCTCACCCGCTCCCGCGCGAGGACGGTCAGGGCACACGGGTTCAGGGCCCTGCCCCACGGGAACAGCGGGAGGAGGGCCGCGCCGGGCGTGCTCGCCGGCCACACCGGCCTGGTGGACGACCTCCTGCGGAAGGGCGTCACCAACTCGCAGGTGATATTCGAGCGGCTGCTCGGCCAGGGCTACGCCGGCGGCCTCACCACGGTGAAGACCTATATCGCCGCGCACCGGGACCTCGTGCCCGCGAAGAGGCGGCAGGCGGCCCCGCAGGGCTGCCGCGGGCAGCGCTTCAGGACGGCGCCCGGAGAGGCCTACCAGATGGACTGGGGCTTCGTCGCGGTCGAGCGCCCCGGCGGCGAGCGGGCGCGGATCGCCTGCTTCGCCATGGTCTGCCACCATTGCGGGGGCGCCCACGTCGAGTTCTTCCCGAACGCGCGCCAGGAGAACCTCCTCATCGGGATGCTGCACGCGTTCTCGGCGCTGGGCGTGCCCGCGACCGTGCTCACCGACAACATGAAGAGCGTGGTCGTCCGCCGCGATGCCGACGGCCGGCCCGTCTGGCAGGCCGACTACGCCGAGTTCATGGGCGTCGTCGGCTTCCGCACCAGGTTGTGCAGGCCGCGCCACCCCTATACGAAGGGCAAGGTGGAGAGGCTCGTCCGCTTCGTGAAGGGGAACTTCCTCGCGGGAAGGTCCTTTACCGACCTTGACGCCCTCAACCGGGAGGCCGCCCTCTGGTGCGCCGAGCAGGGAGGCCGCTGGCGGCGCGCGGCGGCATGCGTCCCGATGCGCGAGCACGAGGCGGCGTGCTCGGCGAACACCAGGCCGCTCGAGGTCACGGCCGAGGTCGAGCGGTACCTGTGCCCGCGCCGGAAGATCTCCTTCGACGGCTTCGTGAGCTTCGAGGGGCACCGCTACGGCGTGCCCTACTGGTACGTCCGCCGCGAGTGCAGGGTGAACCGGGAGGGTGTTAGCGCTACTGTAAAAACAACCAATTTCGCCATCGCACTTTAGCCGATTCCGCCAACGCAATTTCCCCAATCGCGCCAACGCATTTTCACCATTTCCACCAACGCCGGGGCTTACGCTTCGACCGACAAGCGGACGATGCTTTCGGGAGGAGCGACCGTGGCGGAGAAGAACCTGATCGGAGAGTTGGACATGTACAGGGAAGCGGGCATAAAGCCCAACTTCAGCGACATAGCGAAGCGCTACGGCAAGGACAGGCACACCGTGGCGGCGTACTGGAGGGCCGAGGGCGGCCGGCCCCGCGACGGGCGCGCCGACAGGGCGGGCTCCTTCGACGCGCACATCGAGGAGGTGGCCGCCAAGGCGCAGCTGCCGGGGGTCACCAAGAAGGGCATCCACGAGTGGCTGCTGCACAGGTATCCCGGCGAGAACCTGGCCGGCTACAACGCCTTCACCCAGTTCATGCGCAAGAACGGTATCGCCGTCGGGGCCTCCGTCGGCCCGGAACCGCACCCGCGCTTCGAGACGCCGCCCGGGCTGCAGCTGCAGTTCGACTGGAAGGAGTCGGTCAGGATGGCGAACCGCGACGGCGAGCTGTTCGAGTTCAACGTGTTCGCGGCGACGCTGGGCCATTCCCGCAGGCACATATTCATCCGGTCGGGGACCAGGACGACCGACGACCTGGTCAGGTGCATGTACGCCACGATCGCGAGGCTCGGCGGCGTGCCCCGCGAGTGGGTCACGGACAACATGTCCGCCCTGGTGACGGTCAAGGGCGGCAGGCGCCTCAAGGTCCAGCGCGCATACGAGTTCGCCAAGGCCGCCGGCTTCGAGCTGAAGCTGTGCCGCCCGCGCAGCCCCCAGACCAAGGGCAAGGTCGAGTCGTCGAACCGCTTCCTGTCGCGGCTCGCGGCCTACCAGGGCGACTTCGACGGCTGGGACGACATCGACGAGATCATCGCGCGGATCGAGGACGCCAGCAACTCCGAGCCCAACGAGACCACGGGGCTGCCGCCCTCCGCGCTGTTCATGGAGGAGAAGGACGCGCTGCTGCCCGTCGGCAACCTCCGCGCCCTCGAGGAGGCGATGGGCGACGTGGTGCGCGTGGCCAGGGTGCCGGCCACGATGCTGGTCAGCGCGCACGGCGAGCCCATGTCGGTGCCCAGGCGCTGCATCGGCAGGCCCGCCCGCATCGTCTGCATGCCCGGCGGCGCGATGGACTGCTACGTCGGCGGCGAGCTGGTGGCGACGCACGTGGCGGGCGGGCCGGCCTACGACCCGGCGCACTACGCCGAGGCCATGGCCGGGAAGCGCTGGTTCGGCGACGCCGCCGGCGACATCGAGGCGGCCGCCGCCGCCAACCTCGGGCTGCTCGACTCGATAGGGGGCTCGCTGTGAGCGCCGCGGTGCAGGCCAGCCCGCTCAACCGCCTGGCGGCCAATCTCGAGGAGCTGGGGCTCGAGGGCATGGCGTCGTCGGTGCCCGAGTACGTCAGGCTCGTCGCCGACGGGAGGAAGAGCCTGGTCGACGCCATGCTCGAGCTCACCGACGCCCAGATAGCCCTCAAGCGGCGCGCCGACGACGAGCGCCGCACGAGGATGGCCAACTTCCCCTACATAAAGACGCTGGCCGACTTCGACTGGGGTTTCCAGCCGAGCGTGCCCCGCGGGCTGGTCGAGCAGCTGGCCACGCTCGAGTTCGTCGACCGCGGCGACAACGTCGTGCTCGTCGGCAGCCCGGGCGTCGGCAAGACCCACCTGTCGATAGCCATAGGCCACGAGGCGGTGATGGCCCGCAAGCAGGTGTACTTCGCCGACTGCTCGAGGCTGGTCGAGGACCTCAAGCACGCCTCGGCGAAGGAGGCGCTGGCGCGCAGGATGCGGTTCTACGAGCACTGCAGCCTGCTGATAATAGACGAGCTGGGCTACCTCGATATCGGGAAGGAGGGCGCCGACCTTCTGTTCCAGCTGGTGAACAGGCGCTACGCGCTCAAGCGGTCGACGATCGTCACGACCAACGTGCCGGTCGGCAGGTGGGGCGACGTGTTCGGCAGCAACGTCACGGCCTCGGCGGTCGCCGACAGGCTGTGCCACCACTGCGCGATGATCAAGATAACGGGCCGGTCGTACCGCCTGAAGGACGTGTCCATCGGCGGTGAGGACGGGAAGGAGGAGGGCGCCTAGGCGCCGAAAGCGGCACATCCGCGTTGGCGAATCCGGCGTATCCGCGTTGGCGCGATTGGCGAAAATGCGTTGGTGGAAATGGTGAAAATTATATTGACGCTAACAGAGGGGCGCGTGGTGCACATATACAGCGACGACCTCTCCCGCGAGCTCGTCGCCCACGCCGTCGGCACCGGCGCCGACAGCTGGTGCGAGGGGCAGTGGGAGACATCGCCGGCGCAGCCCGAGGAGCTGCCGACCCAGCCGGTGGGGACCGTGGTCGAGCAAATCGCCCCGCCCAGGACGAAACCCGGTTTCGAGAGGTTCGACTTCGGGAGGGCCGAATGATGGCGGGCGCGGGGGCGAGCCCCTACGAGCTCGCGAGCGACGCCGCGTCGAGGCTCGGGATCGCCGTCGGGGCGGAGGAGCTCGCGACCCTCGCCTCGGACCTCGACCTCGGCGACGGGGAGATGGCCGCCGTGGCAGCCACCTTCTCCTACCTTGCGGAGAAGAGGAGGCTCGCCTCCATCGAGACGCTGCTGAGGCTGAGCAGGCTGCCCAGGCGCGAGCCCAAGACCTTCGAGGGCTTCGACTTCTCCAGGATCCAGGGCCGGGACGCGGCCGCGCTGGGCAAGCTCCCGTCGCTGGCCGACCTCTACGCGCACCGCAACGTCGCCTTCGTCGGGCCCGGCGGCATAGGGAAGACGCACCTCGCGCAGGCCTACGGGCGCGAGTGCTGCATGCGGGGGCTCAAGACCTACTACATAAAGGCGACCGAGCTCAGGGACAGGTTCCAGAAGGCCGTCCAGCGGGGAAACACCTCGCGGGTCGTCTCCTCGCTCGTCAAGCCGTCGTGCCTCATCGTTGACGAGGTGGGGAGATGCGTCTACGACAGGCCGTGCACCGACCTGTTCTTCGATGTCGTCGACAGGCGCTACGAGAAGGAGGGGCCGAACGCGATGGTCCTCACGAGCAACATCGCCCCGAGCGGGTGGGATGAGTTCTTCACGGGCGACGACACGCTCCTCTGCGCCCTCGACAGGCTGTTCGACAAGGCGTCGGTGTTCGTGATGCGGGGCCCGAGCTACCGCGGCAGGGAGCTTGACACCTACTCGGTGGAGGCCGTCCCCCAGGCGGTGAAGGTGAGGGGGATCCAGCCCGAGGGGATGTAGGAATGCGATAGGAAAGTCATAGATGCGGGCGTGTTGGCTAAAATGGGTCGGCCGGGATTGGTCAATCTCGGCCGACTATATTTGGCTAAATTATTCCGGCGCTAACAGCGTCTTCATGAGTTGCGGTGAAATAGGGACTGTTTTACCAGTTAAAAGGTCTAATCAGTCCCTATTTCACCGCAACTTAAATTAAGGCTAATTGTTGCGCAACTCGAATTTGAATAATCGCTTTACATTGGCCTCGATTGGAACGTCTATGGTTGTGGGGGCTGGTATGAATTGTCCTTATTGTGGTACTGAGTTGCGCAATGGCGTGAGGTATTGCACAACATGTGGGGTTACCATCCATGGCATGTCGACTAATTCTGCAATTCGGGTAAAGCCTCGGAATCACATTGCGGTTGTTCTTACCTGCATGTTGGCAATTGCCATTGTCGGCGGCAGTTGTTTGGGTCTTCATCTGCGGCAAGCATTGTCTTGTTTTATATCGGCTCATTCGGAGCATGCTATTGTGCTCAACATCTCTGCCGCAGGTTGGGATACCGATAGCGGGGCCTCACGTGTCCCGATACACATTACGGGCAAGACTGTCGACGGGATAACGGTCGACAAGGTTGAGTTCGTCGCCTCCGACGGTTCCGGTATCAGCCTCATTCAAGGTGTGTACACGCTCGAGGCGGCAGGTTCCCCCATCGCCACTGATGGCAAGATTTATCAAATTCCCTGTACGAGCGCGACGCTCGTCCTCGACGATGTCTTTACCGCAGGCGAAACGATCAATCTCGCCGAGCTCGCTGAGCAGAATTCGATACTCACCTTCTGCCCCATCGATGCCAGCGATATGACCAACGACGAAATCTATGATGCCGCCCTACTCGCCATGACATATAAAGGCGACGACGCCCCCGACGTTGCCGCACTGTGCCAGGCAGCAATCAATCGTCGTGCCGCCGCCAGCAAAAGCGAGAACGCCTTCGAAAGTTGCGGTGAAATACGGATTAATTGAGCCTTTAAGCTGGCAAACAGTCCTTATTTCACCGCAACTGAAACAGGGGCGCTCTCCATGAGAGCGCCCCTGCCGGGCTTCCATAGTACTGGCGAAACAGTTTTATAGTTCTGGCGAAGCAGTCCTTGAGATCCGCCTTGCCTTATGCCAAGAACTCCTTGGTGGTCGCCACGATGTTGGCGGCGTCCAGGCCGTACTTGTGCAGGAGCTCGGCGCCCGGGCCGGACTCGCCGAAGGTGTCGTTGACGCCAATCTTCTTGAGCGGCGTCGGGCACTGCTCGCACAGGACGTCGGCGACGGCGCTGCCCAAGCCACCGATCACGGAGTGCTCCTCGACGGTCACGACGTGGCCGGTCTTGGTGGCGCTCTTGACGATCAGGTCGGCATCGATGGGCTTGATGGTGTGCATGTTGATGACCTCGGCGTCGATGCCCTCGGCAGCGAGCTGCTCGGCGGCCTCGAGAGCCTCGCCGACCATCAGGCCGCAGGCAATGATGGTCACATCGGCGCCCTCGCGCATGACAATGCCCTTACCCAACTCGAACTTGTAGGTCTCGGGGTCGTTGATAACCGGCGAGGCCAAACGAGCGAAGCGCATGTACACCGGACCGTCGCACTCGTAGGCGGCGCGCGTCACGGCGCGGGCCTCGACGTCGTCGGCAGGAACGATCACAGTCATGCCAGGGATGACGCGCATCAGGGCGATATCCTCGCAGCACTGGTGTGTGGCGCCGTCCTCGCCCACCGAGATACCGGCGTGCGTGGCGCCAATCTTAACGTTGAGATGCGGGTAGCCGATGGAGTTACGGACCTGCTCAAAGGCGCGGCCGGCGGCAAACATGGCAAAGGTGCTCGCGAAGGCAACGCGGCCGGTGGTCGCGATACCGGCGGCGACGCCCATCAGGTTGCTCTCGGCAATGCCCACATCGAAGAAACGATCGGGGCAGGCGGCCTTGAACTTGCCGGTCTGCGTGGCGGCGGCCAGGTCAGCGTCGAGGACCACAAAGTCATCGTGCTCGTTGGCGAGCTCGACGAGGGCCTCGCCGTAGCTTACGCGCGTGGCGATTTTTTTGACGTCTGCCATCCTAGAGCTCCTCTCCGGCGGCCGTGAGCTCTGCCATGGCCTGCTCAAACTGTTCATCGTTGGGGGCCTTGCCGTGCCAACCAACCTGGTTCTCCATAAAGGAAACGCCCTTGCCCTTCATGGTCTCGGCGATGATGGCGGTCGGCTGACCCTTGGTGGCGCGGGCCTCGGCAAAGGCGGCGCGGATCTGATCGAAATCGTTGCCGTCGGCAAGCTCCACCACGTGGAACTTAAAGGCGCGGAACTTGTCGGCGAGCGGCATGGGGTCGTTGACCTCCTCGACGGGGCCGTCGATCTGCAGGCCGTTGTGGTCGACGATCACGCAGAGGTTATCGAGCTGCTGGTTGCCGGCAAACATGGCTGCCTCCCAGACCTGGCCCTCCTCGCTCTCGCCATCACCCAGCAGGGCGTACGTGCGGTAAGTATCGCCCCAGTGCTTGGCGGCAACCGCCATGCCCACGGCGGCGGAGATGCCCTGGCCGAGCGAGCCGGTGGACATATCGACGCCCGGGGTGTCGTTCATGTTGGGATGACCTTGCAGGTGGCTGCCGATATGGCGCAGCGTCTCGAGATCCTCCTTGGGGAAGAACCCACGCTCGGCGAGCACGGCGTACAGGCCCGGAGCGCAATGGCCCTTGGAGAGCACAAAACGGTCGCGATCGGCCTTGCGGGGATCGGCCGGGTCGACGTTCATTTCCTCAAAGTACAGATAGGTCATGATGTCGGCAGCGCCGAGCGAACCGCCCGGATGGCCGGACTTGGCAGCGTGCACGCCGGTGACGATGCCCTTCCTTACCTCGTTGGCAACCTTTTTGAGCTCTTCGTCGCTCATTGTGCCTTCCTTTCATCCTCATTAGACAAAATGCGCACGGCACGGAAAGGTAATCCCAACACAGCCGCAATGCACGTACGTCATTCATTATGCTGGAAACTGATGGCTTTACCAGAGTTTTTATCATTATTTGAACAATTTAGCAGGCAGAACCGCTGATGAAACGGTTTATCAATGTGAACGTCTTTTGGATGGAACGCGATCGACCCTACGCGCTAATGTCCTTGAATCCCTCGCCGAAGGCTTCCGTAACGTCGGCAACCGTCACGATGGCATGAGGATCGCGCTCGCGCACGATCGTCTTGAGGGTATTGAGCTCTCGACGGCTCACGATGACCATAATCACTGGCTTCTCGGCACCCGAATACATGCCAGTCGCCTTAAACTTGGTACAACCACGACCCAGGCCATACATGATATCGGCAGCGATATCAGGGAACTTGTCCGAGATGATGAGTACCATACGGCGTTTGTTGCCACCATCGACCACGGCATCGATCACGTAGCCGCTAATGACCATCGAAAGGCCTGCATATAGTGCGTTTTCGATTGAAAAGACCGGAGCCGACAGCGCGCATACGGCAACATCGATCGCCATGACGGTCGAGCCCACCGGCAGTGAGGTGTTACGCGAGATGATTTGGCCAATCGTGTCCGAGCCGCCGGTGTTGGCGCCGGCGCGCAACACCATGCCGTAACCGATGCCCGTAATAATGCCGCCCCACATAGCGGGAAGCATCAGGTCCGCATCCGCCAGAGGTGCTACAAACGGGGCGAACAGATCGGTAAAGAAGCCCAGCAGCACAAAGCCCGTCGCGGTCTGCACCACGTAGAACATGCCGCCCTCGCGCATAACGACCAACAACAGCAAGGCGTTCATCACGATCGTCTGAATACCAACGGGAAGCGATAGGCCGCGCGCCGCGCCGACCGCCTGGATAATGGTGGCAAGGCCCGTAACGCCACCGGCGGCAAGACCGTTGGGAATCAAAAACAAGTCGGTCGCGATGGCGGCCAAGGCACACCCCAACATGATCTGGGGCAGGTCGTGAAAGAAGTTCATCGAAAGAATGCGCTTGATGTCCAGACGATATGCCATGCTGCCTCCCTCAAAAAAGCGCACCCAAACGGATGCGCTTTGAACTTCTTCTTGTATTCGATTCTACCGATTCGCCGGACAAAAACCACCCCTGCGCAGGGTTTATTCTGGATACAAACCCGTCCAACCGTTGGGTTTGGCATCGGCTTGAAGCCACCCGATGTTTTAGACCTCCGAGCCTTCTGCATCGGCGTTGCCGGTAGCCCAGCGATGGTAGCCAATAACAAACGGGTCCAGGTCGCCATCGTCAAGAACGGCCTCGACATTGCTGGTCTCCACACCCGAGCGCAGATCCTTGACCATCTGGTACGGGTAGAGCACGTAGCTGCGAATCTGGTTGCCAAAACCAATCGTGGTCTTGGGTCCGCGGATCTCATCGAGCGCCTCGGCGCGCTTCTCGAGCTCAATCTCGTACAGACGAGCCTTGAGGATCTGCATGCACGCGGCCTTGTTCTGGATCTGGCTGCGCTCATTTTGGCAGGTAACCACAATGCCGCTGGGGAAATGCGTCACGCGCACGGCGGAGTCGGTGGTGTTGACGCCCTGACCGCCCGGGCCGCTCGCGTGGTACACGTCCACGCGGATGTCATCGGGACTGATTTCGATGTCGATATCATCGGGTAGCACGGGGATGACCTCGACGCCGGCAAACGTGGTCTGGCGGCGCTTCTTGTCGTCGGTGGGACTAATGCGCACCAGACGGTGGACGCCGGCCTCGGCGCGCAGCATGCCAAACGCGTCCTTGCCCTCGACGGTAAAGGTCGCGCGGTCGATGCCGATGACCTCGGCAGCGGGGCAGTCGTTAATGGTGACCTTCCAGCCGCGACGCTGGCAGTACTTCATGTACATCTTAAAGAGCATGAAGGTCCAGTCCTGCGCCTCCAGGCCACCCTGTCCGGGCTTGATGGTCACAATCGCGTCGCCGTGATCGAACTCACCGGTAAACCAGCTCGAAAGCTCAAGCTGGTCGATAGCGCGGGAAAGGCGCTCCGCCGTGGCAGCAGCCTCCTCACGCAGCGCAGCGGCATCGGGGTCATCGCCCATTTCCTCGGCAAGCTCCAGCGCGGCGCGAGCATCGGAAAGCTCACCGCGCGCCGTATCCACGGCGGCGATGTCCTCCTTGGCGCGTGCAATCTCCTCCATCGTGGCGCGAGCGGCATCGGCATCGTCCCAAAAGCCTGGGGCGACGCTTTTGGCCTCGAGCTCCGCCACGCGGGTGCGCTTCTCGTCCAAATGGAGATACGACTCGACCTCGCCGAGTCGGTCCGCAAACGCGTCCAACTCGGCGGGAGTTACCTCTAGAGTCTCGGCCATTAACGATTCCTGCCGTGGCAGTACTTAAACTTCTTACCGCTACCGCAAGGGCACAGGTCGTTGCGGCCCACGTTGACATAGGGGTCATCGCTCTCGGACTTGCGGTAGGTCGTCACCTTGCCACCGTTGTTAACGGCAGCCGGACCACCCTGGACGGCGGTGCGGGCCTGCACCTGAGCCTGCTTGCGCAGTACCGAATCGCTGTTGTCGCCATCGACCTCGGCGGGACCAGAGAAGCGCGCACCCTTAAGGGCGGGGTCCTCCTTGTGCTCCACAGCGTGCGGGGCAGCTTTGAGCTCAATGCGCAGAACAGTGCGCAGGTAATCCTCGTACATGGTATCGACGAGTATCTGGAACGCGCCGTAGGCCTCGGTCTTGTACTCAACCAGCGGGTCGCGCTGGCCAAAGCCGCGCAGGCCGATACCGGTCTTGAGGTAGTCCATCTCCTGCAGGTAGTTCATCCAACGCGTATCGATGACGCGCAGCATGACCTGAGTATTGAGCTCGCGCATCAAGTCCTCGCCCAGGCGCTCAGCCTTCATGTTGTAGCACTTCTCAACATAGGCCAGAACATCGGCGGCCAGGGCCTCAAAGTCCTCGTCGGGGAACTGAGGGGTATCGATATGCCCGGTCAGCTCGACGACCCACTTACGCAGACCCTCAAGATCGCGCTCGCCCTCGTGGCTGTCCTTGGTGCAGAACTCCTGCACGCAGCGGTACACGGTATCGTGCATGACCTCGGTGATGTGGTCGGTCAGGTCCTTGCCGTCCAGAATCTTGTTACGCTCGGCATAGATGACCTGGCGCTGCTTGTTCATGACGTCGTCATACTCAAGAACGCTCTTACGCATGGAGAAGTTAATGCTCTCGACCTTATGCTGGGCGTTCTCGACGGCCTTGGAGATGATCTTGTGCTGGATGGGCATGTCGTCGCCCATGTCGGCCGTGACCATCATCTTGGAGACGCGGTCCATCCTGTCGCCGCCAAACAGGCGCATCAAGTCATCCTCGAGCGACAGGTAGAACTGAGTCTCGCCCGGATCGCCCTGACGGCCGGAACGGCCACGCAGCTGGTTGTCGATACGGCGGGACTCATGGCGCTCGGTGCCGATAACGGTCAGGCCGCCGGCGGCAAGCACGCGCTCGCGCTCGGCCTTGCAGGTCTCCTTGGCCTCGGCGTTAAACTGCTCGAGCTGCTCGGGCGTCACGTCCTCCATGGTCAGGCCCTCGTACTCCAGGCGCTCGCGCACCAGCTCGTCAGGGTTGCCGCCCAGCAAGATGTCGGTACCACGGCCGGCCATGTTGGTAGCGATGGTCACGGCGCCATAGCGACCAGCCTGGGCCACGATATGGGCCTCGCGCTCGTGGTGCTTGGCGTTGAGGACCTCGTGCGCGATGCCGCGCTTAGTGAGGGCGGCGGACAGTTTCTCGGAGCTCTCGATGGAGACGGTGCCCACCAGGACCGGCTGGCCCTTGGCGTGACGACGCTCAACGTCGTCGGCAACGGCGTTGTACTTGGCCTGGATGGTGCGGTAGACCAGGTCCTCGTGGTCAACACGTTGCACGGGCTTGTTGGGGGGAATGACCTCGACGGGCAGTTTGTAGATCTCGCGGAACTCGGCGTCCTCGGTGAGCGCCGTACCGGTCATGCCGGAGAGCTTGTCATACAGGCGGAAGTAGTTCTGCAGGGTGATGGTGGCAAGGGTCTGGTTCTCCTCGCGCACGAGCACGCCCTCTTTGGCCTCGATGGCCTGGTGCAGGCCCTCGGAATAGCGGCGGCCTTCCATGATACGACCGGTGAACTCGTCGACGATCTTGACCTCGCCGTTGGTGACCACGTACTGCTTGTCGCGGTGGAACATGTACTGGGCCTTCAGCGCCTGCTGCAGGTGGTTGACCAGCTGGCCGGAGAGATCGGCATAGATGTCATCGATACCCAGGCGGCGCTCAATCTTCTTAAGACCGCGCTCGGTGGCGGCGATGGTGTGCTTGGCCTCGTCCATGACGAAGTCGCCCGTGGGCTCCACGTCCTCGGTGGCGGTGAGCATGTCGTGCGAGACGTCCTCACCGCGCTCAAGGCCGCGCACGGCGCGCGCGAAGTCCTTGTAAGTGCTGGCGGACTTGGTGCCGGCGCCCGAGATGATGAGCGGCGTTCTGGCCTCGTCGATCAGGATGGAGTCGACCTCGTCGACGATGGCGTAGCTGTGGCCGCGCTGAACACGCTGCTCGGGGCGGGTAACCATGTTGTCGCGCAGATAATCGAAACCGAACTCGGAGTTGGTGCCGTACGTGACGTCGGCCTGGTAGGCTGGGCGCTTCAGCTCGAGCGGCATGTTGTTCTGCAGCAGACCGACGGTCATGCCCAGATACTTGTAGATGCGACCCATCCACTCGGAGTCGCGCTTGGCCAGGTAGTCGTTGACGGTGACGACGTGCACGCCCTTACCGGCGATAGCGTTGAGATAGCCGGCCAGCGTGGAGACGAGGGTCTTGCCTTCGCCGGTCTTCATCTCGGCGATGTGGCCCTCGTGCAGCGCCATGGCGCCGATGAGCTGTACATCAAAGTGACGCATGCCCATGGTGCGCTTGGAAGCTTCGCGCACGGTGGCAAAGGCCTCGGGGAGCATGTCGTCGAGCGACTCGCCGTTGGCGTAGCGCTCACGGAACTTATCGGTCTGGGCGCGGAGCTCCTCCTCGGTCATCTTCTCAAACTGGGGCTCAAGACCGTTGATCTTGTCGACGATCTTGTAGTAGCGCTTCAGGTCCTTATCGGATCCAAAGGACAGCAGCTTTGACATGAATCCCATGTGGTTTTCCTTTTGGCCATCGCCCACGCCGTGCAGCTGCGGGCGAGTTAAACACAGATGATTGTACTTTAGCCAAACAAGGCGCGGCCTATACGGTCGACCTCGACCGCCACGTAATAACTACGACCAACCTGCCAAAAAGGGACTGGTTTATTTTGGCAGGTTTTATCTGGGCAAACGCTGTCTCTCTGCCATTTGGTGCAAATCAACCTGTCCCATTCGCACCAACCTGGTGCAATGGGGACGGGTTAGCTTGCACCAATAAAAAGAAAAGGGCCGCGCACCCAAATGGATGCGCGGCCCTTATGCCATGAATGCGAGTGTTTCCGCGGCGAGCTATTTACTCAGCAGCCTCGGTGGTCTCGGCCTCGGCAGCGGCCTCCTCGACGGGAGCCTCTGCGGGAGCCTCGGCGGCCTGCTTGGCAGCCTCCTCGGCAAACTTAGCGGCACGCTTAGCCTTCTCGGCAGCCTTAGCCTCAGCGGCGGCCTTGCGAGCGGCCTCGGCCTCAGCAGCCTTGGCGGCCTTGGCAGCCTTGGCCTCCTCGGCCTTCTTGAGCTGAGCGGCAGCGGCGCCACCGAACTTGTCGGCGAAGCGCTGGACGCGTCCACCGGTGTCGACGAACTTCTGCTGGCCGGTGTAGAACGGGTGGCACTCGTTGCAAAGCTCGACCTTCATCTCGGACACGGTAGCGTGCGTCTTGAAGGTGTTGCCGCAGGAGCACGTCACCGTGCACTCGACATACTGGGGATGGATACCCTGCTTCATGGTAGGACTCCTTATTGGTCAGGCGCTGGTTACCGATCAGCGCATAAGGCGTCTTGGTTTCCGACCAAGACAACAAACTCGGCTATGGTACCACGGCGTCGAGCGTCCCACAAAAGGTTCACGGTCTTTGCGTTGTGCATCGCGCCCAAGGCACGGCAGACGACACGACGAATCGCGGCAAACGGGCGCCTTTGCCCCTTCTCCCATGTTGCAGACGTGTAACGCCGCAGCAAAGGTGCCCTTTTTTGCGCCAGACAGGTACAATGATGAACACTGTACCGTAGCGGAGCGCCCCGCGCGCCGCAATCACGCGAAAGGGTTTCCCATGGCCGAGATCTCGTCCTCCCGCATCGTCATCACCGTCCTTGGCAAGAACCGCCCCGGTATCGTCGCCGGCGTCACCCGTGTTCTGGGCGAGGCCAACGTCGACATCCGCGACATTACGCAGTCCATTATCGAGGACATCTTCACCATGACCATGCTGGCCGACACCGCCGAGTCCAAGCTCGACTTCGCCGAGCTGCAGAAGGCCCTGGCCGAGGCCGGCGAGCTTTCGGGCGTCAACGTGTCCATTCAGCGCGAGGACGTCTTTAACTTTATGTACCGCCTGTAGCGAACAAGCCGCGTGGCGACGGCCCAAGATGCGCCCAGGCGCAACGTCACCACATGGCCCGGAGAGGAGCGCGCATGGCCTACGACGCCAAGAAAATCTATTACCGCTTCGACGACCACCTGAGCCGCCTGGTCTTGGATTACGAAGCGAGCCGCCAGATTTCGCCCGAAAGCGAAAATCTCTACTATGGCCTGCCGACTGACCCTTATGACGAGGGCCTATTTGTTGAGCACAATGTCAAGCGCGGCCTGCGCAATGCCGACGGCTCGGGCGTGGTCGCGGGCCTCACTCGCATCTCGGATGTGCACGGCTACAACAAGGTCGACGGAAAGGTCGTGCCCGATCAGGGCAAGCTCACGCTTCGCGGCTACAGCATCGAGGATCTGGTCAACAACGCCCAGGCCGAGAACCGCTACGGCTACGAAGAGGTCGCCTACCTGCTCATCACGGGTTCGCTGCCCAACAAGGAAGAGCTCGACGGCTTTTGCGAGCGCCTGGGCGCCTTTAGACATCTGAGCGACGAGTACGTCAAAGAGTTCCCTATGACCACGGTGTCGTCGAGCATCATGAACGTGCTCCAGCGCGCCGTGCTGCTGCTCTACGCCTTCGATGCCGAACCAGACGTGATCACGCCCGAGCACGAAATCGACGTCGCCATTTCCATGCTCGCACGTCTCCCGCGCATCGCCGCCTTCGCCCACATGGCCTCGATCGCCAAGCTTCGCGGCTCCGAGGTTCACGTGCCGCACCCCACGCCCGGCCTCTCCACCGCCGAGACCATTCTGCAGGTCCTGCGCGGCGGCATGGCGTTCACCCGCGATGAGGCCATGCTGCTCGACGTGATGCTCATGCTGCATGCCGAGCACGGCGGCGGCAACAACTCCACGTTTGCCTGCCGTGTGCTGTCCTCCTCGGCCACCGACCCGTATTCCGCCTACGCCGCGGCTATCGGCTCGCTCAAGGGCCCGCGCCACGGCGGTGCCAATGCCAAGGTCGTGTCTATGCACGAGGACATCCGCGCGCATGTCTCCAACTGGGAGGACGAGGACGAGGTCGCGGCCTACCTGGGCAAGATCCTCGACAAGCAGGCTTTCGACGGCACGGGCCTCATCTACGGTATGGGCCACGCCGTCTATACGCTGAGCGACCCGCGCGCCGAGGTGTGCCGCCATTACGCGCGCACGCTTGCCGCCAAGAAGGACTTGGGCGAGGAGTTCGCGCTCATCGAGCGCATCGAGCGCCTGGCACCGCTGGTGATGCGCGACCACGGCATGACCAAGCCCATCTGCGCCAACATCGACCTCTACACGGGCTTTATCTACAAGATGCTCGGCGTGCCCGAGACGCTCTTTACGCCGCTATTCGCCGTCGCCCGCATGGCAGGCTGGTCGGCGCACCGCATGGAAGAGCTCTTCTGCGCGCACCGCATCATCCGTCCCGCGTATCGCCCGGTTATCGAGCCGCTGAAGTACAAGCCGCTCGCCGATCGCTAGGACGCGGACCGTTATAGAACCCGAGCGTGGCCAGGGCATCACCGCCCTCGGCCACGCTTTTTATGCCAGTAGAAAGGGCTGCATCAAATGATTGTGTTTTCCGATATGGATGGAACACTGCTGACGAGTGATAAGCAGATGAGCGATGCCACTTGGGCAATGCTCGACGAGCTCGCACGTCGTGGCATCGAGTTTGTTCCCTGCACGGGGCGTCCGCTGTCGGGCATCTTTGAGCCCATCCTCGCCCATCCCGCCGTGCACTACGCGGTCTGCGCCAACGGTGCCAGCGTCTGGCAGCTCGACGATGGTACGCCCACCGATACTTCACGTGCTACGCGCATTTTGAGCCGACCGCTCGACCGCGCCATCGCCCACCGCGTCCATAGCATTGCCGCCGGCCATGACGTGACCTTCGATATCTTCGCGGATGGGCAGTGCTTCCTCCCCCGCTCGCTCTACACGCGCCTGGACGAATTCTGCGGCGGCGACCCCCACATCGCGGCTTCGCTCAAGCGCACACGGACACCGATCGACATGGATATCGACAGCAAGATCGACGAGGTCGAGACGCTCGAACGCATCGCCATGTACTGGCACGACCCGGCCGATCGCGATGTCATCGCGGCGGAGCTCGACACGCTCGAAGGCATTGAGGTCACGCGTTCATACGCCATGAATATCGAGGTCATGGGCGAGGGCGCCACCAAGGGAACGGCCCTCACGTGGCTATGCGAGCACCTGGGCGAGCGCCTCGCCGACGCTTGGGCGTTCGGCGACAACATCAACGACATCCCCATGCTGCAGGCAGCGGGCCACGGCATGGCCATGATCAACGGCGAGCTCGAGGACCGCGAGGCCGCCGACGCCATCACCGAATACGACAACGACCACGACGGCGTCGCCCGCACCATCATGGCCGCCCTCTCCTAGCAGCAGCAACCCGGCAGAAAGGGAACGTCCCCATCTGCCGGATTAGGCGAGGCTCTCCAGAACACGGCGGAGTTCCTGCTGGACAGCGTGGTCGCGGTTGCAGCCTACGACGCGATCGGCAACCGCTTTGAGCGCGGGGCGCGCGTTTTCCATCGCGCAGCCCGTGCCGACAAAGCGAATGATCTCGTAGTCGTTCATCGAGTCGCCAAACGCCATGATCTCGTCGCGTCCAATGCCGTAATGCTCCGCGAGCTGTACGATGCCCGAGGCCTTCGACACACCGGGCTGCATGGCATCGATCCACGCGTTGCCCGAAGGTGCAAAAGTAAAGAGCTGACCAAGTTCGCGCTGTAGCACGTAGGCGCTGTCCATAACGACACCGTCATCGCAAAAGATACTCGCCTTGATGATATTTACGCTGGGATCGGGCAGCTCCCAAATACGCTCGGCATTGGGAAGGTCCTTATCGACCTCACGCACGAACTTGCACTCGTCATCGAGCAGGAAGGACTTGGTTCGGTCAAAAAGCGCAAGATGCAGATTGGGAAACGTCGCGACAGCCTGGGCGAGCCTTCGAATCGCCAGGTGCGAATACACCTCACGGTCTACCATTTTGCCGTCGGCGTAGACCTGGGCACCGTTAGCGGCGACAAAGTCCATCTTGTCGCGAACGGGCGCAAAGAACTCGCACAGGCGATCGTAGCGGCGACCTGACGATGCGGCGAAATGCACGCCATGCTCGTGTAGCGCCAGAATCAGTTCGTAGGTCTCGGGAGGCACCTGGCTGTTTTCGTCAAGCAACGTGCCGTCCATATCGGATGCAATCAGTTTAAACATAGAAAAGCTCCCTTCGGGCTTGTTGGAATCGAACGTGTATCCAATTCCAACGTACCCAAAGGGAGCTCAGGTAAGACTCCGCGGGCGCAAACGTTACAAGGACCTGGCAAATAGCTCACGCGCACCAGGGGTCCCACATTCGCAGCGCCAGGCAACACGTCAAAGAGTGTCGCAGGCGACTAGACGTTTAAGAACGTCCCCGATGACTAGTCGGCGTAGGTGAAGGTTGTGACGTCGAACATGCCCTCGGGGCGGATGCGGAGCGTCGGGATAACCGGCAGGGGCAGGAAGATGATGCCCATGATGGGGTCGAGCGGCGGCTCGATGCCCATGGCGCGCGCCTTGACCATAAAGTCGTCGTGCTGCGCGGCGACATCCTCGGCCGTGCCTTCGCTCATCAGGCCACCGAGCGCCAGCGGAATGCGCGCCACGACATCGCCGTTGCGCACCAGCACGTGACCACCCTGGCCCACAGCCTCAACAGCAGCCATCATATCGGCAGCGTTATCACCCACGACGCACACGTTGTGCGAGTCGTGGCCGATCGTGGAGGCAATGGCGCCACCGGTGATGGTGAAGCCACGCACCCAGCCGCGACCGATATGCTTGCCGACAAGGCCCAGGCCCGCAGGACCATCACCGTCGGCGCCCTCGGCCTGCAGCGACACACCGCGGCCGTGGCGCTCGATCAGCATAATGCGACGCAGGCCCTCGGCGCTCTCGGGGCGAGCCATACCCGTGATGGCCTTACCCGGCACCACGTCAATCACGGCCTCGCCCGGCTTAAAGGCATAGTCGAATACGTCGAGCGAAAGCTTCGGCAGCTTAACGGAGGCGCGCAGCTCATCGGCAAGGGCTGCGACCTCGGCCATCTCGGGTGCAATCTCGCCCACAAAGGTACCGTCCTGCGCCACCAGAGCACCGGCGGCATATACGCGATGCGGAGCCGTGGCAAACGTCAGGTCATTGAGCACCAGCAGGTCGGCACGCTTGCCCGGGGCGATGGCGCCGCGGAGCTCGTGCGGGTCGCGGCAGCCGTGGTCCAGGCCAAATGCCTCAGCCGTGGAAAGGGACGCCATGGAGATGGCGACCACGGGGTCGATACCGGCCTCAATCGCCACGCGGCAGGCATTGTCGATCATGCCGGTCGCAAGCGCATCGGAAGGGGCGCGGTCGTCGGTCGCAAAGCAGCAGCGGCGGGCACGGGCAGGATTCTCCAGCAGCATCGGCGACAGGTTGGCCAGGTCATGGCTGCACGTACCTTCGCGCAGCATCACGTACATGCCGCGGGACAGCTTGTCGAGTGCCTCCTCGGGAATCGTCGACTCATGGTCAGCGATAATGCCAGCCGCGGCATAGGCGTTGAGGTCCTTGCCGGCAACGAGCGGCGCGTGACCGTCCACCTGCTTGGACGGCGTCTGGTTGGCAGCGTCAATGCGAGCGCAGGTCTCGGGATCGGCCATAAAGACGCCCGGCAGGTTCATCATCTCGCCCAGGCCAAAGACATCGCCCGGATGCTCGGCAAAAAACGCCTGCATATCAGCAGCGGTGATGACGGCACCGGCCTGCTCGTCGGGCAGCGCGGGCACGCACGAGGGCATCATGTACTTGATGGAAATAGGAGCGCGACGACCGTCCTCGATCATAAAGCGCAGGCCGTCCAGGCCGGAAACATTAGCGATCTCGTGGCTGTCGGCAATAGCGGTGGTGGTACCGCGCGTCGCCGCCATGCGCGCATACTCGGCAGGGCGGATGTTCGAAGACTCGATATGCAAGTGTCCGTCAATAAAACCGGGGGCAAGATAGCGGCCCTGGCAATCGATGACCTCGGCAGCCTCATACGTACCGGCGGCATCGTCGCGACCGTCGTAGAGCACACCGACGATCACGCCATCCTTGACGGCAACGCTACCGGGCGCCACGCGCTGGCCGTACACATCGACAATCTGTGCGTTGGCAAACAGCGTGTCAACGGGTACACGACCCTCGGCGGCCTCGATCACAGATCTCATGACCTCAACGGACATACATACTCCTTTAACCGTAGAAAAAAGCTGCGGAGCGGACAGGCCTTCACCGCAGCAAACCAATAGCCATTGTATGCCCAAACGATGGGTCAGCAATACGCCTCCCCGCTTAACGGCACACGCCGCTTGGCGCAATGGGGACAGGCTGCTTTGGGTAGTCGTTGGGGACGTTCTTAAACGACTAGTCATTCAAGAACGTCCATTACAGTCGAAATTGTCAGCCCGGGCCCGTCTCGGGCTACGATTGAGGCGCGCCCAGAACGGGCCGCCGACCGGGCGCCCGCGCACGGCCGAATGTCCCTGCCCCCGAGAGGGCCTGTTGGGTGCTGCCGGCGCGGGACGCGCCGCCCCCGACGGCTGATAGGAAAGTGCCGGGCAGGCGCCGCGGCTGGTAATGTGAGTGCCGAGGGGGAGGCCATCCGGTCGAACGACTACCGGAAGGATACCACCGTGAAAGCGCCATCGACCAGGCCCGCGGCCGTGCTCGGCCTAGACGTCGGCAAGTCCTCCCACTGGGCCTGCCTGATCGACCGCGACGGGGAGGTGCTGTCCAGCGCCCCCGTCCGCAACAGGGAGGCCGAGCTCGACGCGCTGTTCGCCTCCGTGCCCGCCGGCACGCTCGTCGTGGTCGACCAGTTCCGCAACATAGGGTCCCTCGCCGTGAGGCGCGCCCGCGCCGCGGGTCTGGGGGTCGCCCACCTGCCCGGCCTCGCCGCCAGCCGCGCCGCCGGGCTGTTCGCCGGCGAGGCCAAGACCGACGAGCGCGACGCCGCGGTGATCGCGCGGACCGCCCTGGGTGTGCCGGACTCCCTGTCGGGGGTCCCGGGCCGCGGCGAGGCCCTCGAGGCCGCGCGCGCCCTCTCGTCGCAGCGCGACCACGTCGTCGCCTGCGCGACCAGGGACAAGAACCGCCTGCGCGCCGTGCTGCTCGAGTCCTGCCCGGCCCTCGAGGCCGCCGTCGACCTGTCGGACCGCCGGTGGCTGGAGCTGCTCGCCGGGTTCGGCGGGGCGTGGGGGATCGCCCGCTCGGGGGCCGAGGGGCCGCAGGCCGAGGCCGCCGGGGAGGCCGCGGCCGCCTCGACTGCGCCCCCGCCGGCGCTCATCGAGGCCGAGAACAGGCAGGTCAGGTTCCTGGCCGCCCGGATATCGGAGGCCCTCGACGAGGCCGGGGCCCTCGAGGCCGAGACGGCGGCGCTGCTCGAGGGCGACGAGACCTACGCGTGCCTGCTCACCGTGCCCGGCATCGGCCCGAGGACCGCGGCGCAGCTCGCGGTGTCGGTCGACATCGGGAGGTTCCCGGACCACGACCACCTGGCCTCGTACTGCGGCATAGCCCCGAGGGTGAGGAGCTCCGGAACGTCGGTGAGGTCCTCGGGGCGCTACGGCGAGTACTACCGGGCCTGCAGGGCGCGGGGCATGGGGCACGGGCGGGCGCTCAAGGCCGTCGCGAGGAAGCGGCTCAGGGCGATATACGCCGTGATGCGCGACCGGGTGCCCTACCGGGAGTAGCCCCGACGGTTGACAAAACTATAGGAACACCCAACGACTACCCAACAACTACTAACTGCCGTCCCGACAACAAAAACGCCGCTGTTTTGGCAACGACAGCGAAAACCCGCCAGAGCGAGCAAGGTGCCTTGAAACGAGGCGGCATTGACCTTCTGGTCATGCCGCCGAAGTTGAAAGGCAGATTGCCGCTCTGGCGGGTTTGCAGCGTCGAGTCGTTACGCGGTTTGGTAAAACCGCGTAACTAAATCAACTTGAAGCCCTTGCGCTTGCCCACGGAGAGGGTGTCGCCCAGCTTGAGGGCGCTGGGGTCGATGTTGTAGCTCTTGGGAGCCACGGCCTTGCCATTGATCTTGACGCCGCCGCCGTCGATGTCGCGACGGGCCTGGCCGGCGCTGGCCGAAAGGCCCAGGTCCTTGAGCAGACCGGCGAGGTAGATCTGGCCCTCGTCGTTAACAGTCAGCTCAACATGCTTCTCGGGGAAGTCGGCGAGCTGGCCCTCCTTGAACACGCGGTCGAACTCGGCCTGAGCCTCGTCGCCGGCACCGGCGCCGTGGTAGGTGTCGCACAGGTCGCGGCCCAGAGCGCGCTTGAGCTCGTAGGGGTCGGCGGAACCGTCGGCCAGGGCGGCGTCGATCTTGTCGACCTCGGCCGGGGCGAGCGAACTGGCCAGACGATAGTACTTGCCAATCATCTCGTCGGGGATAGACATGGTCTTGCCGAACATATCCTTGGGAGCGTCGGTCAGGCCGATGTAGTTGCCATAGGACTTGGACATCTTGCGCACGCCATCGGTACCCTCGAGCAGCGGCATGGTGAGCGCGATCTGCGGCTCCATGCCCATCTTCTCCATGAGCTCACGGCCGGCAAGCAGGTTGAAGAGCTGGTCGGTGCCGCCCATCTCCACGTCGGCCTTGATCATGACCGAATCGTATGCCTGCATCACGGGGTACAGGAACTCGTGCAGGGCGATCGGCGTCTGGGACTGGTAGCGCTTGGTAAAGTCGTCGCGCTCGAGGATACGGGCGACGGTGAACTTGGAGCACACCTGCAGCAGACCAGCCAGATCCATCGACAAGATCCAGTCACCGTTGTGCACGATGGTGGTCTTCTCGGGATCCAGGATCTTCATGGCCTGGCTCACGTAGGTCTCGGCATTGGCCTCGATTTGCTCCTGCGAAAGCTGCGGACGGGTGGAATTCTTGCCCGAAGGGTCGCCAATCAACGCGGTACCGTTGCCGATGATGAGGGTGACGTTGTGGCCCAGGTCCTGGAACTGACGCATCTTGCGCAGCGGCACGGCGTGGCCCAGGTGCAGGTCGGGGCTGGTGGGATCGACGCCGAGCTTGATGTTGAGGGGCTCGCCCTTCTCAAGCTTCTTGCGAAGGTCGGCCTCGGGGACGATCTGCGCGGCGCCCGAGGTGATGATACGCATTTGCTCGTCAACAGACAGCATTGGGTATCCTCCTTTTGCTATAGCACCCTCGCCGAAAACGGCGGTGCTGGAAGTCCATAAACTCTCTTATGATAACAAACTGACGCGACGCAGCATCTACGACAGGAAAATCCTCGTCCTGCCGCATGCGTCGATGGCAACTGGCAGACGCGTACCGTCACGCTCGACCAGATAGCGCACCTGCCGACGACGCAAGCAGTCGCGGCAACGGACCTGCCCCGTCGCATCGGTGGCGCAGACGCCCTCGGCGGTCAGCAGGCAGTGCTCGCACACCATAAGCTCGGGACAGTCGGCGTCGAACGGACCCAAGACGCCGGGTTCAGCAGCCAGCTCGGCAATACGCTCCCTGTCATTGCTGAGCAACTCGGCAGGCAAGTATACCCACCCCGCGCCAAGCCCGCGCAGCCAGGCAAGCGTGGCCCGATTGGCACAGAACACCGGCGCCGCCACGTCAAACGCCGTGCCCAGCTCGCGGGCCATCGCCACCTGCCCCAGGTTGCGGCAAACCACACGCCCGGCACGCTGCATAAGCGCCCGAGTCCGCTCGATATCGCCTGCGCGGCACACTTCGTCGAGCACCACCGTCGCATCGGACAGATCCCGCTCATCGCGCGGATCCAAATCCATCAGCTCCCAGGCAAAGACCATTCGAGCAAAAGCCTCATGCTTTGCCGGCTCCGCCGGTCCCGCCAACTCCGTCGGTACACCGCCATCTGCCAGAACGCCCTCAAACGGCAGTACCCCAACGGACTGCTCAACAGGCGCGACCGCATCTGCCTCGACCCGCATGCGCTCCAACACCGTTGCCGTCTGCCCCAGCACGCCGGCACTGCGAATCAGATAGACCTCGCAGCCCGCGTCCACCTTGCGTTTGCAATGCACGACGATGCGCTCTCCCGCAGCGGCATCCACGGGGCAAGGCACCTGTGGCCAGCGCTTGGGCACATCGGGACGCGCGTCGGCACCCGGGTAAAATCGAATCTCGAGAGTATCGCCCGCCGCCACGGCGGCATCAAGCTCAACCGTCACCTCTTCGTGACCCACCGTCACCAAATGGCCCACGCGCACGCCCTGGTTGATCGCGCGCTCAAAGCTCATGAGCTCGGCGCCCGAACGACCCCGCAGATACGCATCGGTAAAGCCGCGGTTGAACGACCTTCCCAGCTCGCGCTCAAGCGCCGGAACCGCATCGGCATCCCATGTGCCGTCGCGCAGCATATCGAGCGCCCGACGCCACACCCTCGCCACGTTAAAGACGTAGTCGGGATTCTTCATGCGGCCCTCGATCTTGAGCGATGCCACGCCGGCGGCAACAAGCTCGGGCAGATGCGCGACGCCCAGATAGTCACGCGGACAAAGCAGGCGATCCCCTTCGACAGCGACAACACTCTGCCCCGCCTCGTCCACCAAGTCATAGGATAGACGGCACGGTTGCGTGCAATCACCGCGCATCGCAGAGCGGCCACGTCGAAGGGCAGAGAACCCGCACGCACCCGAGTATCCAATGCAAATAGCGCCGTGACAGAACACCTCGATGGGCACGCCAGTAGCGCAAAGCGTCTCAATCTCTGCAACGCTCAGCTCGCGCGCAGTCGTCACGCGCTCAACTCCCAGCTCCTTGGCAGCCAACTGCACGGCATCCTCGCTATGAACGCCCGCCTGAGTGGACAGGTGAATCTCGACCCCCGGAATCGCCGCACGTAGCGCACAAGCCAGCCCGGCATCGGCCACAATCAACGCATCGGCACCCAACGCGTGCGCATGCGCCCCCAACGCCACGGCGTCGGCAAGCTCATCATCGAACACGAACACGTTGAGCGTCACGTACACACGCACGCCATGGGCATGGGCCACGGCACAACCGCGCGCGAACTCATCATCGTTAAAGCCATGCGCGCTCACTCGAGCGTTGAATCCGTCCAGCCCCGCATAGATGGCATCGGCACCCGCCGCAATCGCCGCGAGCATCTGGTCGAGTCCGCCAGCAGGCGCCAGCAGTTCGGGCAGCGCCACTTCAGCCGCCGCCAACTCGCTTTCGCATTGTCCGCTCGATTCCGTCGCCCAAATCGCCATCGGCAAACTCCTTACCAAGGTATGCAATCACTCTGTTAATTGCCGTCAACCAGCATACACGAGGCCCCGCATGCCCCGATTGGTTTATCGTGTAATAACTTATGTCCATCCTGCCCGACGCATACCCGCCGCCTGGCACGACATACTTGGAGGTCAATATATGGGTCCTCGCCAACGACAGGGACACGGTCGCTCTAAGACGCACGCCCTGCCCGTCATCCTGCTCTCGCTTTTGGGCTTTTTGCTCATCGCGGGCGTAGCATTTGGCATCGGCATGATCGGCAACGTCAACCGCTGGCTGTCCGACCTGCCCGACTACACCGACGCCAACGCCTATCTGGTCAGCGAGCCTACCGAAATTGTTGACTGCAACGGCAATACCATTGCGAGCTTCTACACGCAAAACCGCAAGTCCATCACCAAGGACCAAGTGTCCCCGTACGTGCTGCAGGGCACCGTTGACGTTGAGGACGAGCGCTTCTACGAGCATGGCGGCATCGACCTCTGGGGCATTGCACGCGCATCGGTGGCAACCCTCACCGGCGGCCACGAGGGTGCATCGACCATCACCCAGCAGCTGGTTCGCAACACCATCTTGCAGGAGGAACAATTCGACTCGACCATCGAGCGTAAGGTGCGCGAGGCCTATATCGCCATCAAGATGGAGGATATGTACTCCAAAGACGAGATCCTCATGATGTACCTCAACACCATCTACTACGGCCATGGAGCATATGGCATCGAGGCCGCCGCCGAGACCTATCTGTCCAAAACCGCCGCCGACCTCACCCTGAGCGAGGCCGCGCTGCTCATCGGCCTTCCCAACTCGCCCTCGCAGTACGACCCCACGGTTAATCCCGACTTGGCGCTGTCCCGCCGCAACAAGGTTCTGGACAACATGCTGCGTCTGGGCCACATCACGCAGGAAGAGCACGATGCCGCGCAGGCTGAGCCCATCACGCTTAACGTGACCGAGATTTCGGGCAGTGGCGTCGATGTGTACTCTCAGCCCTACTTTGTCGCCTACGTTAAGCAGCTGCTTGAGCAGGAGTTCTCCACCGACGTGCTCTTTAAGGGCGGTCTGACCGTCAAGACCACCATCGACCCCACCATGCAGCAGGTGGCCGAGGAGGCCGTGCGCTCGCAGCTCGACACGCTTTCGCTCGACGGCCTGGACATGGGCATGGTCGTCGTTGACCCCAAGACCGGCTACATCAAGTGCATGGTAGGCGGCTACGACTACAACGCCGACGAGAATCACGTGAACCACGCTACGGCAAAGCGCCCCGTGGGCTCCACGTTTAAGGCCTTTACGCTGGCAACTGCCATCCAAAACGGTATGAACCCCAGCGTCACCCTCAACTGCAACTCGCCGCTCAAGGCCAAGGGCACCACGACCGAGGTGCAAAACTACGGCAACCAGAGCTATGGCAACATCACGCTTAAGCAGGCAACGGCATACTCATCCAACACCGGCTACATTCAGGTGGCCGAAGCCATCGGCAATGACAAGATCATGTCGCTCGTCAAAAAGCTTGGCATCGATCCCGCCAAGGACAATATCGAGGACGTTCCCGTCATGACGCTCGGCACCGGGTCCATCTCACCGCTCGAGATGGCATCTGCCTACGCAACGTTTGCCAACGGTGGCTACTACCGTCAGCCCATCGCCATTACCGAGATCGACTCGCGTACCGGCTCGGTTCTGTACCAGCACACCGACAATCCCACGCAGGTGCTCACCGAAGGCGAGGCTGCCGCGGTTACCGATGTTCTATCCGGCGTCATGCAGGGCAGCGGCACGGGTGCCGCCGGCGCGCTGAACGTCAACCAGCCCTATGCCGGCAAGACGGGCACCACTGACAACACCACCAACCTGTGGTTCTGCGGCTTCACGCCGCAGCTGACATGCGCCCTGTGGACCGGTTATTCCGCAGGCGAGATTCCCATCCAAAAGTACGGTTCGGACCTGCTGGGCGACAGCACCAACCTGCCCGTCTTTAAGAAGTTCATGAACACCGTTCTTGCGGGCACCGAGCGCGAGGAATTCTCGACCGGAACGGCTCCCACGTACAAGAACAATAACGTCTGGAAGTTCTACGGCACAAACAACAAAAAGAAAGACGAAGAGGATAAAGACGAGGAAAAAGAAGAGGAAGAGACCACAACCACCACAACGACAACGACAACCACGACCACTGAAACCCCGGGCGGTAACACCACCGGCGATAACGGTACGACAGGTGGCGACGGTGGCACGGGTGGCGATGGCGGCACGGGTGGCGACGGTGGCACGCCGGCGCCTACACCCGACCCTACGCCCACGCCCGACCCCTCTACGGGCCAGCAGACGCAAAGCGGCATCTGACACCAAGGCGCCCGAGCAGCACGTACGCTGCTCGGGCGCTTCTTTATTTCAGCAGATGCCACAAGATGCCACGACGGTCCCGGCTGCAAGACCGATAGGGCAACGGGTGCCGGCATGCAAAAGGGCGCTGACTTTCGTCAACGCCCTCGGCAATTACCTATAGCAACAATCGGCACAGCAGCAGTGCCACGCATCCCCTACTTGTGAGAGTTACTCAGCTTGTTGATGAGCGCCTCAAGACGCTCTCCGTCCTCGGCCGTCTGCGCAATGACCAAGATCGTGTCGTTGCCGGCAAGCGAGCCAAGCACGTCGGGCAGCTCCGCGGCATCGACAGCCGCGGCAATACCGGAAGCCGTACCGGGCTGCGCCTTGATCATAACCAGATTATCGGTGCGCAGTACGCCGGTAACCAACTCGGAAACCATGCGCTGCAGATGCAGGTCCTCGGCAAGGACATAGATGCCCTCGGGGAGCTTACGCAGTCCCATGTCCGCGATATCGCGCGAAACGGTCGCCTGCGTGCAATCGAAACCCATGGCGCGAAGCTCGTCTACCAAAACGCGCTGCGTACGTACGTCCTTATTGCGAACAATATCTCTGATGGCATCCTGGCGCCCATTGCGTTTTTTGGCCATACAAAACCTCACTCCAAAAGATGGCGGAGACAATCACTTAGTAATTGAATAGTTTAGCGCTATTTGAGGGTTTTAGTGAATAAGAACGCATTTCGAAACAATTCCATGCAATTTATTTCGAAAATCACGCTACTAGACAGTCCGGACGCCCGAACGATTGAAAAAAGCCGCCAGATGCGTATACAACGCACATCGCATAGGCTTGGCACTAGCTATCGAACCATAGAGCAGACCTAGGCCCCGATGATTGCCTTTAAGAGCCGCAACCATCTGACGGGTACGCTGCGCTTCGAGCATATCATGCAAACGGGCCGAACGCTCTATTGAAGATACACCATGGGGGCTCAGACACAAATTTTCGATGCAGGCAACCAGGCCGGCGTAGTAATACCGCTGGCAGACCAGCTTCAACTGATCGCCACCGCCCGCGACGGCAAGCGAGTCGGCAAGCCTGTCGAGCGCCCCGATATCATCAGAAAGCTTGGCAAACATCGTGGGGTCAAACGTCTCCGTAATCGACGGCGCCACTGCATGAAAACGGGCACGGCCACATCCCGAAACGCGCTTTGCCCGCGAAAGCGCGAACGTCAAAAAAGACACCGTGCGAAACGCATCGCCGTGCGCAAGGCACGCCTCAAAGAGGGCGCGATCATACAGCACGCCAGAGGTCTGTCGGATTAAACCACAGGAAACCAATTGGGTCAGGCAAGCCGCCCGGTCCTCATCTTCAGAAACGGATGTCGCGTCCAAAACTCGGGAATGACGTTCGCGGTGAACATCGTAGCGATCGAGCGAAACAGAGGGAAACACGATGTCAGCAGAAGCGTCGCAGGAGCTTTCGACCATCTGCGAAAGGGACTGCGGCGCAAACCACTCATTGGCATTCATCGCAATGATCTGGGAGCCGCGCGAAGCCGCAAAACCGGCACGCAGGCAGGCGCCAGGCACTGGGTCCTCAACATCAATCAAATCAATATGAATGTCTCTGTCGGCAGCAACTTCGAGCGAATGGCGCACACCGGCTACCACGCCGCGGCAAACGACGACAATCTGCAAATCGTAGAGGTCTTGGTTCTGGATGCTCTCGAGAGCGCGCATCGTATAACTGGGCGAACCCTCAACAATCAGGATCACCGAAAGTCGCGGATGCGAACCACGTCGAACCAAGTTTTCCGTCCTCTCGACAGCCAGTAACAAACTGCCGTTCATGGTACACCCCGTCATTAAATGCGGATGGTCGCCCGTCGCGATGCACGTCAAGAACAGATGTTGCACACGCCCCGCTCACAGGCACTGCACACAAAGATCGCCGTCAGGAAGCCACTTCCCTAATCGATCACCACAAGCTCGGCGGGGTCGTAGTCCACGCCCATAAAGGTAAGACCGCATGCGGGCGCCGTAGGACCGGCAGCGGAGCGATCGCAGGCATCAATTACCTCGCGCATCCACTCGGGATCGCGGCGATGCATGCCGATCTCGACAAGAGTGCCCACAATGGTTCGCACCATCGAATGCAAAAACGCATTGCCCTCGATGGTAAACGTGAGGATGTCCTCGCCAAAGGCGACCTCATGGCCAAACTCGGCACGCATTACGCAGCGGTGCGTAGGTTTGCCCACGGCAGAGGCGACCTTGCAAAAGCTCTTAAAGTCCTGCTCGCCCAAAAGCGCAGGGCAGGCGGCCGCCATCGCATCGACGTCGAGGGGATAGCGATGCCACCACACTGCACCGCGTGACAGCACGGGCCGCGCATCACGGTCGGCAATGCGATAGGTGTAAGTGCGAGAGCGCGCGTCAAAACGTGCAGAAAAGCCCTTACGAGCCTTGTAGACCTCGTTTATGGCGATATCTTTGCCCAGGAGGGCATCCATAGCCCTCAGCCACCTACGGCGCGTCAAAGCGAGCTCAGCGTCCGTTACGGGCACGCTGATGTATTGGGCCACCGCATGAACGCCGGCATCGGTACGCCCCGCGCACGTCAGATCGATTGGGCGGCGCAGCAACGTCTCGATTGCACGGCGCAGCTCGCCTGCAACCGTCGTCTGGCCCGGCTGCTCGGCAAATCCGCTATAGGAGGAGCCATCGTAGGCCACGCGAAATACAAGGGTGGCGTCGAGCTCGAGGGTCGAATTGAAATCAGACGGCGCAGTCATGGGCGCTCCCAACAAACTAGCAACGGTATTGCGACAAAAAAAGAGGGGTACGCGAACGTACCCCTCGAATATAGCCTATGCAGACAGAATGTCTACTCAGCGGTCTCCTCAGCAGGAGCCTCCTCGACGGCCTCGACCTTCTTGGGAGCAGCGGCCTTCTTGGGGGCCGGAGCAGCCTTCTTGGCCTTAGGCGTGCAAGGCTCGGTGACGAGCTCCATGATAACGATAGGAGCGTTATCGCCCTTACGGTTACCGAGCTTCATGATGCGGGTGTAACCGCCGTTGCGGTCCTGCCACATGCCCTGAGCAGCCTTGTCGAAGATCTCGGCAACGAGCTGCTTATCGCCGAGCTTGGCGATAGCCAGACGACGAGAGTGCAGGTCGCCCTTCTTGGCCCAGGTGATGATCGGGTCGACGACCGAACGCAGCGCCTTAGCGCGGGTCTCGGTGGTCTTGATGCGGTCGTTCTCGAAGAGAGCCTTAGCAAGGCTCTTCTTCATGGCCTTGGTGTGGCTCGCATCGGTGCCGAGCTTCAGGCCCTTCTTAACGTTGTGACGCATGGTCTAGTTTCTCCTCAAATATGCGAAGCATTAAGCCTTCAGGCTCAGGCCCATGGACTCAAGCTTGTCCTTCACTTCCTCGATCGACTTAACACCGAAGTTACGGATGTTGAGCAGATCGTTCTCCGAGAACTCAACAAGCTGACGGACCGAGTGAATGCTGGCGCGCTTAAGGCAGTTGTAGGAACGGACGGAAAGGTCCAGATCCTCGATCTGCTTGTCCAGCTCGGCGTTGTCGTTGGTGACCTCGGGAGCGAAGATCGAAGCCTCCTCCTCGACCTCGGGGGTCTCGGCAAGGTTCATAAAGGCGGCCATATGCTGGTTGATGATATTGGCAGCCTGAACCACGGCGTCGCGCGGGGCGATGGAACCGTTGGTCTCGATCTCGAGGACAAGGCGGTCGTAGTCGGTATGCTGGCCGACACGGCAAGCCTCAACGAGCTTGGCGCAACGGGACACCGGCGAGTACAGCGAGTCGACGTTGATCACACCGATGGGATCGTTGTCACGCTTGTTAGCCTCGCCAGAGACATAGCCGCGACCATAGCCGATGCGCATGCTCATGGTGAGATGGCCACCCTCGGTGAGCGTAGCAATGTGCTGCTCGGGGTTGACCAGCTCAAACTCGGACGGAATAAAGAAGTCCGCACCGGTGACCTCGCAGGGGCCGTCAACCGAGATGGTGGCGGTCGCCTCGTCGGTCGTGCCGAGAGCCCTGAAGACAAGACCCTTGACATTCAGGACGATGTCGGTGACATCCTCGACCATGTTAGGGATGGTCATGAACTCGTGCTGCGCACCATCGATCTGAATGGCCTCGACGGCGGCACCCTCGAGCGAGGACAGAAGAACACGACGAAGCGAGTTACCCAGCGTATCGCCGTAGCCACGCTCGAGCGGCTCGACGGAGACACGAGCAGAGGTCTCGTTGATCTCTTCGACCTGAACCTGAGGCCTAATGAATTCTGACATGTATTACCTCCAGCCTCAGCAGCCCGGATGGACTACTTAGAGTAGAGCTCGACGATGAGCTGCTCGTTGATATCACCGCTGATCTGCTCACGCGTCGGCAGAGCGAGCACGTTACCAGACAGCTTCTCGATATCGACCTCGAGCCAGCCAGGGACCTCAAAGCGCTCGGAGGAAATCAGGGCCTCCTTGATGGGGAGGAGGTCACGGAACTTCTCGCCGACAGCGACGACGTCGCCGGCCTTGACGCGGTAGGACGGAATGTCCACGCGCTTGCCGTTCACGGTGAAGTGACCGTGACGGACGGACTGACGAGCCTCTTTGCGGGTGCGAGCGAAGCCCAGACGGAAGACGACGTTGTCGAGGCGAGACTCAAGGATGATCATGAGGTTCTCACCGGTGACGCCGTTCATCTTACGGGCCTTGTTGAAGTAGCCGTGGAACTGCTTCTCCAGAACGCCATAGATGAACTTGACCTTCTGCTTCTCACGCAGCTGCATGCCGTACTCAGATTCCTTGCGACGGCGCTTGGGCTGACGGATAGATTCCTTCTTGCTGCTGTAACCGAGCTCAGCGGGATCGATCCCGAGCTGACGGCAGCGCTTAAGAACAGGAGTCCTGTCGATTGCCATATTGATACGATCCTTTCAGTTACACGCGGCGACGCTTCTTGGGGCGGCAGCCGTTGTGCGGAATGGGGGTCTTGTCCTGGATGCTCGAGACCTCGAGGCCAGCAGCCTGGAGGGAGCGGATGGCGGTCTCACGACCGGAGCCGGGGCCCTTAACGAAGACGGAAACCTTCTTCATACCGTGCTCCATGGCCTGCTTGGCAGCAGCTTCGGCAGCCATCTGGGCAGCGAACGGCGTGGACTTACGGGAGCCCTTGAAGCCCACCTGGCCAGCCGACTTCCAGGAAATGACGTTGCCCTGGGGATCGGTGATCGAAACGATCGTGTTGTTGAACGTAGAACGAATGTGAGCCTGGCCCACGGAAATGTTCTTACGGTCCGCGCGCTTCAGACGGGCAGCGCGAACGTTCTTCTTAGCAGTAGCCATCTATCTAGCGCTCCTTATTTCTTCTTCTTAGCACCGATCTGACGCTTCGGACCCTTGCGGGTACGAGCGTTAGTGTGGGTGCGCTGGCCGCGGACCGGGAGGCCCTTGCGGTGACGAAGGCCGCGGTTGCAGCCGATGTCCATAAGGCGCTTGACGTTCTGGTTGCGCTCACGGCGGAGGTCGCCCTCAACCATGATCTGATTCTTATCGATATAATCGCGGATGGCGTTAACCTCATCCTCGGTGAGGTCCTTAACGCGCGTATCCACGTTAACGTTGCACTCGACGCAAATCTTCGTCGCAGTGGTGCGGCCGATGCCGTAAATGTAGGTCAGACCGATCTCAACGCGCTTCTCACGCGGGAGGTCGACACCATTAATACGGGCCAACGTAGTCTCCTCTCTTAACCCTGACGCTGCTTATGACGGGGGTTCTCGCAAATGACGAGGACCTTGCCGTGGCGCCTAATGATTTTGCACTTATCGCACATCTTCTTGACCGAAGGACGTACCTTCATCGTTCTTCCTTTCGGTAGCGCTCAAACTACTTCCCTACTATCTACTCGCCCAGCCGCAGGCGTTTAAAACTATGGCTGGTCTTCACACGCAAACCGACCGTAGGTTGAGCTAAGCCTGCAGTCGGAAAAGAGCGTGTATGCGTGTCGCTATTTATAGCGATAGGTGATGCGACCGCGGGTCAGGTCGTACGGGGAAAGCTCCACGACAACCCTGTCACCGGGGAGAATGCGGATGTAATTCATTCGGATCTTGCCAGAAATGTTGCACAGAACCGAATGACCGTTCTCGAGCTCGACCTTAAACATGGCGTTGGGCAGCGGTTCCTTTACCGTACCCTCGAGCTCAATTGCGTCTTCCTTCTTCACAAGCAATCATCTTTCTCTAGAAAACGACAGCGATTGAGTATTCTACAATACGCATGCACGTATCGTAATATCTTCGTAATGGCTCCACATCTAAGTGGAACTTGTTACATTTGAAATGTAAAACAAAGCCGTTCCCTGATGCCCAAGAACGCCTTGAAATGAGAAGGCATAGACCTTGGGGTCATGCCTTCGAAATTGAAAGGCGAGGTTGGGCATCAGGGGGCGGCGATTTTTACATTTCACCGCCTTGCAAGGAACACCAAGCACCTTGGGCATCCGTGGTAAGAATCACCGGACCGTCATTGGTGATGGCGACGGTGTTCTCGTAGTGCGCGGCGGGCAGGTGGTCGTTGGTCGTAACGATCCAACCATCGGAGCCCGTGCTCACATGATTGGAACCCATCGTAACCATCGGCTCGATGGCGATGACCATACCGGCCTGAAGGCGAACGCCTCTCCCCTTCTTTCCATAATTTGGAACGTTGGGGTCCTCGTGCATCACGCGACCGATACCATGCCCCACGTAATCGCGAAGCACGCCGTAACCGTGAGACTCGGCGAGGGACTGAACGGCATAGCCGACGTCCCCGATATGGTTACCGGGAACAGCCTGCTCGATGGCAGCCTTTAGGCAATCGCGCGTAACCTCGCACAGGGCCTTGGCCTCGGGCGTGGGGGTGCCGACGAAAAACGTCCAGGCGTTATCGCCGACCCAACCATCAACGACAGCTCCCGTATCGATGGAGATGATATCGCCATCGCGCAGGATCATGTCAGGGTTGGGAATACCGTGAACCACGGCATCGTTGATCGATGCGCAAATGGTCCCCGGGAACCCGCCGTAACCCTTAAAGGCAGGGGTGCCGCCATGCATGCGGATAATCTGCTCCGCAAGCTGATCGAGTTCGAAGGTCGACACGCCGGGGCGAACCATGGCTCCAACGTGGCGGAGCGCCATCTTAGATAGCGCTCCTGCCTTCTTCATCTGCTCAATTTGCGTTGCAGACTTAATCTTGATCATAGACCGAGAGCCTCTTTGACATCCCCGTACACGGTCTCGCGAGCCTGATCACCGTTGACCGACTTGAGCAGACCCTGGCCACGATAGTAGTCGACGAGCGGGCTCGTGGACTTCTCGTAGACGTCGAGACGGTTCTTGATGGTCTCGGGCTTGTCGTCGTCGCGCTGATACATCTCGCCGCCGCACTTGGGGCAGGTGGCATCGGCAGCAGTGCCGGTGTAACCGCAGGCTCGGCAGGTGCGACGCGAAGACAGACGATCGATGATGACATCGGAGGCCACATCGACCAGAAGGGCGCAGTCGATCTCGCGACCCATGGCGGAGAGCTCGGAATCGAGCGTCACAGCCTGGGCGGTGTTGCGCGGGAAGCCATCGAGGATGAAGCCCTGCTGGGCGTCATCGGCGGCAAGGCGCTCCTTGACAAGGTCGATCACGAGCTGGTCGGGAACGAGCTCGCCAGCGTCCATGTACTTCTTAGCCTGAATACCAAGCTCGGTGCCGCCCTTGACGGCAGCACGCAGCAGGTCGCCCGTGGAAATGTGAGCGACGCCAAACTCGGCGACGAGCTCCTGTGCGACGGTGCCCTTACCGGCACCCGGAGCTCCGAGCAATACGAGGTTCATGAGCAATCCTCCTCTAGCCTATTTAAAGAATCCATCGTAATCATACATCTTGATCTGGCCTTCGAGCTTATCGACCGTGTCGAGCACGACGCCGACCATGATGAGGATGGACGTGCCGCCAAATGCCTGGATCAGATGGTTACCCGTGAAGGAGAAGATGATCGAAGGCACGATGGCGATGAGCGCCAAAAAGACAGCGCTGGGAAGCGTGATCTTGTTGAGCGCGTTCTTGATGTAGGCCGCGGTAGCCCTACCCGGACGGACGCCCGGAATAAAGCCGCCCTGCTTCTTAAGGTTGTCGGCCGTGTCATCGGGGTTAAACACCATGGAGGTGTAGAAGTACGCGAAGAACACGATGAGGACAACATTAAGCACCCAGTTGAGCCAACCGGTCGAAAGCGCAGAGGCAACTGCCTGGATCCAGCCGATGCCGGGGAAGAACACGGCAATCTGAGCCGGGAAATACAGCAGCGCCGAAGCGAAGATGATCGGCACGACACCCGCGGTGTTGACCTTGATGGGCAGGTAGGTGGTCTGGCCACCCATCATGCGACGGCCCACGACGCGCTTAGCGTAGGAGACCGGAATGCGGCGCTGGCCGCGCTCAAGGAAAACAATCAGCGGGATAACCAGCAGGATGATGGCGCAGATAATCACCATGGTGATGATGCCACCGGCATTGCCCTCGGTGCTGGAGAAGATAGCCTGCGGCAGACCGGCCATGATGTTCGCAAAGATGATCAGCGACATGCCATTGCCGATACCGCGCTGGGTGATGAGCTCACCAATCCACATGATCAGCATGGCGCCCGCAGTGAGCGTGCCGACGATCATGAGGTCGAAGATGATCTCGGGAGCGCCGGCGCCATTAAAGCTGATGCCGAAGCTCTTAAAGAGGAAGAGGTAACCCACGGAGTTGAGGATTGCCAGAGCCAGGGTGAGGTAACGCGAATACTGCGTAATCTTGGTCTGACCGACCTCGCCCTCGCGGGCAAGCTCATGCAGGGAAGGCACAACGGCCTGGAGCATCTGGAGGATGATCGAGCTGGTGATGTAAGGCATGATGCCCAGCGAAAACACCGACACATAGCTCAAAGCGCCGCCAGAGAAAAGATTCAGGAGGGCCATAGCACCTGCGGCGACCGAATTGTTATCGGTCGAGAAAAGGCCCAGCATCCCCTGGAAGGGAATGCCGGGCACAGGAACGTGCGCACCAATGCGGTACACGACGAGCATAGCTATGGTAAAAAGAATCTTTTCGCGCAATTCTTTGATGCGGAAAGCATTCTTAAGACCATTTAGCACGGCAGCTCGACCTTTCCGCCGGCGGCCTCGATCTTGGCCTGCGCAGAAGCGCTGACCTTGTCGACCTTGACCGTGAACTTCTTGGTGAGCTCACCATTGCCGAGCACCTTGACGGGCTCGAACTCGCTCTTGGTGATGCGAGCGGCCTTAAGAGCGGCACCGTCGATCACAGCGCCGTCCTCGAACTTGCGCTCGAGACGCTCAACGTTAACAGCGGTGTACTCGATACGACGGGGGTTGCGGAAGCCCGGAAGCTTGGGCAGGCGCATAGCCAGCGGAGTCTGGCCACCCTCGAAACCGGCACCCTTGGTGCCGCCAGAGCGGGAACCCTGGCCCTTCTGACCGCGGCCAGAAGTGGTGCCGTGACCCGAAGAATTGCCACGGCCGACGCGCTTGCGGTTCTTGGTGGAACCGGGCGCGGGAGTAAGATCGTGAAGCTGCATTTGCTACTCCTCTACAATCTCGACAAGGTGCTTGACCTTGAAGATCATGCCGCGGACGGACTCGTTGTCAGCAATCTCGCGAACCTCGCGGATCCTGTGGAGACCGAGGGCACGGACAGTACGGACCTGGTCCTGCTTGCAACCGTTGGTACTGCGGACCTGCTTGATCTTGATGATGTCAGCCATGCTTAGTTCTCCTTACCGACGAACATCTCGGAGACCGTCAGGCCACGGCGAGCCGCGACGTCCTCAGGGCTGGAGAGCTCCTTGAGGCCCTCGACGGCAGCCTTGATGATGTTGAGGCCGTTGTCGGTACCGAGGGACTTGGACAGGACGTTCTTGATGCCAGCAAGCTCAAAGAGGGGACGCACAGCGCCGCCGGCGATAACGCCGGTACCCTCGACAGCGGGCTTGATGATGATGCGGCCGGCACCAAAGTGGCCGAGAACCTCGTGCGGGATGGTGCCCTGCTCGGTCACCGGCACGTGGAACATGTTCTTCTTGGCATCGAGAGATGCCTTGGAGATGGCCATGGGCACCTCAGCGGACTTGCCCATGCCAACGCCGACGTTGCCCTTGCCGTCGCCAACGACGACGAGAGCGACGAGGCTCATGCGACGACCACCCTTGACGGTCTTCGACACGCGGTTGATGTAAACGACGCGCTCCTCGAACTCGGAGGCCTCGCGCTGCTGCTTCTGATTACGAGCCATGTGCTACATACCTCCTAGAACTCGAGACCGGCGGCACGAGCACCGTCGGCGAGGGCCTTGACGCGGCCATGGTAGATACGGCCACCACGATCGAAGGCGACCTTGGTGATGCCGGCCTCGATGGCGCGCTTGCCAACGAGCTGACCGACCTTCTCCGCAGCCTCCTTGTTCGAGGTGTGGGTGCCCTTGAACTCGGCCTCGAGGGTCGAGGCAGAGACGAGCGTCAGGCTGGAGCCCTTGCTGTCGTCGATGATCTGGGCATAGATGTTGGCGTTAGTACGGGTCACGCGAAGACGCGGACGCTCGGCGGTACCCGAGACCTTGCCGCGAACACGACGCTGACGACGCTTGAGGCCTTCCAGCTTCGCCTTATGCTTGTTCATACGTAAACTCCTAAAAAGGTTGATCTTGCCAGCACCTGACGGGGTGCTGGTCTTATGCGAGTGAGTCGGTTACGACTACTTGGCGGCCTTACCCAGCTTGCGGCGGATGTGCTCGCCAACGTAGTGGATACCCTTGCCCTTGTAAGGCTCGGGAGGACGATGGCCGCGGATCTCAGCGGCGATCTGACCGACCTGCTGCTTGTTGATACCCTTGACGTTCACGTGGGTGTTGTCGGGAACCTCGAAGGTGATGCCCTCGGGAGCCTCGACGATCACGGGGTGCGAGAAGCCCAGGGAGAACTCGAGGTTCTTGCCCTTCTGCTGCACGCGGTAACCGACGCCGGCGAGCTCGAGCTTCTTCTCGAAGCCCTCGGAAACGCCAACAACCATGTTGTGGATGAGGGCGCGGGTGAGGCCGTGGCGGGCACGGGTCTCACGCTCGTCGTCGGGACGGGAAACGGTGAGGACGTTGTCCTCGACGTTGATAGCGAGCTTCTCAAAGACATCGAGCTCGAGCTGGCCCTTGGGGCCCTTGACGACAACGTTGTTGCCGTTGACTGCCACTTCGACTCCGGCGGGAATCTGGACAGGCTTATTACCGATACGAGACACGGTGATCTCCTTTCCTTCTACCTACCGAGCGAATTACCAGACGTAAGCGATGATCTCGCCGCCGACGTTGTGCTTGCGAGCATCGCGGTCGGTCATGACGCCATGGCTGGTGGAAATAATGGCGGTACCAAGGCCACCGCGGACGCGGGGCATGTCGGCAACGCCGGTGTACTTACGCAGGCCCGGCTTGGAAATGCGGCGGATGCCGTTGATGACCTTAGCCTTCTTGGGACCATACTTAAGCGTGATGTGCAGAGTCTTCTGGGGAACGGTGTCCTCGACATCGTAGCCCTCGATGTAGCCCTCCTCGTGCAGAACACGAGCGATCTCGACGAGCTTCTTGCTGCTCGGCATGGAGACCGTGGCCTTGTTCACAGAGTTAGCGTTACGGATGCGCGTAAGCATATCTGCGATCGGGTCTGTAAGGTTCATACAGATTCTCCTTCGTTCTTGATGAACACGTGCTCTTGGTTCTTCGCCGCCCTTAACGGCAAAGCCTAACTAGCGCGTTTTCCCTGTTCCAAACTGATGCTTGAAACGCTGGTAGTGACTTACCAGCTGGCCTTCTTAACGCCGGGAAGCTCGCCCTTGAGTGCAAGCTCGCGGAAGCAGACACGGCACAGGCCGAACTTGCGGTACACAGAGTGCGGACGGCCGCAGCGCTGGCAGCGCGTGTACTCACGAGTAGAGAACTTCTGCTTGCGATTGCACTTGACGATCATCGATGTCTTAGCCACTTATATCCTCCTCACATAGAGTATTGTTCGCCCCAAGCGCCGCCCCCTTGTGGGAACGGCGCTTATAGGGCAGGTGAACCTATTTCTTGAACGGGAAACCGAAGGCGTCCAGAAGGGCCTTGGCCTCCTCATCGGTGTTGGCGGTGGTCACGAAAGTGATGTCCATACCACGCTGGTGATCGACGGAGTCGAAGTCGATCTCGGGGAAGATGAGCTGCTCGGTGACGCCCATGGAGAAGTTACCACGGCCGTCGAAGCTCTTGGCGGAGATGCCGCGGAAGTCGCGGATACGGGGGATCGCGACGGAGGTCAGACGATCGAAGAACTCCCACATACGGTCGCCACGCAGGGTAACCTTGCAGCCGATCGGCATACCGGCGCGCAGGCGGAAGGTAGCGATGGACTTGCGGGCACGGGTGATCATCGGCTGCTGGCCGGTGATGGCGCGCAGGTCGCGCACGGCACCGTCGATGGCCTTGGAATCGGTAGCGGCCTCGCCGACACCCATGTTCACGACGATCTTCTCAAACTTGGGGATCATCATGACGTTCTCGTACTGGAACTTGTCCTGAAGCTGCTGCTTGACCTCGTTGTTGTACTTGGTCTTCAGACGCGGCACATACTTCTCTTCTGCCATTGTTCACTCCTTCTTGGGGTTTTAAGCACGGGGCGTGGCCACGATGGGTTGTCCTCGTGCCTCCTGGCTGCATCCGCGCCGCTCATGGCATTTTGCGGTTTGGACTCGACGCAGCAGGAGCCGACAAAACAATCGGTACTATACGCGCATCGGGAGCGTATTTCCAGAAAAACCTCGTCTGCCTGCACAACTCCACAACTCCCCCGCACAAATGGGTCCCAAAAAGCAGTTGCGGTGAAATAGGGACTGTTGGGCGGCCTAACAGGCTTAAACAATCCTTATTTCACCGCAACTGCTTGTTGGGGATGCGATTAGCGCTTGCGGGGGACGAGTTTGGTGCGGCGCAGGTGGATCATCTCGGCGGCGATGGAGATAGCGATCTCCTCGGGATCCTCTGCCTCGATGGCAACGCCGATCGGCAGGTGCAGCCCGTCGATCTGGTCCTGCGTAAAGCCCTCCTGCTCCAAGCGAGCCCGCACAAAGGCCGTCTTGCGGCGCGAGCCAAGGCAACCCAGATAGGCGGGCTTGGCGCGCATGGCCTGAATCACCACGTCGATATCGGACTTGTGGCCTGCTGTGGCCACGACCACCAAGTCGCGCGGACCGATGGGGCACTGCTCGCCCAGGTTCTTGTAGTCGACCAGACGACGGTCGTAGACACCGGGTACCCATTCGGGCGTCAGCGTGCCGGGGCGGTCGTCGCAAGCCACGACGGCAAAGCCCGCCGCCGTGAGCACGCGCGCCGTCGCGGCGCCCACGTGTCCGCAGCCAAAGATGTAGGTCAGGCCCTCGGGGCAGAGCGTCTCGATGTGCGCCGGGGGAATCTCGGAGGCGGCGTTGGTGTAGGTGACCTTACTCCCCTCCTCCACCAGCGAAAGCTCGGGGCAGCCGGCAATGGTATGGCGCGATGTCTCGCCATGGTACTCGACCACATCGCCCTCGAGGGCCTGAATGACAAACGGTTCAAAGTCGATGACGAAGTCGCCAATGCGTCGATACGCCAAGACGTCGGCAACCGACTGGAACAACGGCACCTGCGATACATCCAGATGCAGATAGCACAGGCAGATGGCTCCGCCGCAGATCATGCCGGTATCGGAGTTCTCGCCGCCCATGGTGTAGCGGACCAGACGCGATTTACCCCCGGCCAGCAGCTCGCGCGCCTCGTCCAGCGCAAAGAGCTCAATCTTGCCGCCGCCGATAGTGCCCGCCTGGCTACCGTCGGCAAAGACGGCCATCCAGGCGCCCACGCCGCGCGGCGACGACCCCGCCGTGCCGGCCACGACCACGAGCTCGCACGTCTCGCCGGCACGCAGGGCGGCAAGCGCCGCATTCACAACATCGAGCTTTTCCATTGCCGCCTTCTATCCTCTAAAGACATCGGTGAGCATAGCGAGTGCCTCGAGCACGCCGCCGCCGACCGACGTCGCCTTGTCCGAAATATAGTTGATATAGCTGGCGTCGCCGCGCGGATCGACATCGGCGCATTTAAAGCCCTCGGTGACCTGGACGCCATTCGCCAAAAGCCCGCGCAGACAGCCATCGATCTGCGTGCACATGGGCGTATCGCCCGCGTAGCCAATCACGTCTCCGGCGCTCACGATGTCGCCGATCGCGCGGTCGGACCAAAACACGCCGGCGGCGGGACTGTGGATAACGCGCTCTCTGCCATAGCCAGCGATAATGCCCGGCACGCCCGTGTTGGGCTGGGGTGAGCCCTGGGTAATCACGCGGCCCAAAAAATGCCCGCGCATGGTTTCGACTACGGCGTCGCAGTCAACCGGCGCGGTAAAGCCCGGCCCCACGGCGATGACGGCAGGAGCCATGTCGCGCGTGGTACCCAGATTGCGCTTGGCCAGAATCGCGTCTACCACAGCCGCGGGCTTAAACTCGCCGGCCATCTGTGCCTGGGGGTCCACCACCACGGCGACATCCCCCGCCTCGGTAATCTCAAGCGCCTCGGCCGGCGTCCGTGCCAAGCGAGCGCGAACGCCTTCGACCTCGACCTCGCCCAAGCGAATGGCCTCGCAAAAACTGATTGTGCGACGGATGCACGTGGGGACCGCGATATCGGCCATGACAACCGACGCGCCGGCGCGCACCAAGCGAGCGGCGACGCCCGTGGCGATATCGCCGGCGCCGCGAACATAAACGAGCATTCCCGGGGCACCTCCCTGTGCTACGGTTTGAGCAGAGCAAAAGCGGTTCGACCGCTACTCTGATGATTATTTATTATCACAGTATTATACGGCGGTGAACAGATGGAAACGACGAGCGGAAACCTTGCCTCCGCGCTCAAGATCGAGCCGGGCATTACCGCAATTATCGGCAGCGGCGGCAAGTCGACCTTGCTGAAGGCGCTGGGTCTCGAGCTCATGCGCGCTGGCGGCAGGGTGCTTCTCTGTACCACCACGCACATGTTTCCCGTCGCCGGCGTGCCGTGGGACGGGTCGAGCCGTCGTCTGGACGCCGCACCCTGGAAACCGGGCGCTCTGCATGTTCCCGGCTGCACCTGCGAGGCATGCGCAGGCATGAGCCGCGGAAGTATCTGCCAGGCGGGTGTTTTGGACCCGGAGACAGGCAAGCTCTCCGCCCCCGCCGAGCCGCCCAACGAGCTGGCGCAGCGCTTTGACTACGTCCTGGCCGAGGCGGACGGCAGCAAGCGGCTCCCGCTCAAGGCGCACGCCCCGTGGGAGCCGGTAATTCCCTCTGGCACGGCCAACATCGTCTGGATCGTCGGCGCCTCGGGATTCGGCAAGCCCGTCGCCGAGGTTGTCCACCGCCCCGAGCTCTTCTGCGAGCGCTGCGGCTGCGAGCCCACCGATACCGCCACGCCCGAGCGCGTCGCCCAGGTGCTCAATGCCGAGATGCAGGCGCTGAAACTCAATACCGCACGCGTCATGCTCAACCAAGTCGACACGCTCAGCGACCCCACGATGGCCGACCGCTTCGAGGCAGCCCTCGGCCGCCCCGTCGTCGCCACCAGCCTCAAATAGCCGGCGCTGCCCCAGAAGACCTATAAGTTGCGGTGGAATAGTTCCTGAAACGGCCTATTTGGCGGCTAAACAGGAACTATTCCACCGCAACTGCGGAGGGGAATCCGGCGATCTTCCTGTTAGCGGGGCACGTAGCGGCCGGGTTGGGCTCCGGTGGGCTCGCCATCGCGTGCCGCCAGCACGCCGTTCACAAACACGGCCTTGGCGCGGCCATGTGCCTCAAAACCCTCGAGCGGCGTGTAGTCCACAGCCTGATGCTGCGTCGCCGCGCTAATGGTCCAGCGCGCCTTGGGATCCCACACGCACACGTCGGCATCGGCGCCCTCGGCAAGACAGCCCTTGCGCGGATACATGCCAAAGACGCGCGCCGGGTTCTCGCTCATCAAGCGGCACAGATCCTCGGGTCCCAGCTGGCCCTCAAAGCTCGTGGCAATCGCGACGGGACGATGCTCCACGCCGGGCCCGCCGTTGGGAATCGCGCGGAAATCATCGCGTCCGCGGTCCTTTTGCCCGTGCAGGTTAAAGCTGCAATGATCGGTCGCAATAGTATCGATCTCGCCGGCCACAAGCGCCTCGCGCAGCGCGGCACGGTCGCCGGCATGGCGCAGTGGCGGGCTCATCACATACTTGGCACCCGCAAAGCCGTCCTCGCCCTGCTCCAAGTAGCAAGTATCGTCGAGCATCAGATACTGAGGGCAGGTCTCGACATAGATGTTCTTCTGCCCGCGCGCTTTGGCAGCGCGAATGGCCTCGAGCCCCAGCTTGGTCGAAAGGTGCACCACATTGACTGGAGCGTCCCCGGCTAAGTGCGCCAGATACAGCAGACGACTCACGGCCTCACCCTCGCACACGTCCGGACGGCTGAGCGCATGCCCCTCGGGCCCATGAATCCCCTGCTCGTACACGCGCTTCTGCAGTTCATTCACCAGCGTACCGTTCTCGCAATGCACGCAGAGCATGCCGCCCACGCGCTTGAGTTCCTCCAGCACCTCGAGCGTCTCGGCGTCGTCCAGGCGCAGGTGGTCATAGGCAAAGTAGGTCTTAAACGACGACACGCCCGCCTCGCGCATGGCCGAAAGATCGGCGCGGTTGCGTTCATTCCACTCGGCGAGTGCCATATGAAACGCGTAGTTGGCCGTGCAGGTTCCGTCGGCGCGGCGATGCCACTCGGCCAAGGCATCGGGCATGGTCACGCCGCGATCGGCCGTCGCGTAGTCCACGATGGTCGTCGTACCGCCGCAGGCAGCCGCACGCGTACCGGTCTCAAAGCTATCGGCCGTCCAATCCATGCCAGTCCAGCACTGCATGTGCGTGTGGCCGTCGATAAAGCCGGGGAACACCCAACAGTCGGTGGCGTCCTGGACGGTATCGCCCTCGCCCGGCTCGATTGCCGCGGCGATCCGCACAATCTTATCGCCCTCCATGGCAAGATCGGCGCGGCGAAGCCCCTGGGGCGTCACGAGCGCGCCGTTTTTGATGATGATCATAATTGCTCCTTATTGATTGATGCAGTTGGCCACGCGATCAAAATACGAGCAGGCGGCGATATGCTCCGTTATGCGTTGCTGTCCCTTGGCGGTATCGACGTCCCACAGCTCGTAGGCACGCGCCTCGACCAGCACCACGTCGGTACGGTCCTTGAGGATCGAACCGCCGCCGTCCTTGCCCTCAAGACACATAAGTGCATCGAACAGTTCCGCCGGAAAGAGCACCGGGCTCGAAGGCTCACCGTTGCACGCAAGACGCACCGGATGTTTGCGGCCACACTCGTCAAACGCACGAACCATAGCCTCAAAAGAACCCGAACTCACGAGCGGCTGGTCGCCCGGCAAAAAGAGGCAACCTTTCCAGTTGCGTTCGACTCCCCACGAAAGGCCCGCACGGACGCTTTCGCTGCGCAGCTCGCCATCGTGCAGCACGCACGGGCAATGCTTGTCCTCGCAAATCTGGGCGACCTCGGGCCAACGCGTCGAAACCACGACGTCAAAGCCCCGGGGAACCGAATCGATGGTCCGGGCAATCAGCGGCTCGCCATAGATATCGGCAAGCATCTTGTTAGAGCCAAACCGCTTGCCCTCGCCCGAAGCCATAATGACGCATCCAAGTTTCATGGTGATACCTCCCCTGAAACCATCGTACCCATAACTCGCGCCGCGGGCATCTACATCGAAAGCGCTTATCCCGCACGCCCGCGATGCAAAAAGGGGCACCCCGCCGGTTGGCAGAGCGCCCCCTTTACATGGCTTACCTCAACCCGGCTTTAGGCCTGGAGCCAACGGGCGGTGTTGCGCTCGTCGAGGGCCTTGAGGGTAGCGGCGGGATCGGCAACCTTCTGCAGGAACATCATGGCTGCGATGGCGTACGGCTTGTAGCTGGCCTCCTTGTACATGCCCACGCGGTGCATGTCGAAGACGTCGGCGTTAACCTCGCCGTGCTCGCAAGAGACACCGGAGATGTCGGCGGGCAGCGGGTGCATAAAGATGGTGTCCTGGCCGTTGGCAGTCTTCTTCATGAGCTCGGTCGTGGAGCACCAGTCCTGATGGGTGGCGTTCTGGGCGAGCAGCTCCTTCTCGAGCGCGGCGATGCCGGCGTCGTCGCCCTCGGCGTACAGGTTGGTGCGCTTCTCCATGGCGGCAAACGGAGCCCAGCTCTTGGGGATCACGATGTCGGCGCCCTCGAAGGCCTCGGCCATAGTGTTGACCTGCTTAAAGGTGGTGCCGGACTCGGCGGCATAACCCTTGGCGCGCTCGACGACCTCAGGCATGAGGTCGTAGCCCTCGGGGTGGGCCAGGGTGACGTCCATGCCAAAGCGGGGCAGCAGGCTGATCAGCGACTGCGGGCAGGACAGCGGCTTGCCGTAAGAGGGCGAATAAGCCCAGGTGACGGCAACCTTCTTGCCCTTGAGGTTCTCGAGGCCGCCAAACTCGTTGATGAGGTAGAGCATGTCGGCAGAGGACTGCGTGGGGTGATCGGAGTCGGACTGCAGGGAGATGAGCGTGGGACGGTGATCCAGAACGCCGTCCTCGTAAGCCTGCTGGACAGACTCGGAGACCTCGGCCATGTAGGCGTCGCCCTTGCCGATGTACATGTCATCGCGGATGCCGATGACGTCGGCCATGAAGGAGATCATGGTAGCGGTCTCGCGGACGGTCTCGCCGTGAGCGATCTGGGACTTCTTCTCGTCCAGGTCCTGCAGCTCAAGGCCGAGCAGGTTGGCGGCCTTAGAGAAGGAGAAGCGCGTACGGGTGGAGTTGTCACGGAACAGGGAGACGGCCAGGCCCGAGTCGAAGATCTTGGACGAAACGTTGTTCTCGCGCAGCTCGCGCAGGGCGTCGGCGACGATGTAGAGCGCCTTGAGCTCATCGGTGGTCTTGTCCCAGGTGTGCAGGAAGTCGCTGCCGTACATACCCTTAAAATCGAGGCCGTTCAGCTGCTCGACGAGCTCGGTAAACTTGACGTCCATGTAAATGTCCTTTCTAAAGGTGAAACGATCGCAATGAGTAGACGTGCTCCGGCATGCGCGTGTGGCTAGAACATGCAGAGCACTATGACGAGGACCCGCCACCGTTGAGGAAGCATGGGAGATAACGACCGCGGGCCCCGAGTCAACAGGGGATGCCGGGGACACGAGCGGCCCCCGGCTCAACAAAATCGAGGAATGGGACTAATCGATCTTGTTGTTGGTCAGACCGGCGCGGAACACGGTGGCGTCGCCATCGGCCTGGCTCGGATCGTAGAGGTTCAGGGCAGCCACGTACATGGCGGCAGCGGTGACCAGGTCGTCCTTGTAGGTGACCTCGTTGGGAGCGTGAGCCTGAGACTCGGCACCCGGGCCAAAGCCCACGCAGGGGATGCCATAGCGGCCCTGGATGGAAACACAGTTCGTGGAGAAGGTCCACTTGTCGCACAGTGGACGACCAGTGCGCTTGTCCATGCTGGGCTCGCAGCCGATGCGCTCGTCACCGAACATGGCCTTGTGGGCGTCGACGAGGGCCTTGACGTGCGGAGCGGTCTCCTTGTTGATCCACGTGGGGAAGTAAGCCTCGGTCTCGTAGACCTCGCCGGTCCAGGACGGACGGTCGTACATGTACATGGAGACCTTCACGTCGTCGCCGTACTTCTTGACGGCCGGCAGGTTGCGGATCTCGTCCAGGCAGGACTCCCAGGTCTCACCGGCGGTCATGCGACGGTCGATGGAGATGGCGCAGGAATCAGCCACGGCGCAACGGCTGGGGCTGGTGTAGAAGATCTGGCTGACGGTGCAGGTGCCGCGGCCCAGGAAGCGGGCGTCCTCGAAGTGCTCGGGGTTGTACTTGGGGTCGAGCATCTTGACGAGACCCTTGATGTCGGTCGACTCGTCGCAGCCGTTGTTGTTGAGGGCGCGGACGTCGGCGATGATGTCGGCCATCTTGTAAATGGCGTTATCGCCGCGGTCGGGAGCGGAGCCGTGGCAGGAGGTGCCGTGAACGTCGACGCGAATCTCCATGCGGCCGCGGTGACCGCGGTAGATGCCGCCGTCGGTGGGCTCGGTGGAAATGACGAACTCGGGCTTAATGCCGTCCTTGTTGTAGATGTACTGCCAGCACATGCCGTCGCAGTCCTCTTCCTGGACGGTGCCGACGACCATGATCTTATAGCCCTCAGGGATGAGACCCATGTCCTTCATCATCTTGGCAGCGTAGGTAGCGGAAGCCATGCCGCCCTCCTGGTCAGAGCCGCCGCGGCCGTAGATGATCTCGTCGGTCTCGTAGCCCTCATAGGGATCGGCATCCCAGTTCTCGATGTTGCCGATGCCGACGGTGTCGATGTGGGAGTCGATGGCGATGATCTTGTCGCCCTCGCCCATAAAGCCCATGACGTTGCCCAGGCCGTCGACCTTGACCTCGTCATAGCCAAGGCTCTCCATCTCGGCCTTGATGCAGGCAACAACCTCACCCTCCTCGCAGGACTCAGAGGGGTGGGAGATCATGGCGCGCAGGAAGCGAGTCATATCAGCACGATGAGACTCAGCAGCAGCCTTGATAGCGTCGAAATCGAGTTCTTTAGCCATTGTTCATAACCTTTCAAACGAAGAAATCTACCTGTGAGGTGGCGGAGCGATACCTATTTACTCCGCCCTAACGATTAGCAAGTGGGATATTCGCCTTCCCAAACAATACGGCGATACTGGTCGGGATCCGTATCGCCCTCGGTGGAGAAGCAGAGCACAGAGCTCGTCTTGTCCAGGCCGATGAGTTCCTTGAGCTCGGCGTACTCGGGATCGAGCATGAGGGTCTCGACCAGGCCGGTGGTCACAGCACCGGACTCGCCGGAGATGACGCGCGGGTCGCCCTTCTCGGGAGCGCCCAGGGTGCGCATGCCGCGAGCGGTGACCCAGTCGGGGCAGGACACGAAGGCGGTGGTGTGGTTGCGCAGGATATCCCAGCCCAGAATGTTGGGCTCGCCGCAGCACAGACCGGCCATGATGGAGGGCATGTCACCGTCCACGATGCGCGGATCGCCGTCGCCGGCGGCAGCGCCCTTGTACAGACAGGCGGCAGGCGCGCACTCGACCACGACGAAGGTGGGCGGGTTATCGGGATACAGGTTGGTGAAGTAGCCCACCACGGCGCCAGCCAGCGAGCCCACGCCAGCCTGGACAAACACGTGCGTCGGGCGGTTGATGGCCATCTCACGCAGCTGCTCGGCAGCCTCGGAGGCCATGGTGCCGTAACCCTCCATGATCCAGGACGGGATCTTCTCGTAGCCCTCCCAGGCGGTGTCCTGAACGATGACGCCGCGCTCGCAGGCGTCGGCCTCGGCGGCGGCCATGCGCACGCACTCGTCGTAGTTGACCTCTTCGATGGTCACCGTGGCGCCCTCGGCGGCGATGTTATCGAAGCGGGGCTTGGTGGAACCCTTGGGCATGTGCACGACGGCCTTCTGGCCCAGCTTGTTGGCAGCCCATGCCACGCCGCGGCCATGGTTGCCGTCGGTGGCGGTAAAGAAGGTAGCCTGGCCAAAGTCCTTGGCAAGCTGATCGGAGGTCAGGTAATCGAAGGTGCAGTCGGCAACGTCCTTGCCGGTCTCGTCGGCAATGTAGTTGGCCATGGCAAACGATCCGCCCAGAACCTTAAAGGCGTTGAGGCCAAAGCGATAGCTCTCGTCCTTAACGCACAGGTTGGACAGACCCAAGCGCGCAGCCTGACCGTCCAGGCGGGCAAGCGGGGTGACGGTATATTGAGGGAACGACTGGTGGAAGGCGCGGGCCTTCTTCACGTGGTCGAGGCTCATGATTCCCAAGTGCTTGTCATCGCTCTTGGGCATCGTGTTGCCCGCCCACTGGATCTTATCGGCCATACGGTGAACTCCTTAAGTCCTCTCTTGCCGGCCCCCGCATACGCGTTTCAGCCCGATCCCATTCACACGACTGAACTTTTATGTGGATGCCAAACAAAAAGTTTGTTAGTAATGTTCTATCACACTTTTTGATTGGTATATCTAACGAATTGTTTGTTGCCGTAATCGGTACTTTTTCGCCGCCGAACGGTCATGAATTGCCTTGTTGATGGATTTGTTTGCGGTCATGTGTGGTTTATGGCACAGTGAGCCCAAACTAATTTTTAGGAAGGTACCCATGACCCCCGCACAGATTGAGTTTTACAAGCGCCTCGCACACGGTCTGGCGCTCCAATTTGGCCCCAACTGCGAAGTCGTCGTCCACGATCTGGAGACCGAGGACGTGGACCATTCCATCGTAGTGATCGAAAACGGCCACGTCAGCGGGCGCAAACTGGGTGACGGCCCCAGCCATATCGTGTTTGAGTCCATGCACGAGGGCGCCACCGATGTACACGACCGCGAGCCGTACCTCACTAAAACCACCGACGGTAAGCTGCTCAAATCGTCGACGATCTTTATCCGCAACGATGAGGGCAAACCCGTCGGCATTTTGGGCATCAACTTTGACATTACGCTCATGAAGGCTTTTGAGCGCTCGCTCGACGCTTTTACCGGCACCGGCGGCACGGGCTATACCGAGCCCGAGCCCATTACCAAGAACATCGGCGACCTGCTCGAGGACCTGCTGCACGAGTGCGAGCAGTTTGTGGGCAAGCCCGCGGCACTCATGACCAAAGACGAGCGCATTCGTGCCATTGGCTACCTCGACCGTCGCGGCGCCTTCCTCATTTCCAAGTCGAGCGAGCGCGCCTGCGAGTTCTTTGGCATCTCCAAGTACAGCTTCTATAGCTACCTCAATGAGGCCAAGGCTGCTGCCGGCGACAAGTAGGCACTCGCCTGGATTGCCCCTCCCCTTTTGGGCGCGAGTTCTGGAAAGCGCGAATCCAAGACCGAGCCGCTTGGGAAGTTCCATATAATCGATGTCATTAGTATTTCGAAAGGATGGAACAGAATGGCGTTGAGCAAGGCATCATGCACCGGTCGCGGATTGATTCCGGCAATTGGTGGACATGTGCACCGCATGTTCGATGAGGGTGAAGACGACCTGTTTTCGCTGAGCCTTGACGACGTGATGGATGATCGCCCGTGGACCACCGACGAACTCATGGGCGGCGGGGCTCGCCCGTCAACCCCCAATCCCGCACTTGCGCCTAAGTCCGCACCTGCGCCGACTCCTGCGCAGTCGCCTGTTTCGACGCCCGCGCCTACGCCCGCACCCACTTCGGCGCCCACGACCGCTCCCCGCCCCGCAAGCGACCCGTCCGAGACCGCGGCATTTCTCGCTGCAGCGACGCAGGGCAAATCGGCCGACAGCACCGTTATGTACAGCGCCCAGCAGTTGCCTGTTCCTGCGGCACGCAAGCCTCCGATCGCAAGGCTCGACGAGCCCGTTGCCCATCAGGTTGCCTACGATTCCTGGGCCACAGCCGATCTGGATGAGACCTCTACCGGCATGCCGGCGCTCGACGTTCCAGTTAACCCGCTTTTTGCCACCAACACGAGCGCCGTGGACTATGAGGGCGGTGCAGCATATTCCGATTATTCCGATGACTATGCTGGCAATGGTCGCATCGAGACCGAGGGTTATGGCACCGCATCAAGCGATTATCTCAACGATCCGTACGCCGCCACGCCTGCGCCGGAATATGACCCGGAGGCCGCGTCCGCGCCGGCGTATACCAAAAGCACGGGCGAAGAGCGCTTCGCCGATTATTACGCCGAGGAAAAGGAGCTGCGTTTCTCGGAATTTCCGCAGGCAGTCAAGGTTGCCTTTATCGCCATTATCATTGCCCTGCTCGGCGTCATTGCGTTTGAGGGATTCCAGCTGTTCCGCGGCCCCACCCAAGCGGAGTCGGAGACCCAGCAAAAAGAGGACGAAAACCAGTACCTGGACATCAACACCCTCAAGGGCGACCCCAACGACGGGGATGATGAGTAGCGAGGGTTAAGGGAGGGCCGGAAGAGCCGGCGGCACGTTACGGCTCCAAAAGCCCTGCCATAAAGATGGGCAGATACAGCACGTCACCATCGCGGTGAAGATTGCATTCCGCAAGTACCAGGGCGCGATCGATTCCGTAGCCCTTCGTTGCCAGTGCGTTATCGAGCGCCGCGTGGGACTTAAAGCTCTTGCCCGATTTGACCTCGATGGCAAGCACTTCCCCATCGAACGTCTCTTCCACAAAATCGAGCTCACCGACCTTTTTGGATGTAAAGTAGCGCAATCTAAATCCATGAGCTTTGAGCTCTTGGGCAACGAAGCCCTCAAACGCCGCCCCCATGTTCATGCCAAAGGCGTCTTCCGCCTCCCCATCAAAAACGCCTTGGGCGACCCTTTTGGAATACGACGACATGAGCATTCCGGTGTCCAAGTAAAACAGCTTAAACAGATTTCGTTGCTCACCCAATAAAAGGGGTGCCACGGGCGCCGTTACGTTATACACGGGAAGCGCAACGCCTGCCTCCGATAACCAGAGAAAATGATCTGTCACCTGCGAAAAACGTTTGACACCGTTAATCGATGACAGTTTGAATCGCTTGTTTTTGGAGCCGGCCTCACTGGGAATCAAATCATAGATATCGCGAATAACCAAGCGTAGCTCGGGCGGAGCGTACTTTGCGATGTCATCGCGATACAGGGCGTGAAGATCGCGGTGGATGTTTCGAACCTCGTCGACATTGCGCGTCGCCAAGAAGGAATTGACCGCGTCGGGCATGCCTCCCACCACAACATACTGATGGAACAGATCGAGCAAGCGGTCATACAGGTAGCCAGGGAGCTCCCCCTCATCCTTTAGACAGCCCCTGAGCATGTCAAACACGCTGGCACCAACGCCATTTGCCCAGCAAAACTCCTCAAAGTCGAGCGGGTACATCTGGACCTGCTCGACATACCCCACCGGCAGGGAATCGATGCCCTCGAGCTCCACGCCAAGGAGCGATCCGGTAAGGATGTATCGAAAGTCGCCGCGCTGGACCAGGTATTTGATAAACGTCACCACGTTGGGGCATCGCTGCACCTCGTCGATAACCACGACGGTCTTGTTCGCAACCATCGGCTGCGTCGCAGCGATAGACATGCGCATAAGCAGGTCGTCCGCACTTTTCGCCGCCAAAAACGACTCGCGCACGGACGCGTCGGCGATAAGGTCGAACGTCACGACATTTTCGAATGATTCGCTTGCAAACGCGTTGACCAGATATGACTTTCCCACCTGCCGGGCGCCCTTGACCAAAAGAGCCTTGTTAGGCGACAAGGCAAGCCAAGATTCAAACTGTGCTTTCGCTTTTCTCTGTAGCATAAGCGCACCCCTTATTACATGCTGTTTTAGCACTAGGATACACTTTTCCGTAGTTGTTAGGTGCTTATTTCGACACTTTTTCGAGATATTTAAGTGTGTATTACGACACTTTTCCGTACTTTTACACGGCTGATTTCGACACTTTTTCTGATTTAAGCCTAGCAGCAGCCGGCGAAATCAAGCGCCGTCCGCGCGTCATTTCGCACTCGGCGCTTGATTTCTGTCCGCGTGCGCTGATAGACTCCATCGTGTCTGCAAGGAGCGGGCACGTTTTATCCAGAGTCGGGGTAGAGAGTTGGCTCCACGATCCCGACGCCAACCGGCCAAGAGGCACGGTGGCCCTGCCAACATCGATGAACGGAGTCCGTATGGACAATTTCTCCGTGCGCAGCGAGCGCAATTTCCACAACCTGGCAGCCAAGCCAAAACGAATGCATCTTCTGGACAAGCCGAACGGCTATGCCTCGGCCATGGTCAAGAGCAGTCTCCCCCACCAGATGCGCTTTACCGTGCAGGCGCTCGAGAAAGAGCTCTACACCGCCGGCGACCCGCACGTACTGCAGATCAAGCTGCTTGGAGACGACTCGCGCGAGCTGTCTAGCTGGAAGCTGTTTGCCGACGGCACGTGCGTCGCAAGCGGTTCGGGTGACTTTGCCCGCGAGTGCTTCTGCGATGGGGCCGAGGTGTTTTTGGACCTATGCCGAGATGCCGTCGAGGCTGCCGAGCTGCGCCATTGGAGTCAAAGGGAGTACGAGCTGCTGAGTGCTGCGCGTGGGGTTGCTATGGCGTAAGCGAGAGATCTCAGCAGTGTCACTAACGAGCAGAATCGATTTTTGCAATCAAGTCGTTCGCCCATGCCACGGCATCATCGACAGTCGGCAAAACGTTAAGTCCTTCCGCCTGGGAGAAATACAGTGAGTCCCAGCCCACTCCCCTCGAGATCATTGGAGGCCACTCCTGCTCCGCACGATACGCAAAGAGTCTGATACAGACCTCTCGAGTTTTTAGGTAATCAATTTCCCCGTTGGAAATTGCAATCTGGAGATCTATCAGATCATGGGCTCCCTCGGAACAATGGCACCCGAGAATCCGTTCCAGCCTATAGTGAGCGAATCTTCAAGCTTCGTCATGTAATCGTTCAGTGAGGATGCCCTGGCGGTATCGAGGTCGCGCGAGAACCGCGTGGCATCCTTCCCAAAGCGAATCTTCAGGGCATTTCCACCCTTTGCGGCTCCATCGGGTAGCATTTGCCCAACAACAACGGCCGCAATGAGCCTTTTAACGCGGCCCGGTTCTTCGTCCAAATCAGCGCAGAGTCGGTCTATCGCTATGTCAAGGTTACGTCTGCTGGTTGGCTTCTTGACTTCCTTCACGACAGCTCCTTCATCAGTCTCTCATGCTCATTGGAGGTAATAAGACCCTCGGCTTGAGCGTGCTTGGTTGCCTCGATGAGGCGTTCGGTCATAACGGACCCCTTACAAGCCTCAATCGCATCGGCAACGCATTGAGAAGGGATTCCTTCATAGAACGTCGTTTTCGCATTCTCTGGAGCGGGCACTGTTTTTACCCAAGCTGGCAGTTTGCGGCGAATACGCTTTGGTGTTGCCACGGTCACGGCACGAGGATCAACAAGTGCAAGTGCGTGCATAGACAGCACTGATTCGCCCCACAGGAAACCCTCGTCACCAACAAGAGCCACTGCCTCCGCAAAGACGTCACGGGGCGTCGGAACCCATTGGGTGAGCTTGTACACCCCATGTCCTCGGCGCATCAATTTCCCAGTGGCACACCATCGGCTCAGTTCTCCAGTGGTTACGCCAATCTCGCGTGCCTGCGCAGCAGTCACGATGCCGTAGCCATCTGCCGCCAGTTCGAATATTTCATCAAAGTGTTTCATGTCAAAAGACTAACACTTTTGTATGTTTTTTGACATAGACATGGTCTTAATCAAGCATTAGAGATCTATTTAAATTCGTATAGCATTGCAATCACCCTCTCTGAATTCGAAGTCCGCGCCGACAGCATGGGGGGTGCGGACGATTTCTTGGACCGCGCCTAGGCGTATCCAAGCTTCCTGCGGTACTCCATCGGGCTCAGCCACCCGAGGGACTTCTTGATCCGCTCCTCACGATAGTACACGAGGTAGGCCTCGAGCCTTCCCATGAACTCCTCGGCCGTCACGCCCTCCCAGTCCCTGTAGTGGAAGAACTCGTTCTTGAGGCGCCCGAAGAAGCCCTCGCAGGCCGAGTTGTCCGGGCTGCAGCCCTTCGCGGACATGCTCCTGACCAGGCCGTTCTCCTCGCAGATCCCGATCCACTCCGGCCAGCGGTAGTGGCCGCCCCGGTCCGAGTGGATCGTCGTGCGCACCCCCGCCGGCCTCGCCGCGCAGGCCTTGAGCAGGCTCGAGTTCGCGAGGCGCTTGTCGGGGTGCAGCCCGATCGACCAGGCGACGGGCTGTTAGCGCTACTGTAAAAACAACCAATTTCGCCATCGCACTTTAGCCGATTCCGCCAACGCAATTTCCCCAATCGCGCCAACGCATTTTCACCATTTCCACCAACGCCGGGGCTTACGCTTCGACCGACAAGCGGACGATGCTTTCGGGAGGAGCGACCGTGGCGGAGAAGAACCTGATCGGAGAGTTGGACATGTACAGGGAAGCGGGCATAAAGCCCAACTTCAGCGACATAGCGAAGCGCTACGGCAAGGACAGGCACACCGTGGCGGCGTACTGGAGGGCCGAGGGCGGCCGGCCCCGCGACGGGCGCGCCGACAGGGCGGGCTCCTTCGACGCGCACATCGAGGAGGTGGCCGCCAAGGCGCAGCTGCCGGGGGTCACCAAGAAGGGCATCCACGAGTGGCTGCTGCACAGGTATCCCGGCGAGAACCTGGCCGGCTACAACGCCTTCACCCAGTTCATGCGCAAGAACGGTATCGCCGTCGGGGCCTCCGTCGGCCCGGAACCGCACCCGCGCTTCGAGACGCCGCCCGGGCTGCAGCTGCAGTTCGACTGGAAGGAGTCGGTCAGGATGGCGAACCGCGACGGCGAGCTGTTCGAGTTCAACGTGTTCGCGGCGACGCTGGGCCATTCCCGCAGGCACATATTCATCCGGTCGGGGACCAGGACGACCGACGACCTGGTCAGGTGCATGTACGCCACGATCGCGAGGCTCGGCGGCGTGCCCCGCGAGTGGGTCACGGACAACATGTCCGCCCTGGTGACGGTCAAGGGCGGCAGGCGCCTCAAGGTCCAGCGCGCATACGAGTTCGCCAAGGCCGCCGGCTTCGAGCTGAAGCTGTGCCGCCCGCGCAGCCCCCAGACCAAGGGCAAGGTCGAGTCGTCGAACCGCTTCCTGTCGCGGCTCGCGGCCTACCAGGGCGACTTCGACGGCTGGGACGACATCGACGAGATCATCGCGCGGATCGAGGACGCCAGCAACTCCGAGCCCAACGAGACCACGGGGCTGCCGCCCTCCGCGCTGTTCATGGAGGAGAAGGACGCGCTGCTGCCCGTCGGCAACCTCCGCGCCCTCGAGGAGGCGATGGGCGACGTGGTGCGCGTGGCCAGGGTGCCGGCCACGATGCTGGTCAGCGCGCACGGCGAGCCCATGTCGGTGCCCAGGCGCTGCATCGGCAGGCCCGCCCGCATCGTCTGCATGCCCGGCGGCGCGATGGACTGCTACGTCGGCGGCGAGCTGGTGGCGACGCACGTGGCGGGCGGGCCGGCCTACGACCCGGCGCACTACGCCGAGGCCATGGCCGGGAAGCGCTGGTTCGGCGACGCCGCCGGCGACATCGAGGCGGCCGCCGCCGCCAACCTCGGGCTGCTCGACTCGATAGGGGGCTCGCTGTGAGCGCCGCGGTGCAGGCCAGCCCGCTCAACCGCCTGGCGGCCAATCTCGAGGAGCTGGGGCTCGAGGGCATGGCGTCGTCGGTGCCCGAGTACGTCAGGCTCGTCGCCGACGGGAGGAAGAGCCTGGTCGACGCCATGCTCGAGCTCACCGACGCCCAGATAGCCCTCAAGCGGCGCGCCGACGACGAGCGCCGCACGAGGATGGCCAACTTCCCCTACATAAAGACGCTGGCCGACTTCGACTGGGGTTTCCAGCCGAGCGTGCCCCGCGGGCTGGTCGAGCAGCTGGCCACGCTCGAGTTCGTCGACCGCGGCGACAACGTCGTGCTCGTCGGCAGCCCGGGCGTCGGCAAGACCCACCTGTCGATAGCCATAGGCCACGAGGCGGTGATGGCCCGCAAGCAGGTGTACTTCGCCGACTGCTCGAGGCTGGTCGAGGACCTCAAGCACGCCTCGGCGAAGGAGGCGCTGGCGCGCAGGATGCGGTTCTACGAGCACTGCAGCCTGCTGATAATAGACGAGCTGGGCTACCTCGATATCGGGAAGGAGGGCGCCGACCTTCTGTTCCAGCTGGTGAACAGGCGCTACGCGCTCAAGCGGTCGACGATCGTCACGACCAACGTGCCGGTCGGCAGGTGGGGCGACGTGTTCGGCAGCAACGTCACGGCCTCGGCGGTCGCCGACAGGCTGTGCCACCACTGCGCGATGATCAAGATAACGGGCCGGTCGTACCGCCTGAAGGACGTGTCCATCGGCGGTGAGGACGGGAAGGAGGAGGGCGCCTAGGCGCCGAAAGCGGCACATCCGCGTTGGCGAATCCGGCGTATCCGCGTTGGCGCGATTGGCGAAAATGCGTTGGTGGAAATGGTGAAAATTATATTGACGCTAACACGGGCATCCCGTCGAAGCAGTCGACGATCGGGCTCAGGTAGACCTTCTCGCCGCCCGGGAGCCTGAACTCGGTGATGTCGGTGAGCCACAGCCGGTTGGGCTCGTCGGCGCGGAACCTCCTGTTCACGAGGTTCTCCGGCGCCTTGGAGACCTCGCCGGCGTAGGAGCTGTAGCCCCGGGCGCGCCTCTTGTTGTAGACGACCTCGAGGCCCTCCTCGCGCATCACGCGGGCCACGCGCTTCTCGCTGGCCCGGACGCCCTCGCGGCGCAGGCGCGCCCAGACGGTGCGGTACCCCCAGCACCCCGAGCCCTCGCGGAAGATGCGCACCACGCGGTCGCGTATGTCGGCGTCGCGGTCGCGCGGCGCGGCGACGCGGGGCCTCCAGTACTCATAGGAGCTCTTCGATATCCTCAAGAAACCTGTGATCGAGCGGAGGGGCAGGGCGGTCGCCCGCCTCAATCTCTCGCCGAGCTCGCACTTGCTCCTGTTCGAGATCGAAGCCGGGTCCCACCCTTCCGCTTTTAGGTCGGCCAACACCGCCCTGAGCAGCAGGTTCTCTATCTGGTCCTCGTTGAGCCCGGCGAGCGGGCCGGTCGCGGGCGGGGCGTAGGTCGACTTGTCGGGGCCCAAGCTGGCCTCCTTCCGTGGCGGTTTCCTCGCCCCGATTCTACAGCGCGCCCCGGTGTAGCTGTGCGGGAGGTGCCCCGTCGCCCACTTCTTGGCCGCGCCCACCGAGACCCCCGCGAACTTCGCGGCGGCGGTCGGCCCCATGCCGTCCTCCGTCGCCAGGAGGAAGAGCTCGACCTTCTCCCTGCTGTACATGCGAACCTCCAGTCCGGACCGCCCCGCGGTCCAACTTTCTGTCCGCACCCCCTCCCACTCTGAAGCGAAATTCTGGGACGCAGTTTCCGGTTGAGGGCCGATCCGGAAACTGCGTCCCACTCCGGGACTGGATTCCGGGACGTAGTTTCCGCCGAGGGCTCCAAAGGGAAAACGCATCCCATTCTGAGCGCCAAATCCGGGACGCAGTTTCCGTATGCGGAGGCGCTCCAAACAAAAGGCCCCGGCTCGCGATGGAGCCGGGGCCAAAGGCGCAGCATATGCAGTTGATGTTGAGCGCGAACAGCTCGTCAGCAATGGCTGTCCGCGCCCTACCCTACCCGCGGTTGCGGACGCGGCTGTAGGGCGTATCCACCATGGGCAGATTTGGACGCAGCTTGCCGTCAAACGTGCGGTAGGCGTTCTGTACGGCGGGCGCCGTGGGGATCGTTGCGATCTCGCCGATGCCCTTGCCGCCGTATGCCACGGGCAGCAGTTCGTCCTTCTCCACGTAGATGGCGTGGATATCCGGAATCTCGGGCGCGCGGAACAACCCGAGCGTGCCGTACCTTGCCTGGGGCACGCAGTCCTTGAGCGGCCAGTCCTCGGTAAGCGCATAGCCCATACCCATGAGCACGCCGCCTTCGATCTGACCCTGGATGGAGATGGGGTTGACCACCTTGCCGGAATCGTGCGCAGCATAGACCTCGCTCACGCGGCCGTCATCGTCCAAAATGACCACATGCGTGGCAAAGCCGTAGCAGATGTGGCTCTTGGGGTTGGGAACATCCGCACCCAGCTTGTCGGTCGGCTCCAAGTACACGTAGCCAAACTCGCATCCCTCGAGTGCCTTGATGGCGGCCGCGGGATCCTGAGGATGCATACCCTGACCAGCGACGAGCTCCTGCGTGTGCAGCTGATAGGCGCGACCGTCGTCGTACTCAATCTTGACGCCGTCGCCATGTGCATTCACGGGAGCGGCGGGCGCAGACTTGCCGGCCTCGATGTCAAGCATGGCATCGCGCAGCAGGAAGGCGGCACCGCGCACGGCCTCGCCGGTCACGACCGTCTGACGCGAGCCAGACGTGGTGCCGGAGTCGGGAGCGTTCTCGGTGGAGCACTCGCCGTTGGCAATGCAGCGAAGCGGCAGACCGCAGGCCTCGGCAACGTCCTGCAAAAAGACGGTGTTGCAGCCCTGGCCGATGTCGGACGTGGCGGCATAGACCACGGCCACGCCGTTCTCGATGCGAATCTTGCAGCGACCGGCATCGGGCAGGCCCACGCCCACGCCGGCGTTCTTCATGGCGCAGGCGATACCGGCGTGTCCGGGATGCGCGTAGTAGGCATCCTTGACCTCGAGCAGCGTCTCCTTAAGCGCCGTGGAGCAATCGGCAATCTGGCCGTTGGGCAAAACCTCGCCCGGCTCGATAGCGTTACGGTAGCGGATCTCCCACGGATCCAGGCCGACCTTCTCTGCCAGCAGGTCGATCAGGCTCTCGAGCGCAAACTCGGACTGGCAGACGCCAAAGCCGCGGTACGCGCCGGCAGGCGGGTTGTTGGTGTAGTAGCCAAAACCGCGAATGTCGGTGTTCTGGTACTTGTAGGGGCCGACGGCATGCGTGCAGGCGCGCTCGAGCACCGGGCCGCACAGCGAAGCGTAGGCGCCGGTATCAAAGTTGATCTCGCAATCCAGGCCGGTAAAGTTGCCCTCGGCGTCGCAACCCAGCGTAAAGGTGCCGTCCATGGCGTGGCGCTTGGGATGGAACGCGAGTGACTCGGCGCGCGTGAGCTTGCACTTCACAGGACGCTGGAGCTTATAGGCAGCAAGCGCGGCCAGGTGCTGGACCGAAACGTCCTCCTTACCGCCAAAGCCGCCGCCCACGAGCATGGTCTCGACGACCACGCGCTCGGGCTCGTTGTCCCAGCCAAACATGTGGGCGCACTCTTTGCGCGTATCGTAGGCGCCCTGGTCGGTCGACTGCACCTTGACGCCGTTCTTGTACGGGAAGGCCACGGCGCACTCGGGCTCCAAGAAGGCATGCTCGGTAAAGGGCGTGGTAAAGCGCTGTGTCACGGTAAACGCGCTTTCGGCCAGCGCCTTGGCGGCGTCACCGCGCGTCACGTGACGGCTCTGGCACACGTTGTCCTTGAGCTCCACCGTGTTGCCAAAAGCAAAGAAGCTGTCGTGCAGGCGCGGGGCGTCGGCAGACCTGGCCTCGGCGATGTTGCGCACGGGCTCCAGCGGCTCGTAATCAATCTTTACGAGCTTCTTGGCCTTCTCGAGCGTCGCCTCGTCCTCGGCAACCACCAGCACGATGGCATCGCCCACGCAGCGGGTGATATCGCCCTGGGCAATCATGACGTCCCAGTCCTGGATAAGGTGGCCGACCTGGTTGACCGGCACGTCCTCGGCGCGCAGGATGCCCACCACACCGGGTAGGGCCTCGGCCTTGGAGGTATCGATGGAGAGCACGCGGGCACGCGGATACTTGGAGCGCACGGCGCTGGCGTAGGTCAGGCCCGGCTGGTCGATCTCGTCGATGTCGTCGGGGTACTTGCCCTCGCCGAGCACCTTCTTGCGCACGTCAATACGGAAGGCGCGCTTGCCCACGCCGTAGTCGTCGCCGCGCTCCAGATCCTCGTCGATCTGCTTTTCGCCGCGGAGCACCGCAGCGGCCAGCGCAATGCCCTCGATAATCTTTTTGTAGCCGGTGCAGCGGCAAACATTGCCGCGGATGGCGTACTTGATCTGCTCCTCGGTAGGCTCGGGATCCTCGGCGATGAGCGCTGCACCCGCCATGACCATACCGGGGATACAAAAGCCGCACTGCACGGCGCCCACGGCGCCAAAGGCGTACACAAACGCCTCGCGCACGTTCTCGGGCAGGCCCTCGACGGTCACGATGTTGCGGCCGGCGGCAAGCGCGGTGGTCAGCACGCACGCCTTGACGGCCGCACCGTCCACATGGATGGTGCAGGTACCGCATGCGCCCTCGGAGCAGCCGTCCTTGGCGGAATGGATATGCAGGTCGTCGCGCAGGTAGCGCAGCAGCGGTTTATTTTGGGTCGTCGTACGCTCGATGCCGTTAACGGTAAAAGTGAATTCCTGTGCCATGGTGATTCCCTTCTACACGCCGGCGGCGATGCCGGTGCGGTCGTGGATGGCGCCATGCGGGCAGACGACGGCGCACATGCCGCACGACAGGCAGTCCACGCCGTCGATATGGGCGCAGTTGTCCTCGATGCGGATTGCGCCGGCAGGGCACTTTTTGGCGCACATGCCGCAACCGATGCAGCTGGTGTCGCAGATCTTGCGCGCAATGGCGCCCTTATCGGTGTTGTTGCAGCGCACCAGGATGTTCTGGTAGCCGGGAACGAAGGCAATCACGCGCTGCGGGCACGCCATGCCGCACAGGCCACAGCCCGTGCACTTGGAGCGGTCCACGCGGGCGACGCCGTCGACCAGTGCGATGGCACCGTGGGGGCAGGCCGTGACACAGGCACCACAGCCAATGCAGCCTTCGCTGCAGCGGGCGTCGCCGCCTGCGGAAGCACAGCCGCTTCCGCAGGCAACGTAGGCCACGTTATGTTGAATGGATTTGGCCATAAGAGACTCGCCTATTTCTTAAGAAGGTACGAATAGTTGTCGCGCACAGCCCTGATGGTCAGGCGGACGGCCTCGGGAAGACCGGTGTTGACGGCATCGACCGAGACGGTGCGGACCGTGCCGGCGACGCGGACCTTAAAGTGGTCCTCGTCCACGGCCAGGAAGCCCTCATTCTCGGAGTTCTCCATGTCCTCCTCGCTCCAGAACAGGGTGAGCTTGTCCTTGTAGGGACGACCCTCCTGGTAGGGGCAGAACACGGCGCAGTTGCCGCACTCGTTGCACATGCCATCGACATGAACGACCTGATGCTTGGCCAGGCCCGGCACCTTAATGGCCACGTTGGCGCGGTTGGGGCACACGTCGCAGCAGACCTCGCACACCGAGCCGCAGCCCAGGCAGCGAGTCTTGGTGCAGTTGCGCTTGTCGCGGCACAGCGACCCCTTGCGCTCGTAGCAGGTGTCCTCGCGGCCAGTCTGCTCGTTGCAATCGGCGTACTTGTTAAAGTCCACGCCGGCGATGGCACGGGCGACCTCGGCGGCGTCGGCAATAGCCTCAACCACGGTGGCAGGACCGCGACGGCAGTCGCCCGCAGCCCAGACACCCTCGACACCGGTGGAGGTGGCGGCAAGGCGGCCGCGACGGTCGTGCTCGACGCCCGCGGCGTCGTACAGGCTGGCATCGATGCCCTCGCCCACGGCGCAGATCACCGTGGTGGCGGAAAGCTCGACGGTCTCGCCCGTGGCGACGGGGCTGCGACGGCCGCTTGCATCCGGCTCGCCGAGCTCCATAACATCGCAGGTCAGCACGGCGCCGTTAAGTGCCTTGGGCGCCAGTAGCTCGCAGAACTCAACGCCGTCGGCAAGAGCAAGATCGAGCTCTTCCTCGTCGGCAGGCATCTGCTTCTTGGTGCGGCGATACACCAGGCGCACGTTCTTCACACCAGCCAGACGCTTGGCCACGCGGGCAGCATCCATGGCGGTGTTGCCGGCGCCAATGACTACGACGTCCTCGCCCAGCTCGAGCTTCTCGCCCTTCTTGGCGGCCTCGAGGAACTCCAGCACGTCGAGCTCGGCACCCTCGCCCAGGCCGGCGGAACCGGGCATCCAGGCACCGGTGGCCACGACAACGTCGGTAAAGCCCCGAGCCTTGAGCTCTTCGATGGACTCCACGCGAGCATTGAGCTGCACCTTGGCGCCAAAGGCCAGGCAGAGCTCTGCGTCGTGGGAGATATCGTCGCTCGCAATGCGGAACTCAGGAATCACGTGACGGACCACGCCGCCGAGCGAATCGCGGGCCTCAAAGATGGTGACGGGCACGCCGGCACGCGTCAGGAAGAACGCCGTCGCCAGACCGGCCGGACCGCCGCCGATAACGGCAACGTTGCGCTCGCCGTCGTTGGCGATGGCCTGGGCGCGCAGCTTGGGCAGCACGGCGGTCATGGCCTCGCGGGCAGCCTTGAGCTTGCTGGCGCGAATCTGGGCGCCCTCGGGCTCGTAGAACGCACGCTCGCAGGCACGGCCGCAGGGATGCGGGCAGATGGTGCCGGTAATGAACGGCAGGGCGTTGCGCTCGATGATGATGTTGAGTGCGTCCTCGTAGCGGCCCTCGTCAACGGCCGCCAGGTAGGCGGGAATATCCTGCTGGATGGGGCAGCTCGTGCGGCACGGCGTGGTAAAGCAGTCGGAAAGCGGGCTCTTGCCGGCGACCTTGCGGTCGGGCAGCGGGCGCAGCGGCTTCTTGTAGAGCGGGTTGGTGAGTGAGTCGGTCTGGATCGCAGTCACAGCCTCGAGAGAGACGCCCGCGAACGGCTTGCCATCCAGGTCGGTAAACTCGCCGGCCATCTGGCTAAAGCGCTCGTAGCCACCAGGCTTGAGCACGTCGGTCGCCAAGGTGACGGGCCAAATGCCGGCATCGTACAGGGCGCGGATGTTGTAGACCGTGGCACCGCCGGAGTAGCTGATGCGCAGCTTGCCATCGAACTGCTCGGTAATGCGACGGGCGGCCTCGATGGTCAGCGAGAACAGCGAACGGCCCGACATGTACATCTCGGTGGAGGGCAGCTCGTTCCTCGTCACGTCGACGGGGAACGTGTTGGTCAGCTTGACGCCAAACTCCAGGCCGCGCTCAGCGCACAGGGCAATCAGGCGCTCGAACATAGGCACGGCGTCGGCCCATTGCAGGTCCTCGCGGAAGTGCGTATCGTCGAAGACGATGTAGTCAAAGCCCAGCTCGTTGAGGCGCTGACGTGCAAACTCATAGCCCAACAGCGTGGGGTTGCACTTGATGTAGGTGTTGAGGCCCTTCTCGGTGATCAGATAGGTCGCGATGCGCTCGATCTCCGCCGGCGGGCAGCCGTGCAGGGTAGACTCGGTGATGGAGTTGGAGACGCGTGCCGGGATGGACTCGACAAACGCGGCGTCGACATGCTCAAACTTGTCCAGGTTGGCGAGCGCCCATGCGCGGCACTCGTTCCAGACGTCGGAGCCGCTGGCGTCCTTCATGCCCTCGATGTAGGCGTCGACCTTGGGGCTCTTAATGCCCTCCAGGTCATAGCCCACGGACATGTTGAAGACAAAGCCGTCCGGGCTGCCCAGGCCGTACTCGCGAGCGATCAGGTGGCAGGCAAACCATGCCTTCACGTACTCGGCAAAAGCCTGCGGAACCTCGAGCTCGGTCGACCACTCGCAGTTGTAGCACTCGTCCTGCGCCACAATGCAGGGCTTGTTGACGCACTTGGAGAGCTCCTCGCCGTCCATAACCTGAACGGTCTTGAGCTCAAAGAAGCGGGAACCGGCCACGTAGGATGCCACGATGTTCTGGGCCAGCTGCGTGTTGGGACCGGCGGCCGGGCCAAACGGAGTCTCGATGCGCTCGTCAAAAATGGGAAGCGCACCCTCCTGGTTGGTCGTGACCATCTTGCGCACGCCAAAGACGGCGCCCTGAGTCTTGTGCTCCTCGATGATCCAGTTCATCAGCTGCGAAAACGGGATCGGCCTCATGATGTCGCTCATAATGAGCTCCTCTCTGTAACGCCCGGCGAGACCGCGCGGCGGGCGCAAATACGGTGTAGCGCTAGCACAGCGCCGGCGACCCCGCGGAGGCCGCCTATACGCGCGTCGAACGCGGCGAAACATCCGACGCGCGTGAATCTACTTGTGAATTAGTAGGTGCGATCGTTGAGCGTGCTCCAGAGCTTCTTGGACTCGGCCATGGTCCACGCGTTGATCTTGTCCTCATCAATGCCAACGAACTCGCGATCCTTGTACAGGACGCGGCCGTTGATGATGGTGGTGCGGCAGTTTTTGCCCATCATGCCAAAGAGCATGTGGCCGTCGATATTCTCCTCGCTCAGCGGCGTAAAGGGCTTGTAGTCCATAACGATAACGTCGGCGGCAGCGCCGGCCTCGAGCACACCGAGCTTGCGATCGAAGTACTTGCTCGCCATCTTGGCGTTGTTCTCAAACAGCATCGTCATGGCCTCGCACCAGCCCACGTTGGGCATGGCGGCGTTGTGGCGCTGAATGATCAGGAAGACCTTAAGGCTCTCGAGCATATCGTGGGTGTAGGCGTCGGTGCCCATGCACACGGGAATGCCGCGGCGGAAGAACTCGAGCACGGGGGCGCAGCCCACGGCGTTGCCCATATTGGATTCGGGGTTGTTGACCAGCCAGGTGCCGGACTCCTTGACGATATCCATCTCGGCAGGCGTCACGTGGATGCAGTGGCCCAGCATGGTGTCGGGACCCAGCAGGTTGTGCTGCAGCAGGCGCTCGACGGGACTGATGCCGCCGCGGTTGAGGCGGGAATCCCACACGTCGTTCATGCCCTCGCACACGTGGATGTGGAAGCCGGTCAGGCCGTTGTTGGCCTCGGCCATCTTATCCATGGTCTCGTCCGAAAGCGTAAAGGTGGCGTGACCGCCAAACATGGCGGCGATCATGTGGTTGTCGTTATCGCGACGCTCCTTGGCGGCCCACTGGGCAAATTCGGCGTTCTCGGCAATGGCCTGGTCGCATTTTTCCTGGCCGCGGCGATCGGAGACCTCGTAGCACAGGCACGAACGCATGCCCAGCTCCTGAGCGGCGTCCTTAATGGTAAAGAGGCTACCCGGAATCTCGCAGAAGCTCGCGTGGTGATCGAAGATCGTGGTGACGCCATCGCGGATGGAGTCCAGAATCGTGGCATAGGCACTGGCCTTGGTGCCGTCGAGCGTCAGGTTGTCGTCGATCTTCCACCACTGCTGCTCAAGATTCTCCAGGAAGTTGGTGGGGTTGCAGCCCTTAATGGCAAGGCCGCGGGCCAGACCCGAGTAGATGTGGGTGTGGCAGTTGATGAGTCCGGGCATGATGAGGTTGCCCCGGGCGTCGACGTACTCGGCATCCGGGTACTTGGCCTTGAGCTCGCACTCGGGGCCCACTTCGACGATCGTATCTCCGTCAATGGCGACCGCACCGTTGGGGATGAACGGGGCCTGAGCGTTGCGGGTAAAGACGGAACCGTTAGCGACCAGAAGCATGGATGCTCCCTTCGACATCAGAGGCGGGGTTTGACACCTCTGACATGGCGGAGTGCGAAGCGCCGGCCTACACCGGAAACGGGCCCTCTCCCGTCAACGCTTCACCAAAGGGACAAACCCTTTGAAGTGCGGCTTGGCGCCGCATGACGTCGGCGGACGAGGCGATGCGCCCGCCGACGAATAGCACCGAATTGGTTACTTCTTGCTCTCGGGCAAGACCAGATCCACGGCAGCGTCCTTGGCAGCATCGATGTGCTGAGCCACGACCGGCGTCTGCGGAAGGATCAGGTTAAGGACAATGGCCATGATGGCGGTGGGGGTTACAGCATTGGAGCCGATGACGGTGGGCACCCAGGTGGGCATACCCTCACCGGCAAGGCAACCGCTGGCCATCCAGATACCCAGGCCAAAGACGACGGAGGTACCGACGATGGTGGTAGTGCGCTGCGTGAGGCCCTCGCGGGTGAACATGCGCACACCGTTCATGGTGATGGTGCCAAAGACGCCGACGGTCGCGCCGCCGATGACGGGCTGCGGGATAGCGGAAAGGACGGCAGAGAGCTGCGGGAACAGACCGGCGATGGCAAAGACGGCCGCGATGATCACAAAGACCCACTTGTTGACGACCTTGTTGGAGCAGATGATGCCCACGTTCTGGCCAAGGGCGCTGGTGGGAAGACCGCCCAGCAGGCCGCCAACCATAGAGGTGAGGCCCTGGGACACGATAGCGCCGGAAAGCTCGCGCTCGGTGGGCATACGGTCGATGGAGCCCAGGCAGGCGGCAGAGACGTCGCCGATAACCTGGATAGCAACCATGGGAAACACGACGGCGAGGGTAATGCAGACCTCGGGATCAAACTCGAGCGCGTAGGGCATGAGCTTGGGAAGGGCGAAGACCTGAGCGGTGGCGACGCTGGAGAAGTCGATCATGCCAAAGGGGATGGAGACAATCATGCCGACGATCATGCCAAAGAACACGGATCCCAGCTTGAGCGTGCCCTTGCCAAAGTTGGCGAGCGCAAAGACCACGGCGAAGGTGATAAGAGCGACGCACCAGGCCTGCGGGGTGCCCCACAGCGGCGTACCCATACCGCCGGCCATATACTTGACGGCCGTGGGATACAGCGAAACGCCGATGGAGAAGATGACCGTACCGGTCACGACGGGCGGGAACAGCCACTTGATCTTGCTGTAGGCCAGACCAAAGAGGACCGCGACGGCGCCGCCGACGATCTCGCCGCCCAGCAGCGCACCAAAGCTAAAGCCCGAGGCACCCATGGCCTGCAGGGCCGGCAGGAACGCGAACGAAACGCCCATGACGATGGGCAGGCCGCCGCCGATGCGACGGAAGGGAGCGAAGGCCTGAAGGGCCGTGTCGATTGCCGAAAGAATGAGCGCAACCTGAATGATGTCGGTGCTCTGCTGGCTATTAAAGCCATAGACGCCGGCCATGATGACCGCCGGGGTAATGATGCCGGCAAACGATGCCAGTACGTGCTGAAGGGCACACGGGATCATTTCCTTAACGGGAGGCATGCCTTCGCGAGTGAACAGGGCTTCAGTGCCGTTCGTAACCGTCTCCTGGGTCATTTGACCACCAATCCTCGAAGTAGTTGTTTTCGCATCTAACGCTCTATTGTGACGCAGTGCGGGGTTGAGGTTGTGCCTTCATTGCATATCGTATTAAAGATGATTCTCATTCTCAATAATAATTTTTTGTTATCAGACTATTCTTCAGCTGAAATAACGCATTTCCGCAGGTCATGAAAGTGTCTGGTCAAAATAACATCTAACTTTTCTTTTGGTCAACCGTTTACCGCCAAATATCTACCGCTCATCTGTATTACGCAATGTACCTGCGGATATACGAGATGATGGGCAGCGTGTTACCATGAGAAAAAATTGTTATGAACATTTCCGATTTCACCCAAAGGAGTTGCCCGTGAACGAGACCGTACGCCGCTTTTTGCCGATGGTCGATTTTCTGGAGCAGATACTCGGCAAAAACAGTGAAATCGTGCTGCACGATTTCTCGGATCCCGACCACGCCATCGTCGATATTCGCAACGGCATCGTGAGCGGCCGCAAGGTCGGCGGCCCCGCCACCGATCTGGCGCTCAAGATCATGCACGACGCCAAGTATCGCGACCTGCCGTTTATTACGGGCTACGAGGGCCGCGGCGCCGGCGGCAAGACGTTGCAGTCAGCGACGTACTTTATCCGCGAGAATGACGAGATCGTCGGTATGCTCTGCGTCAACACCGACCTCTCGACCGTGCGCTCCATCAACGCCATGGCGCAGCAGCTCATGGCGTGCTTCGACGCAGCGCCGACGCGCACGGAGCCCGCCCCTATCGAGGTCGAAAGCCTTTCGGAGTCCACACAGGAGCTCATCGACCGCAGCATTGCCGAGTTGCTGAGCGCGCGCGGGCTGGACGTAGCGTCACTTGGTCAGAGCGACCGCGTGGACGTCATTCGCCACCTCAACGGCAACGGGGTGTTCATGCTCAAGGGTGCCGTGGCCTGCGCCGCCACCGCGCTGGGCATCTCGGAGCCCAGCGTCTACCGCTACCTGCAAAAAGTTCGCAAGGAGGGCTAACGAACAAAATGGAGCGCGGCTCCACAAGCGACCCGTCACTTGACAAAAGACCCTGCAGCTCGCACGCGCTGCAGGGTCTTTTTGCATGTCATGTTTAGTTGTTGCCAACGCCTTAGAGAGCGGCGACGACCTCGATCTCAACCAGACCGCCAGCCGGAAGGGCGGCAACCTGGAAGGCGCTGCGCGCGGGGAACGGGGCCTCGAACTTGGAGGCGTAGATCTCGTTCACGGCAGCGAAGTCGGCAATGTCGGCCAGGTAGACCGTGGTCTTGACGACATCGGCAAAGGTGGCGCCGGCAGCGGTCAGCAGGGCCTCGACGTTGGCGAGGGACTGCTTGGCCTGGGCCTCGACGCCCTCGGGCATCTTGCCGGTCGCGGGATCGATGCCCAGCTGGCCGGACAGAAACACCATGTTGCCGGTCTGGATACCAGGGGAATACGGGCCGATGGCTGCGGGTGCGTTATCGGAAGACACGACGGTCTTGCTCATGTTTTTCTCCTTACGATCAGATAGAGAGCATGAGCGCGGCGTTCGCACCGGGAGGCACAGTTCGGTCTGAACACCGCGCTTGATTGGGATAGTACTCAAGGTTTCCGCACGATGCAAGATAATTATCACGCTGCGAGAATATTTTATCGCCCAACGGCGCCCGTTGGCAGCTGAACGGTTCTCCACGGGGTCAGCCAGCCCAAGCTGCTGAAGACTTTATCCCGCTTGGAGCACGGGCATCGCCTGCCGCAACGGCGCCACTATACTTTTGATTATCTGAGCATTTTGAAAGGCAGGATATGACCGCAACCGCCAGTCGAACCACCAACCGCAGACCCGAGCTCTTGGCCCCCGCCGGAGGCCCGGAGCCCTTTGCCGCCGCGCTCGCTGCCGGGGCAGACGCCATCTACTGCGGCATGGGCAGCTTCAACGCCCGCCGCAAGGCAACCAACTTTACCGACGAGGCCTTTGAGCAAGCCTGCCGCGCCGCGCATCTAGCCGGGTCGCGCGTCTACGTCACGGTAAACATCGTCATCAAGCAGTCCGAGATGAGCGATGCGCTGCAACTCATCCATCGCTGCTCCACGCTGGGCGCCGATGCCTTCATTATCCAGGACTGGGGTCTGTTCTTTGAGGTCAAGCGCGCCATGCCCGGCATCGAGACGCACATCTCGACCCAGGCGAACATCCATGACGACCGCGGAACGCTTTGGTGCCGCGAGCAGGGCGCCGACCGCGTGACCCTCTCGCGCGAGCTCTCCATCGACGAGATCGCCGCTATCCACGACGCCGCACCCGATGTGGACCTCGAGGTCTTTAGCCACGGTGCCATCTGCTTTTGCTACTCGGGTCTGTGCCTGCTATCGAGCTTTGCCATGGCTGGTCGCTCGGCCAACCGCGGCATGTGCGCCCAGCCCTGCCGCCTACCCTACGAGCTAATTGACGAGAACGGCCGCTCGCTCTCCCCTGCCGGTCGCGAGCGCGCGCTGTGCCCGCGCGACACCAACACATCGCAGCTTGTTCGCCGTCTGTATGACGCCGGCGCCGCATCACTCAAGCTCGAGGGCCGTATGAAGGCCCCCGATTACGTGTATTCCATCGTCGACGTGTACCGTCATCAGATTGATGACATGCTTGCCGATGTTTCGACCTCTAAGGATGAGGATGCCGCCCGCCAGCGACAGCTCAAGCGCTGCTTTAACCGCGACTTTACGCACGCCTACCAAGACGGTACCTCGGGCGACGAGATGATGAGCTACGAGCGCTCCAACAACCGCGGCCAGATTGTGGGCACGGTGCTGGGCAGCCGCCTGGCCAACCGCGATGTACGCGGACTCAAGCCCGACGATCGCCGTCGCCGCGCCGCCATCGCCCGCATTGAGCTGTTTGAGCCCGTGGGCAAGGGCGACCTGCTGGAGCTCCGCCACGATAACGAGTTTGACCAGTTCCTGACCACCATTGCCGCCGATGATGCCGCTGCCGGCGATGTTATCGAGTGTCGCGTGCCCCGTAGCATGCCCGAGGGCTGCCGCGTGCGCGTGATTCGAAGCCAGCGCGCCATTGACGCCGCCGGCGCCGCGCTCAAGCGCGATGTGCTGCGCCGCCGCGCCGTAGACGTGTCCGTTGTGGCGCGTCTGGGCGAGCCGTTTGCCGTTACGCTCACCTGCTGCGACGACCCCGCGCTCACCGCCACCGCCACCGGCTTTACCGTCGAGGCCGCCAAGACTCGCGCCGTCGAGGCGGCCGATCTGGTTGAGCACGTCGGGCGCATGGGCTCCTCTCCCTTTGAGGCCGCAAGCTTTGACGTTTCGCTCGACGCCGGCTGCGGTATGGGCTTTTCCGCCGTGCACAAGGTGCGCGCCGCCGCTTGTAAGGCGCTGGAAGAGGCCATTCTGGCACCGTACGAGGAGCGCGCGAAAACGCTCGAGCTGCCGGCGATTGTAACCAGTGATTCCCGCCCCGCGCCCGAGCACTACCGCGATGAGCCGCAGATCTGCGCCACCGTCACCTCGCTCGAGGCCGCCGAGGCCGCTCGCGCCGAGGGTGTAACGCGCATCTACATGACCACCGACGCGCTCGATGCGGCCGAGCTCTCCCCCGCCGATGCATTTGAGCAGGGCATCGTACCCGTACTCGACGAGGTCTGCCGCGCCGTTGACCACGTACGCGTCGACCCGTGGGTTGTTGCCGGCGCCACGGTCGCTATTGGCAACATCTCTGAGCTTGCCCTGGCCGCCCAGGTTGGCGCCACGGCCGAGATTCGCTCTTGCCTGCCGGTGCACAACACGCCCTGCATGGAGGCGCTTGCCGAGCGCGGAGCCGGTGCGTTTTGGCTCTCGCCCGAGATCACGCTCGACGAGATTGTCTCGCTCGGCGCCGCCGCGCCCGCGGCTCTGGGCATCACCGTCTTTGGCCGCCCGCGCGTTATGACGAGCGAGCACTGCATCCTGCAGGTGGCCAATGGCTGCATCCACGATTGCGCCAACTGCCGCCTGCGCGCCCGCAAGCTGTCGCTCAAGAATATCGACGGCAAGGTCATGCCCGTGCGCACCGACATCCATGGCCGCTCTCGCTTGTACGACGCCTACCCCATCGACCTTACGCCGCAGGTACCGCAGTTGCTCGACACCGGCGTCCGTCGTCTTATGGTCGACGGAACCTTGCTCGAGGCCGATGAGATTGGCCGTGCCGTCGCTCGCGTCCGTCGCGCCGTCGAGGCGGCTCAAGCCGGCCGCAAGCCCGCCGCCCGCCTGCGCGGCGCCACCTCGGGCTGCATGTTTGTGGGAATTAGCTAACCGAAAGGCTTACACGTGAACGAAGAACCTCAAGTCCTCTACTGCGACGCCTGGCTCATGGCCATCGACAAGCCCGCTGGCATGATCGTCCACGGTGACGGCACCGGCGAGCGCACACTTACCGACTACGCTAGCGACCTTTTGTTGGCGATGGGCGACGGCTTTGCCGCGACTGACATGCAGCCGCTCAACCGCCTGGACCGCAACACCACCGGCGTGGTGTTGTTCTCGCTCGACAAGCAGACGCAACCCGCTTTTGACCAGATGATCATCGACCACGCATTCGAAAAGCACTACCTGGCGCTCGCCGAGGGCAAAATCGACTGGAACGAAAAGCTCATCGACAAGCCCATCGCCCGCGACCGCCACGATAGCCGCAAGATGCGCGTTGGCGCCAGCGGCAAGCCGTCTCAGACGCGCGTCAAGGTACTCAAGCGTCTTAAGAGCCGCCGTGGCCTGCCCACGCGCTCGTATATCGATGTCGAGTTGCTCACCGGCCGCAAGCACCAAATCCGTGTGCATCTGGCGAGCGAGCGCCATCCCCTGGTTGGCGACGACCTGTACGGAACGCCGCGCCCCTGTGGCCTGATGCTCCACGCCCACAGCGTGTCCTTCACGCATCCCGTAACCGGCGAGCACATCCACATCGAAGCCCCCTGCCCCTGGGAGCCCTAAAACCTGCCAATAAGGGACAGGCACCTTTGTGGTGGCTTTGTCGCAATGGCTCAGCCGCGGTCCCAAAACGTCTCGATCTGTAACAGTTAGAGCTCATTTTCCGGCCTATCTGTTACAGATCGAGACATTCGAATCCCCCTTAAGGGAAAATCTCAATCTGTAACAACAACTCGGCAAAATCGGCCCAAGATGTTACAGATTGAGACAAAGGGACGGTGCGGTTCGGAAGTATCTCACTCTGTAACATCTAACCCACTTTTAACGGTCCAGTTGTTACAGACGTAGACAAACCGGTAGACAAACCGGTAGACAAACCGGTAGACAACGAAAGCGGCAACGCCCGTGATGGACGTTGCCGCTTTTCTATTGAGAAAACTACTCGGTTTCCGTTGCTAACCACCACAATGGGGACAGGCCCCTTTGTGGTGGTTTTGGCCTTAGCCCGTCCCCTGCTGCTAGACCGTGATGACGTTGTCCATTGCCCGGTACTTGGCGGGGACCTCGCCTGCGGTAATAATCGTTGCGTCGCGGAAGTCCGCGAACTTGACGGGCGCCACCATGCCAAATTTACTGGCGTCCGAGATTACGAAGCGTTTGGCGGTATGGCGCATCGAGATACGCTTGACCTGTGCTTCCTCGATATCCGGTGTGGTGAGACCTTGCTCGGCCGCGATGCCGTTGGATCCCCAAAAGCCGCAGTTGAAGTTATAGCGGTCCAGGGTTGCCAAGGCATCGGGGCCAACGAGCGCCTCGGTCTCGGGTTTGAGCTCGCCGCCCAGCACCACGGTACGCATGCCGCGCAAAGCAAGGTGCTGAGCATGGAGCACGGAATCGGTCACATAGGTGACGCCGTCGAGACGCGGAAGATGCTCGATGAGCTTGAGGGTCGTTGAGCCCGAATCGATATACACAAAGCTATCGGGCTCTACCAGGGCCGCGGCACGAGCACAGATGCGCTCCTTGTCATCGTTATGGAGATCACTGCGTTCGCTGATCGTCAAGTCGCGCGTCACGTGCGCGCGCTCCAGACTCGTCGCACCTCCGTGCACCTTGGCGATACGGTGCGCGCGGTCGAGCGTTTGCAAGTCACGGCGAATGGTGGACGGTGTCACGCCCAGGGCCTCGGCAAGTTCCGGCACGGTAACCGAGCCGGCCTGCTGCACCATCGACACGATCGCATTGAGCCTATCTTCCGCAAGCATCGCTTACTCCTCCTCGGGGTACACGACTCCCCAATCGGCGCGGAGCTTGGTCATAAGCTCCATAACATCAGAAGCATAATCCAGCAGCTCGCGCTTGGAGTCGTCGCCGGCAACGGCCTTCTCAAGATCGGCCATCTCATAGCAAAGGGCGTAAGCTTCGGTGCCGGCGTGGACCTCCTCGTGGTGGCCGTCCACAGTCCACACGATGGTCGCGTGATCGGCGCGCGGATACTCGTTGACCTCGATATAGCACTTGTCGAAGCTGATGACCGAGCGCTTGGGCTGCTTGGAGTGGAGCGTGAGGCTCACAACACCCAGCTGCTGCTCGGCGTTACGGCAGACAATGCCGCCCGCAACGTCGACACCGGTCTCACAGGTGTTGCCCAGCGAGACAACCTCAGCGGGCTGGCTCGCCATAAAGAGGCGCATAACGGAGAGCGCATACACGCCAATGTCGAGCATGGCGCCACCGGCAAGGCTACGGTTGTAGAAGCGGTTGGTCAGGTCGCCGTACTCCTTATAGCTGCCAAAGTTGAGCTGAGCGAGATTCATGCGGCCGAACTCGCCGACATCCATGCGACGACGCAGCTCCTGATACAAGGGCATGTGAAGCACCGTGGTGGCGTCCATAAGGACCACGTTGTGCTCGTCGGCAATGGCGCGGGCCTCGTCAAGCTCGGCGGAATTGAGGGTAATGGCCTTCTCGCAGAGCACGTGCTTGCCAGCTGCCAGAGCGGCTCGCAGATAGGTGATATGCGTGTTGTGCGGCGTGGTGATATAGACTGCGTCAATGTCCGGATCGGCGTAGAGATCCTCGACCGTGCCATAGACCTTCTCAACGCCATACTGCTCTGCAAAAGCCTGAGCCTTGGACAGCGTGCGGTTGGCAACGCCCGCGAGCTTTCGGCCGGCAAGGGCGAGAGACTGAGCCATCTGGTTGGCGATAACGCCACACCCAATTACAGCCCAACGAAGCTCGGGAGCCGTAAAGATGTCGTTTGGGAACGGCTGATTCTGGACCGAGGCAAACGCCGCCTTTGCGGCTGCCTCGGCGTCGAGCGGAGCCTGTTTGGAATCTGCCATGATGTGCCTCCTGAGTCATCGGAAGTCCTTCATTTCTAACAAACCTATAGTCGCACAATTGCGCGCGTATCTGCTCGTATTTGCGTATTTATTTGCTTATCGGTCATTATTTAGCCATAGTTGGCAGATGTTTGCGCGGCTATGCGCATTGTCGCGCAAGGCTATGCGCGTAAATGCGCATGCGACGATCCTTGTGAAACATAAAGGGGCGGAACACCAAAGCCCTAAAAGACAGACCCAGCTGTATTACTTCACCCCTCTGGGGGCATCAGACATCAAAGGATCGTCCCAAACTGCCGGCACATAGAGACTGTCCCCCCAACGACTGGTCATTTAAGTCTGTCCCCAATGAATGGTCGTCCCCAGCTGCCGACAGAAAATGAACGCCCCCAGGTGCCGGCATTTCAACGGCCACTCATTTAAGTCTGTCCCCAATGAGTAGGGATAGAAAAAGGCCCGGGTGCCGTGGGGCATCCGGGCCTTTGCTAGCAACTTGATGTTGCGGGCAGCTTAGAACTTGTGGCCGCACTTCTTGCAGACGCGCAGCTTGTTCTTGCCGTCCTTCTCGTGACCGACGCGGGTAACCTTACCGCACTCGGGGCAAACGAGATTGACGTTGGAGGCGTCGATGGGAGCCTCCTGCGAAACGATGCCGCCCTGCTGGTTGGCAGCGTTGGGCTTGACGGCCTTCTTGACGACCGAAACGCCCTCGACAACGACCTTGTTCTCGGCGGGGAGAGCACGCAGGATAACGCCCTGCTTGCCGCGATCCTTACCAGAGAGAACCTGGACCTTATCGCCCTTCTTGATATACATATATCTCCCCTAACTACAGGGTCTCGGGAGCGAGCGAGACGATCTTCATGTACTTCTTGTCACGAAGCTCGCGAGCGACAGGCCCGAAGATACGGGTGCCGACGGGCGAACCATCGTTGTTGATGACAACGCAGGCGTTCTCATCAAAGCGAATGTAGGAGCCATCCTTGCGGCGGATCTCCTTAACGGTGCGAACGACGACGCAACGGACAACGTCCTTCTTCTTGACGTTGGCGCCAGGGGTAGCCTCCTGGACAGCACCGATGAACACATCGCCGATGCCTGCATAACGACGCTTGGAACCGCCAAGCACCTTGATGCAGCGAATCTTGCGAGCGCCGGAGTTGTCGGCGACGTTCAGCATGGTTTGCATCTGAATCATGGTAGATGTTCCTCCGAACTAAGAACCGAAGAGAGGTGCGCAGCCTTTAGGCGGCCTGTGGTATGCAAACCAGGCATACGCACATCTTCGGAAACGTACAAGTCGTAAGAGCGACTGCTTATTTAGCGCGCTCGACGACCTCGATGAGGCGCCAACGCTTCATCTTGGACATAGGACGGGTCTCCATAACGCGGACGGTATCGCCCACGCCAGCCGTGCACTCCTCGTCGTGAGCGTGCAGCTTCTTGGAGCTGGTCATCATCTTGCCGTACTTGGGGTGACGCTTGCGCTCGGTGATGGTGACAACAATGGTCTTGGCACCGGAGACGGAGGTAACGACACCCGTACGGACCTTACGCGAGTTACGCGAATCAGTCATGTTCTCTCCTTAGGTCCTACTCGGCGACAGCGGACTTCTCCGCTGCGATCTCGCGGGCGCGCTGCTCCGTGAGGACGCGAGCGATGTCCTTCTTCACGGTGTTGACGCGAGCGGTGTTGTCCAGCTGGCTGGTGGCCATCTGGAAACGAAGGTTAAAGAGCTCGGCGCGCATTTCCTTCAGCTTCTCAACGAGCTGAGCGTCCGAGAGCTCACGAATCTCTGCGGGCTTCATTAGTTCTCCTCCTTGGCGGCGGCGGCGTCCTCAGCAGCCCACTTGGCCTCGAGAGCGGCCTCCTCAGCCATCTCCTTCTCGATGCGCTGCTCAGCGTTCTTAGCAGCAACAATCTTGGTCTTGATGGGAAGCTTGTGCTGTGCAAGACGCAGAGCCTCGCGAGCGACCTCCTCGGGCACGCCCTTGACCTCGAACATGATGCGGCCGGGCTTGACGACGGCCACCCACTCCTCGGGGTTACCCTTACCAGAACCCATGCGAGTCTCGGCAGGCTTCTTGGTGATGGGCTTATCGGGGAAGATCGTGATGTAGACACGACCGCCACGCTTCATGTAGCGGGTCATGGCAATACGAGCGGCCTCGATCTGACGGTTGGTGATCCAATGGGCCTCGAGAGCCTGGATACCAAACTCGCCGAAATGCAGCTCGGTATTACCCTTGGCCTGGCCCTTCATGGAGCCACGCTGCACCTTGCGGTGAAGAATACGCTTAGGGGCAAGCACTACTGACCCCTCCTCTCGGAGTTACGACGACGAGGACGGGAAGAGCCCTCGAGTGCAGGGTTGGGAACAGGCTGGCCCGGGAGCTTCTCGCCCAGGTAGATCCAGACCTTCACGCCGCAAGCGCCCATGGTGGTGCTGGCGACAGCCGTGCCGTAGTCAATCTTGGCACGGAGGGTGTGCAGAGGTACGCGACCCTCACGGTACCACTCACGACGGCCCATCTCGGCACCGCCGAGACGACCGGAGCACTGGATACGGATGCCCTTAGCGCCGGCCTTGCGGGCGGACTGGACAGCCTTGCGCATAGCGCGACGGAAGGCAACGCGGCCCTCGAGCTGCTCGGCGATAGACTGAGCAACGAGGTTGGCGTCGAGCTCGGGGCGCTTGATCTCGACAACGTCGACGGAGAGCTGGCCCTTGGAGACGCCAGCGACCTTCTCGAGCTCGGTGCGGAGGGTATCGATCTCGGCACCCTTCTTACCGATGACAACGCCGGGGCGAGCGGTGAGGATGATGACCTTCACCTTGTCGCCAGCGCGCTCGATCTCGACGCGGGAGACAGCTGCGCGGGAAAGACGCTTCTCGAGGTACTTGCGGATCTCGAGATCGTTACCGAGGGTCTTAGCGTAATCCTTCTCTGCGAACCAGCGGGAGCGCCAGTTCTCGGTGATGCCAAGACGGAAGCCGGTGGGGTAGACTTTCTGACCCATACAGCTTTACGCCTCCTTTCGAGGAGCAACGACGACGGTGATGTGGGAAGTACGCTTCAGAATGCGAGAAGCGGAACCCTTGGCGCGGGGACGGATGCGCTTAAGCGTCGGACCCTCGTCAACATAGGCAGCGGCGACAACCAGGTTGTCGGCACGCAGACCGTTGTTGTTCTCGGCGTTCGCAACGGCGGAACGGAGAACCTTCTCGACATCCACGGCGACGGCGCGGTCGCAGAAGTGGAGGATGTCGAAGGCCTGAGCGACAGGCTTGCGGCGGATCAGATCGACCACCAGGCGGGCCTTGCTGGGGGAAACACGCACGTACTTAGCGACGGCGCGAACCTCGGTGGCCTCAGTTTCAATAGACTTAGTTGCCATTTACGGTTAACCCCCTATTTGGCCTTGTGGCCACGGAACGTACGAGTCGGCGCGAACTCGCCGAGCTTGTGACCAACCATGGACTCGGTAACATACACGGGCACATGCTTGCGGCCGTCGTGGACGGCGATGGTGTGACCAACCATCTCGGGGAAGATGGTGGACGCGCGGGACCAGGTCTTCACGACGTCCTTCTTGCCAGCCTCGTTCATCGCGGTGATACGCGAGAGAAGGCGAGTCTCCACGAACGGGCCCTTTTTGAGACTTCTGCTCATAAGTGCTTTCTCCTAAAACTCGGTATCCGAAATTACTTCTTACGGCGACGAATGATGTGCTGGTTCGAGACCTTCTTCTTCTTGCGCGTACGAAGGCCCTTCGTCGGCTTACCCCAGGGGGTAACAGAGGGACGACCAGAGGTGTGGTTCTTGCCCTCGCCACCGCCGTGCGGGTGGTCGACAGGGTTCATGACGGTACCGCGGACGGTCGGGCGCACGTTCATGTGACGCTTACGGCCGGCCTTGCCGATGACGATGTTGGAGTGATCGGCGTTGCCGACCTCACCGACGGTGGCGCGGCAGGTAACGAGGATGCGGCGCATCTCGGAGGAAGGCATACGGACGATGGCGTACTTGCCCTCCTTACCCATCAGCTGGCAGGAGTTACCGGCGGAACGGGCGATAGCGGCGCCCTTGCCCGGCTGGAACTCGACGGCGTGGATGAGCGTACCGACGGGGATGTCGGCGAGGGGCAGAGCGTTGCCCGGCTTGATGTCGGCGTCAGAACCGGACATAATGGTCTGACCGACCTCGAGGCCCTTGGGGGCCAGGATGTAGCGCTTCTCACCGTCAGCGTAGTGCAGCAGAGCGATGCGAGCGGAACGGTTCGGATCGTACTCGATCGTGGCAACCTTGGCGGGCACGCCGTCCTTGTTGCGCTTGAAGTCGATCACGCGGTAACGACGCTTCACGCCGCCGCCCTGGTGGCGGGTGGTGATGCGGCCGTTGTTGTTACGACCGGCCTTCTTGGGCAGGGGCTCGAGAAGAGACTTCTCGGGCTTGGTGCAGGTGATCTCGGAGAAATCGGAGATCGTCTGCCAACGCCTACCAGCGGAGGTCGGCTTAAGGTGCTTTACAGCCATTACAATCCCTTTCAATAGGAATCCGTTAGCCATCGCAGACAGGGATTCGAGGTTCTGCCTCGGGTGCGATGACACCGGACGTATACACGGTTCCGGGCGTGTCCATTTTATACGCCCAAAACCTTGAGCTCTCGCCTCCCCTATTTGGGAGGCATGAGCTCACTCAACAGCAGCGAGTCTTAGGCCTGGTTGCCAAAGACCTCGATGGTGTCGCCCTCGGCCAGCGTGACGATGGCCTTCTTCCAAGAACGGGTCTTGCCGGCGACATAGCGCACGCGCTTGGTCTTGGGCTTGACCGTCAGGGTGTTCACGCGAACGACCTTGACGCCGAAGATCTCCTCGACAGCGTCCTTGATCTGATACTTGTTAGCATCCTTGGCGACCTCGAACGTGTACTTGTTCTGCTCCATGCCGGAGAAGGAACGCTCGGACACGATCGGACGGATGATGATCTCGTGGGCGGTCATTTAAGCAAGCACCTCCCCGAAGTGAGCGGCGATGTCGGCGGGCATCAGCACAGCGTTGTTGTTGACGAGATCGTAGGTGTTGGCCTCGTCGGCGGTGATGATGAACGTCTTGGGAATGTTGCGGAACGACAGGTAGGCGTTGACGTCCTCATCGCGAACGATGATGGTCAGACGCTTGCCCTCAAGGCCGAGAGCCTTGAGCATGGCAACGGCAGCCTTGGTGGAAGGCTTCTCGAAGCCGTAGTCGTCGACGAGCACGAGCTCGCCATCGGCCAGCTTGGCGGACAGCGCGGAGCGCATAGCCAGCTTGACCTCCTTGTTGTTCATACGCTTAGCGTAGGAACGGGGCTTGGGGGCGAAGACAACGCCACCGTGACGCCACTGGGCAGCACGAATGGAACCCTGGCGGGCACGGCCGGTGCCCTTCTGACGCCAAGGCTTCTTGCCGCCACCGGAAACCTCAGAGCGGCCCTTAGCGGACTGGGTGCCCTGACGCCAAGAGGCCATCTGGCACTTGACGATGTGGTGCATAACGTGGATGTTCGGCTCGATGCCGTACACCTCAGCGGCGAGCTCGGCCTCGGCGACCTTCTTGCCCTCGCTGTTCTTTACTTCAAACTTTGCCATTTAAGTGTTCTCCTTGGTATGACGCTGGGCTAAATGGGCTGGGCCCTTAGGCCATACGGATGGCGACGAGACCATTCTTGGCACCCGGGACAGCGCCCTTGACCAAGATGAGGTTCTGCTCGGCATCGATGCGGACAACGGAAAGGTTCTTGACGGTAACGCGCTCGTTACCCATGTGACCGGCCATCTTGACGCCCTTGAGGACGCGTGCAGGATAGGCGCACTGACCGATAGAACCGGGGTGACGCTGGAAGTGAGAACCATGCGTCATAGGACCGCGGCGCTGACCCCAGCGCTTGATGCGACCCTGGAAGCCCTTACCCTTGGAGGTACCGATGACGTCGACCTTCTCGACATCAGCGAAATCAGCGACGGTGACGACCTCGCCGACCTTGTGCTCCTCGCCGTTCTCGACGCGGACCTCACGAAGGAAGCGGACAGGCTCGACGCCAGCCTTGGCAAAGTGACCAGCCATGGGCTTGTTCACGTTCTTGGCCTTGATGTCGCCGAAACCGATCTGGACGGCGTCATAGCCGTCGGTTGCCTGAGTTTTAACCTGCGAGACAGCGCAGGGGCCAGCCTGGATGACCGTGACGGGAACGACGTTGTCGTCCTCGTCCCAAACCTGGGTCATGCCAATCTTGCGGCCGAGAATCATGCTGATCAAGATATGATCCCAACTCTCGCGTGGTCTTGGGACAATGCGTACACCACCGAGCGTACGCCCCTAGAGGACCACTACTTACACGACGTGCTCCCCAGCCTTGTATTTCGCCCGGACTACCTGACAACCCTATTAAGCAGGCATTTTGTCCAGCCAGAATACTCCCCTGGTTTCACACAGCTGTTTAGTATACACGGCTGCGGGCGTATCCATCGAGATTCATATTTCACTCACATTGTTTACGCAGGTAAAGTGCGTGGCACGTTCCCAGTGTGCGGCGGAGGGGGCGGGCCTGAGACATATTAAGGTTGCTGCTCTACAGTCCTGCTCACGACGGAGAGCACATTAATTGCTCTCCTGTTCGTGCGGAACTCGCGACAACCTTAATATGTCTCAGGCCCGCCCCCTCCGCCGCACACTGGGAACGCCACGTTGATGTCTGCTAAACCTTGCTCGCTCAGGCTAATGACTTTGTTGGGGGTCCACTATTTGCTGGAGGGTGAACTTGCATTGGGACGGTTCGCCTTCTGCTTGTGGCTTTGCCTCATCGAAATCGAAGATCATGATGGCGCAGTTGGGGAGTTTTGCTGGGAGCTCGAAGCCCTCTGGGGCTGCAGCCTTGATGAATTGGCGGCTGGCGCTGCCGTGGCTTACTGCTAGGAGGGTTTCGATGCCCTCGGAGCCCATGAGATTGGTGAGGGTGCCTAACATGCGTTCTTGCAGCGCTTGGCTTCCTTCTCCTCCGAAGGGGACCAGGTCCTCGCCCGGATCCCAGACGTCGGTGGGTAGCGCGTCGTGCGGGCCTTCTTCGAAGGTGCCGTAGCAGCGCTCGATGATGCCTTCGCAGGGCTCGACTGCTGCGTCCGGACCGAGGAGTTCGCATGCGACAAGACTTGCCGTGTCCATGGCTCGGCCTAAGGGTGATGAGACCACTTTGTCGGGGACGACGCTGTGGGCTTTGAGCCATGCGGCCGCTGCCCGTGCCTGCTGACGGCCCAGATCGGTGAGCGGTGAATCACAGCGACCCTGGACCAGCTTTTTGACGTTGAACTCCGTCTGACCGTGGCGGAGTAGATACAGCTTCTTCATGCTCTCCCCTTCTGCATAACCTGCTTTGCCGGCACAGCCTTACTCGTGGGTATGTCCTACGTAGTCTTCGTCGATCGTAATCTTGGCAATCGACCTGGGGTATTCCGATTCGACCCGTTGTGCCAGCGCGTGCTTTAAGTCTTCGGCACTCATCTGCAGATCCGAGGGACGCACGCAGTCGAAGATCACGTTGGTGTGCGTAGGGCCCGGCACGCAACGCAAATCGTGAATCGAAAGGCGGCTATCGATTTGTTGAGCCATGGCGTTAATGCGCAAACGCATGCTTGCCACCTTGGGATCGTCGGTCACGATGGGGTCGTAGTGAAGTGTGACAATCATGCCGTCTTCGTTCCTAAACGACTGCTCGATGTTATCGAGCGTGTCGTGACTTTCCAGCGGGCTGGCCTCGGCCGCCATCTCGGCATGCGCACTTGCAAACTTCCTGCCCGGACCGTAGTCGTGAACCATCAAATCGTGAACGCCCAAAACGCCGGGATAGCTCATGATCTTGTCTCGAATGTGCTTGACCAGCTTAGGATCGGGCGACTGACCCAAAAGCGGGCTCACCGTATCTTGAATAAGTTCAAGGCCGCTCCAGCCAATATAGGCGCCAACGGCAAGGCCAACCCATGCGTCAAGATTGATGTGCGTCACCTGCGAAACAATCGCACATGCCAGCACGGCGCCTGTGGCAAGGACATCGTTCTTGGAATCCTGCGCGGTCGCATGCAGCGTCTCGGACTCAATGCGATCGCCGAGCTTTTGGTTGAGGGCCGCCATCCAGAGCTTTACGACCATCGAAAGCACTAGAACTGCCACCAGGGCAAGCGAGAACTCGACAGGTTCGGGGTGGATGATGCGCTCAACCGAGGACCTCACCAGCTCAACGCCGATCAGCAGCACGAGCGCCGCCACGACCAGACCCGAGAGATACTCGTAGCGGCCATGTCCGTAAGGATGCTCGGGGTCCGCCGGCTTGCTCGCCAGCTTAAAGCCCAGCACGCTCACGATATTCGAGCTGGCATCGGACAGGTTGTTCATGGCATCCGCCACAATCGAAACCGATCCCGACAGCACACCAATTGCGCCCTTCGCAGCACAAAGCGCAACATTAGCGAGAATACACACCATGCCCGTCAACGTGCCCACGCGCGCACGGTCGCCCTGCGCACGACGAACGATCCACTCGACCATCTTCATCAGCCCCCACGGTACTGCCTATATATATCTATTGCTCAAACGGATTGTAGTGTAGCCACTTTGTCCTTCAGATACAAAAAGGCCGCGACCCACACGGGCCACGGCCTTGGAGCATGGCAAAGGAATCGTCCTTGTGTCGCACAGGTTTACGCGCTTACTTCGGCCACGCTCTTCGAGGTTTCGGGTGAATCGGCTCCGTCCCCCATCGTCTGTCCCTTCGCCGGCACCACGCCAAAGCAGTAGCTCAGCGCCGCAGACACCGCAAATGCCACACCGCCGGCAGCGCAGCACCACAGCAGGTTCGAGATGCCGCCCGTGGCAAAGCCAATGACCATGAGGACATTCGTCATGCCGATGGTATAGGCCGTAACGTGGCCCACGGCTGCAACAAGGCCTCCGACGGCGCCGCCAATGGCCATGCACGTCAGGCACCTGCCATATTTAAAGCCGCAACCGTACAGCGCCGGCTCGCTTACGCCGCCAAGAACACCCGAGATTGAGTAGCCCAGCATGAGCGCCTTCTCGTCCTTATCCGCAACGCGGAGCGACGCGCCAAAAGGCATGCCCCAAACGGCGAACGTCGCCATCGTCGCGGCAATCAGGATGCACGAATCCGTTCCCACACTCATAAACTGCGCGTACGCAAGCGATAGAACGACGTTGCTGACGCCCGCTATCTTTAGGAACTCCCAGCCCGCGGCAAGCCCCATGAGCGTGAGCAGCGACACGATGCCACCGGAATTGCCAAGCATAAACATAAGCTGGCCCAACAGCATGCCCAGATAGCTGCCCGCCGGCGCCGTAATACACAGCGAAACCGGAACCATGACAAGCATGGTCGCAAACGGAACGAACGAAAACGCCACGGCCTTAGGGATAACGCGCTGAAAGAAACACTCCACCCGCCATAGCACGGGTACCGAGATAAGAACCGGAATAACAGTCGTCGTGTAATCGTTGACCGGCGCGGGAAGCAGACCATATACGGAAGTCATCGATGCCCCCGTCGTCGATGCGGCATCGACAAGCTTGAGTAGATCGGGCGCAATCAATACGCCGCCCAGCATCATGCCCAGCTGCTCCGAGCAACCGAGCTGGCGGGCGGCCGCCCAACCAAGATAGATGGGCAAAAAGTAGTAGCCGGCGTTATAGAGCCAACTGTAGAACAGGCGATAGATTTCAGAATCGGCAGACCACAGGCCAAGCATGCCCTCGCCCATAATGACGGCGACGGTGCGGAACAACGCCGCGCAGACAATAAAGGGCAGTGCCGACATCATGCTTTTGGACAGATAGTCCACCACGGCCATGGCGTTTGATGAAACCGTCGTTGTAAACGAGGTGTTAGAAACTTGTGGCATGGAACGCCTTTCCCAATGCGACATGCGGGCTGTCCCTTTGTCACATCGTGCGGTACTGACCGATTGCGCGGTACTTTTCGTAGCGAAGGTTTGTGAGGGTCGCGTCGTCGAGCCGCCCAAGCGCATCGAAGGCATCGAATGCCGAGGACATGACGGCACCGGCGATCTCCTCATGCGACAGGCCCCTATCGTCAACAATGCCGTCGATGATGCCGAGTGTCAGCAGATCGGGGGACGTGAGCTTAAGCGCCTCGGCGGCCTCATTCGCGCGCTCGGTATCCTTCCACAGGATCGACGCACAGGCCTCGGGGCTCACGACCGAATAGGCGGAGCTCAAGAGCATCAGGATGCGGTCGGCCACGGACAGCGCCAGCGCGCCACCAGAGCCGCCCTCGCCTGTCACCACCGAGACAATCGGTGTCTTAAGGCCGCTCATCTCCATGAGATTCTGGGCAATCGCCTCGCCCTGGCCGCGCTCCTCGGCACCGATGCCGCAAAACGCGCCCGAAGTATCGACCAGGCACAGAACCGGTCGACCAAACTTTTCGGCCTGGCGCATAAGGCGACGCGCTTTGCGGTAGCCCTCGGGATGTGCCATACCAAAGTTGCGACGCATGCGCTCTTTGGTCGTGGTGCCGCGCTCGATGGCGATGACCGTTACGGGGCGTCCGTCTTTCCAGCCAATGCCAGCCACCACAGCAGCGTCGTCGCCAAAGTAGCGGTCGCCGTGCAGCTCCACAAATCCATCCAGGCCCAGCGAGATCATCTCGCCCGCCGTGGCGCGATCTGCCGAGCGGGTCTGCTTGACAATCTCGAGCGCGGTTTTTGGTGCGGCCGAGCGCTTAAACAAGTGCCCCAGCTTTTTGCCGCGGCGACCCGTATGCACAATCTCGTGCGGTGCCCCCAGGCCGGGCGCGTGCCCTTCGTGCAGCGCCAGCAACTCGCCTACCGTGAGCGCAATCTCGCCACGCGGAACAACGGCATCGCAAAAGCCGTGCTCCAGCAAAAACTCGGAGCGCTGGAATCCCTTGGGCAGGCGCTTGTGCATGTTCTGCTCGATCACGCGCGGGCCGGCAAACGCCGTCAGGGCATCGGGCTCGGCCAGGATAATGTCGCCCTCCATGGCAAAGCTCGCGGTTACGCCTCCGGTCGTGGGGTCGGTGAGCACCGTGATATACAGGCCGCCCGCCTCGCTGTGGCGCCTAACCGCCGCAGAAATCTTGGCCATCTGCATAAGCGATGTCACGCCCTCTTGCATGCGCGCGCCGCCCGAAACGGTAAAGCCGACAACCGGCAATCCCAGCTCGGTCGCACGCTCAAATGCGCGACAGATCTTCTCGCCCACCACGGAGCCCATCGAGCCCATCATAAAGTTGGCATCCATAAAGAAGAGTGCCGTATCGCAACCGCAGATTTTGCCCCTGCCGCACACAACGGCATCGCGCTCGCCCGAACGCTCACTCACGCTCTTGAGCTTGTCGGCATAGCCGGGAAACGAGAGGAAGTCCTCCGGCGCCAGATTGGCATCCCATTCCTCAAACGTGCCCTCGTCAACCGTCATGCGCATGCGCGCGCGACCGCTCACGCGAAAGTGTTTGCCGCAACGAGGGCAGACCTCGAGGTTGTCGTGCAGGCGCGCCTCATCGATCACACGGCGGCACTCCGGGCACTTGATAAACACGTGGCGCGCGGGAAACTCGGCGCACGACTCGGTCATCGGCCCCTCGAGGACGTTGACCGTCTTCGCTTTTCTATTCATCAGCATAGAGATGCCCCATCAGATCGGTGTGGTACATGCCCGACAAGAACTCATCGTTTGCCAGCACGTCGAGTTGAAGCTCGCTGTTTTCGCTCACGCCCTCAATCACGAGCTCGCCCAGGGCCGAGCGCATCTTGCGAATGGCGCCGTCACGCGTGGGCGCGCACACGATGAGCTTGCCGAGCATGGAGTCGTAGTACGGCGGAACTTTCGCACCGGTAAACATGGCGGAATCCCAGCGCACGCGCGGACCACCCGGCACACGCAACGCGGTAACCGTTCCGCATGACGGCAGAAAGTCCGGCGTTTCGGCATTGATGCGGCACTCCATGGCGTGATTGCGGATCGGCATGTCTTCCTGCTCAAAAGGCAGAGGCTGGCCGGCCGCCACACGCAGCTGCCACTTGACCAAGTCGGTATCGGTCACAAACTCCGTAACCGGATGCTCCACCTGCAAGCGCGTGTTCATTTCCATAAAGTAGAAATTGCCGTCGTCCGAATACAGGAACTCGATGGTACCGGCTCCTTCGTAGCCGACGGCACGAGCCAGGTCACGCGCTGCCTTGTGCATGCGAGCACGAATGTCGTCGTGTCCGTCGAGGCACGGTGCGGGGCTCTCCTCGATTAGCTTTTGGTTGCGACGCTGCACCGAGCACTCGCGCTCGCCGAGCGAAAACACATGGCCCTGCTTATCGGCCATAATCTGCACCTCGACATGGTGCGCCGGCGCGACGAACTTCTCCATGTAGCACTCGCCGTCGCCAAAAACGGCCTCGCCCTCGGCACGCGCCTCGATGAACGCCTTTGCCGCATCTTCCACGCGCTCGACCTTACGAATGCCGCGACCACCACCGCCTGCACGCGCCTTAATAAGCACGGGGCAGCCAATGCGCTCGGCCTCGGCCGTTGCCTCCTCGGGGCTTTTGAGCAAATCGCAGCCCGGCACGATGGGCACACCCGCCGCGGCAGCCGTTCGACGCGCGGCGTCCTTGTCGCCCATGCTATCGATCACCTCGGCCGAAGGACCGACAAACGCCAGGCCATACTTGTCGCAGTCGCGCACGAAGCTCGCCTTCTCGGAGAAAAAGCCATAGCCGGGATGAATTGCCTTGGCGCCCGACTTTACGGCACAGGTGAGCACGGCATCGTCGTTGAGGTAGCTCTCGGCAAGGCGCGGACCGCCGATGCAATACGCCTCGTCGGCAAGCTGCACGTGCAGCGCGTCCGCATCGGCCGTGGAATAGACGGCGACGGTTTTGATGCCCATATCGCGGCACGCGCGGATAACACGGACCGCGACCTCGCCGCGGTTGGCGATGAGCACTTTGTCGAACATGAAGCCTTCCTTAACTTTCGTGCATGAGTGCAAAAGACATATCGGCGCGGCAGCAAACCTCACCGTTGACGCTCGCAGTACCCGTCGCAAAGCGGAACGGCCCGCGCGCACGCGTGATGGAGCACACTAGATCCACCGTGTCGCCCGGGCGCACCGGACGCTTAAAGCGCACTTTATCGAGGCTCGTATAGAACGGCGTCGCGCCGCGCGCCTCCTCATCGCCCATCAGCAGCACGCAGCAGTTCTGGGCGAGCATCTCGCATTGGATCACGCCGGGGACCACCGGGTTTCCCGGAAAATGCCCCTGCAAAAAGTACTCGTCGCCCGTAATCGTGATCTTGCCGTGGGCCTCGTCGCCCACCAGCTCGGCTTCGTCGAGCAAAAGCATCGGCTCTCGATGCGGTAACAGTTCTTTAAGCTCTTCTTTGTTCATGGATATCACCTATCCGATCCTCATGAGGCAGCTGCCAAACTCCACGAGGTCGCCGTCGGCCACGCAGATCTCGAGAACCTCGCCATCCGCCTCTGCCGTCACCTCGTTGAGAACCTTCATGGCCTCGATGATGCAGAGGGTCTCGCCGGCCTTGACCTTAGAGCCCACGTGCACAAACGGCTCGTCGCCCGGCGCCGGGACAGCATAGAAAACGCCGACCATGGGAGCGGTCACCTCGGTGCCCTTGGGCTCCGGTGCGGCGGCAGGTGTCTGCGCGGCGGGCTCCGGTGCGGCAGGCGCGACTGTGGGAGCTGCAACTGGAGCGGCCATAGCGCTCGGCATGGGCATGGGCACGGCAACCGGCTGTGCGGCGCTCGCGCGCTCGAGTTCGACCGCGGTGCCATCGGGCTCCTCAACGCGTACGCGCGTGAGGCCGCGGTCCTCCATAACATCGGCTATCTCGGCAAGTCTTTTGGAATCCATGCTCTAGCTCCTCGTATATCTACGCAGCGCGATGGCGGCGTTGTGTCCGCCAAAGCCCAGGTTGGTCGAAAGCGCCCAGGTAAGGTCAGCGCGAACCGCGCGATTGGGCGTGTAGTCAAGATCGCAGGCGGGATCGGGCGTGTGGTAGTTAATGGTCGGCGGCACCACGCCCTGCTCGAGCGCCATGGCGCAGGCCATGACCTCGATGGCGCCCGTGGCACCGATCATGTGGCCGGTCATCGACTTAGTCGACGAGACGTGCGCGGCGCGCGCCGCGTCCTCGCCGAGCGCACGCTTAATGCCCGCCGTCTCGGACGAATCGTTGAGCTTGGTCGATGTGCCGTGGGCATTGATGTAGAGGCCCTCGGAAGGCCTGACGTCGCCCTCGGTCACCGCCAGCGATATCGCGCGGGCAATGCCGGCAGCCTCGGGATCAGGGCTCGTGATGTGATAGGCATCATCGGTGTTGCCGTAGCCCACGACCTCGGCATAAATGTGCGCACCGCGGGCCTGCGCATGCTCCATGCTCTCGAGCACGAGCACGCAGGCACCCTCGCCCATCACAAAGCCGTCGCGGTCTGCATCGAACGGGCGGCAAGACGTCGCGGGATCGGGGTTGGTGGTCAATGCGCGGCAGGACGTAAAGCCCGCAACGGCATCGGGGATAATGGCCGCCTCGGCGCCGCCCGCGAGGATCGCGTCGGCATAGCCGTGCTTGATGGCGCGGAACGCCTCGCCCACCGCATGGGCCGAGGTTGCGCACGCGGTCACCACGGGCAGGGTCGGGCCCTTTGCCTTGTGGCGGATTGCGATATTGCCCGATGCCATGTTGGGGATCATCATCGCGATCATATAGGGCGATGCGCGGCGGGGCCCACGTTCGGCAATCGTATGGACGTTGTCGACGAGCGTCGTCATGCCGCCCACGCCCGAGCCCACGTAGACGCCCAGGCGCTCGCGATCGATGGCGCCTTCGACATCAAAGCCCGCATCGTGCATGGCTTCGTCCGAAGCCGCCATCGCAAACTGAACGCAAGGGTCCAGATGCTTGGCGTTACGCTTGCCAAAGTACTCGTTGCCGTCAAAGCCCTTGACCTCGGCCGCCACCTTGACGGTAAACGCATCGGTATCGAAGTGCGTGATCGGTCCGATGCCGCACGTACCGGCGCACATGGCCGCCCAGGTGGCAAGCGCGGTGTTGCCGAGCGGCGATACGGCACCGATGCCGGTGATTGCAACTCTCTGTTCCATCATGGTCTCCTCATCCAAGCCGTTCTTCGGCCCTGGTTTCTACATCGCCATTCCGCCGTCGACGCGTACGACCTCGCCCGTAATGTAGGCAGCCGCATCGCTCGCCAAAAAGCGCACCACGCCGGCCACTTCCTCGGGGCGCGCCATGCGCTTTAGGGGAATCTGCTCCTCGGTTGCCGCGCGAACCTTCTCCGAGAGCTTTGCCGTCATATCCGTCTCGACAAACCCGGGGGCGACCGCGTTCACTCGTACGCCGCGGGGCGCAAGCTCGCGCGCCACCGCCTTAGTCAGGCCGATCACGCCCGCCTTGGAGGCAGCGTAGTTGGCTTGCCCGGCATTGCCCATCAGGCCCACGACCGAGCTCATGTTGACGACGCAACCGCCGCGCTGGCGCATAAAGGTCTTGGTGAGCGCGCGCGTCATATTGAATGTTCCCTTGAGATTGACATCGAGCACGCGGTCGAAGGCATCGTCGCCCATACGCATGAGCAGGCCATCGTGCGTGATGCCGGCGTTGTTGACGAGCGCCCAAATGGAGCCAAAGTTGTTGAGGACCGCTTCCACGCACGCGTTGACGGCAGCGGGGTCGGCCACGTCGCATTGATATGCGCGTGCCGCGGCGCCAACCGCCTTGCAGGCTTCGCACGTCTCGCGCGCCGCATCGACGCCACCGGCATAGACGACGGCGATATCAAAGCCGTCCTCCGCCAGACCGACAGCGCAGGCGCGGCCGATACCGCGCGAGCCACCCGTGACCAGTGCCACGCGACGCGAGTCGTTGAGCTCGAGCGTGCCGTTGTTCAAGTTGCCCATGTCATTCCTTTCGGGTTACAGCACTGTGGACTATGCGAGCTCGTCGGCAATAGCTGCGACCTGCTCGGCCGTTTCGCACGAATACACGCGAACGTCGCTCAGCGTGCGCTTGACCAGGCCCGACAGCGTTTTGCCGGGGCCGACCTCAATAAACGTGTCGATGCCCTGATCCTGCAGAGCATGCAGCGTGTCGACCCAGCGAACGGCATGGCTCACCTGGTTGCCGAGGACATCCGATGCCGCTCGCGGGTCCGCCGGATAGGGTGCCGCCGTCATGTTTGCCATGACCGGAATCAGCAGCGGAGACGGCGCGTGGCCGTCTTGGATATACGTCGCCAGCCCCTCAGTCGCCTCGGCCATATAGGGGCTATGAAATGCACCCGACACCGCGACTTTCATAGCGCGGCCACCTGCCTCTTTTACTAGGACGTCGAGCTCCTGCAGCGCCTCGGGCGCTCCGGCAACAACCGTCTGCTGCGGGCTGTTGTAGTTGACCGGCCAGCAGTCCTCGCCGGCCTGTTTTGCCAAGCCCTCGACTTGCTCCGCATCGAGCTTGATGACGGCGCGCATGCCGCCCGGATGGCGCTCGGCAGCCGCGGCCATCAGCACCGCGCGCTCGCACACGAGCTCAAAGCCTGCTCGCGTATCGAATGCCCCCGCAAAGGTGAGCGCGGCGACCTCGCCCAGCGAAAAACCTGCACAGGCGGTAGGTACCACGCCGCGCTCACGCAGGGCGGCAGCCGCTGCCAGGTCGTGAACGAACACGCACGGCTGCGTGTTCTCGGTCTGCGAGAGCTCCTCCTTCGAGGCGCTCCGGCACTGCTCGCTGGTCCCCGGGCGCACCTCGTCGGCAATGGCGAACACCTCGGCGGCCGCCGGCGATGCCTCAATCAGGTCGACGCCCATCGTGGGGTGCTGGGCGCCCTGGCCGGCAAACAGAAACGCTACGCTACCCATGCGCACGCACCTTTCAGGACGTGCTCGGCACCATCGACCAGGTCGTCGACGATTTCACGTGCGCTCTGGCACTCGTTGACCATGCCGGCAATCTGTCCACACAAAAACGAACCCTCTTCGTAATTGCCGTCCTTGGCGGCCTTGCGAAGGGCGCCCGTACCCATGGCCCCGAGCTCCTCGATGCTTACGCCCGCCGCCTCGCTCTTGGCGTAGGCGTTGGTGAAGGGGCTCTTGAGGGCACGCACCGGGTGTCCCGTCGAGCGGCCGGTCGCACGCGTCGAGGTGTCGTTGGCCTTCAGGACCATCTCTTTGTACTGCTCCGAGACGGTGCACTCGTCTGCGACCAGAAAGCGCGTACCCACTTGCACGCCTTCGGCGCCCAGCATAAAGGCGGCCGCCACGCCGCGGCCGTCGGCAATACCGCCGGCGGCCACGACGGGAATGTCAACCGCATCGACGACCTGCGGCACCAGTGCCATCGTCGAGGTCTCGCCAATATGGCCGCCCGATTCGGTACCCTCGGCAACAACCGCCGTGGCTCCACGACGTGCCACGAGGCGCGCCAGCGCCACCGAGGCAACGACCGGGATGACCTTGATGCCCGCCTCGTTCCACGCCTTCATGTACTTGGCGGGATTGCCGGCGCCCGTCACGACAACCGGCACTCGCTCGTCAATCACGACCTGCGCGACCTCGTCGGCAAACGGGCTCATGAGCATGACGTTGACGCCAAAGGGCTTATCCGTCTTGGCGCGCAGCTCATGAATCTGGTCGCGAAGCCAGTTGGCGTCGGCGTTCATGGCCGCGATGATGCCTAAGCCACCCGCCTCGGACACTGCGGACGCCAGCGAGGCATCGGCAATCCAGGCCATACCGCCCTGGAACACGGGCTTTTCGATGCCGAGCAGATCGCAGAGAGGAGTCTTGAGCATCTCTACTTCTCCAATGCCGCCTCGACCGTATCGGCGAACTCGCCGACCGTCTTGGGGTTCTCCTCGGTATCGAGCTCAATGCCAAACTCGTCCTCGACGGCAACGAGGATCTCGACGGTGCCCAGGCTGTCGAGACCAATCTCCTCGAGCGTGGACTCGGGCTTCATCTCGACATCGTCAAGACCGGCGGTCTCGCGGATAACGTCGCAAACGCGCTCGAAGGTCTTCTGATCTGCCATGGTAGTTCTCCTTTGTTTGTGCCCTAGGGGCGTTTTTATTTCCTATGTGCGACTACTTCCAACGAAGCAGATAGCCACCTATATCCAGACCGGCGCCAAATCCAACCAAGGCGATGGTGTCGCCTGTGTGAAGTGCACCGGCGTTTGCCAGCCGGTCGAGGGCAAGCGGAATGCATGCGCTCGAAATGTTGCCGGTCTCGCGCAACGTGCGAACCACGCGCTCGTCCGGCACGCCCAGGCGCTTGACCGCCTGGCTCAGGATTCGTTCGTTAGCCTGATGGAATACAAAATGATCGATGTCTTCGACCAAAATGCCCGCATCGATCGCAAGCTTATGGACCGTGCCGCAGATGGCGTTGACGCCGAACTTGAACACGCGGCGGCCGTTCATGGACAGCACGCTCGCGCTATCTGCGGAAGCCCTAAACGGCGAGGTACCGACCAGACCGGGAACGCGCAACGTCTCGACGTCGGGCGCCGTCGAAAGCTCAACGGCAAGGGGGTTGTCTCCCCCAGCTTCAATCACTGCGGCGCCTGCCCCATCGCCAAAAAGCACGCAGGTGGCACGGTCGGTCCAGTCGAGCGCGCGCGTCATCTGCTCGGCAGCAACAACAAGCACGCGCTCGGCACGGCTGCGGGCGATATAGCCCTCGGCGACATCGAGCGCAAATACGAAGCCGGCACAAGCCGCCGAGACATCGAAGGCAGGGCACGTCGCGCCAAGTCGCTCAGCAACGGCACACGCCTCGGCGGGAACAAGGTGGTCACCCGTCGTCGTCGAGCAGACGATCAGATCCAGCTGGCTCGCGTCGATTCCGGACACCTGGAGTGCCCGCTCGCTCGCCGCTACGGCAAGGTCGTCAAGTGACTCGGTGGTGCAGACGTGGCGGCTCTTGATGCCTGTACGGGTAAAAATCCACTCATCCGAGGTATCGAGGAACTCAGACAGCTCGTCATTGGAAACGCTGCGCTCAGGAAGCGCCGAGCCTGTTCCAAGAATCGTGAAACCCATCACTAACCTCCTTTGAGTTGTTGACGTGTTTACATCGACCAAGAGAGGATAACGCATTTCAGTCTTTGTTGACGTGTTAACATTAAATTGTCCAAATGCGACAAAGGCTTCACATTGTGTCTATCTCTCGACACCATTGCGCGATTGCCTTATTTACTTAGGAGGTAGCAGCTGTTATGGATTCTCGTTTAACGATAGTCGACGTAACCGGATCGACCAACGATGACCTGCTCGAAGCAGGAAAACAGGGGGCGCCGCACGGCACAGGACTTGCCGCCCGGGCTCAAACAGCAGGGCGCGGCCGGCGCGGGCACAAGTGGGACTCAACCGTCGGCAACTTATTGCTTTCGCTTGTCCTGCGCCCATGCGTTAATCCTGCAAAGTTCTCTGGTCTTGCCGCCGTCAGCGGCCTAGCGGTGCTCGAAGCACTCGAAAAGCAGGGTCTTGCAAACGAGATTCGCCTTAAATGGCCCAACGACCTTGTCGCGCGAGGACGCAAGCTCGGCGGCATTCTGGTCGAGGCCGCACGCGATAACGAAGGCAAACCTTTCGCCGTCTGCGGCATTGGCGTCAATGTGAACTATGCGCCCCAAGAGGTGCCCGATGGCGGCCTGCCGGCAATCGGTCTCTCGGATCTCAACGAGAGCGTACCTGCCGTCGACATGCTCCTCGATGAGGTCTATCACGCAGTTATAGACGCTGCAGATGCCTGGGCAGAGCGCCTCAACGCCAAGGAAGAAGATGCCGGTCCGCTCGCGCCCGTCCACGACGAATATATCGCCCACCTTAATTGGATCGGGAAGCACGTTATCGCCCGCTCCCCCGCTGGAGACGAGCTGGCACGAGGCATATTTAGAACGGTCGACGATTGCGGCCGAGCATGCATTGAGACCGAGAGCGGCTTGTGCGTCTTCCACTTCGAAGAAGCATCCTTGCGCCCCCTGAGCGAATAGGGCGCCGCAGCCGTCGGCTCGGCAGACGAATTCGCTATCCCAAAATCTAAACTCAAAATCAGAACCACCCTTAAAAAGGGTGGTTTGCTCTTAGGGTATAACCCACGGGCCCCGGGCTCGCGTCTAAAGGCGCGGGCCCGGACTTCGTCCAGGCCTAGTGCATCTTGACCCGTGGCGCGCCGGTCGAACCGGCAGCATCACCCCCTCTTGAAGGGGTCCTCGTACTCCTTCACGCTCAGCTTGTCCAGCGCGATGTCGTGGGACTCCTGCTCCCTGATGTACTTGGCGATCGTCGCCTCGTTCAGGCCGACGGTGGACACGTAGTAGCCCTCCGCCCAGAACTTCCTGTTGCCGAACTTGTACTTGAGGTTGGCGTGCCTGTCGAATATCATCAGCGAGCTCTTCCCCTTCAGGTAGCCCATGACGCTCGCGACGCTGTACTTCGGCGGGATCGCCAGCAGCACGTGCACGTGGTCGGGCATCAGGTGCCCCTCGATTATCTCGATCCCCTTGTACTCGCACAGCTTCCTGAGGATCTCCCCTATGTCGCTCCTGATTTGGTTGTAGATCACTTTGCGCCTATACTTCGGCGTGAACACGATGTGGTACTTGCACATCCACTTCGTGTGGGAAAGGCTGTAGGCCTTCTGGGCCATGGCGACCACCCCTTCGACTCGAATTCTTGACGGCCTGAACAATCGTCAATATCGGTCGGAGGGGTGGCTTTGTAAAGCCGTTTGTCTCCACCCGCGTAGCGGGTGGTTTAAAGCTGGCCGCTGCGCGGCCAGCGGACTAAAGTCTTGAAACAAAAGGGCCCCGCTGCCATAACGGCAGCGGGGCCCTTTAAGCTATGAGCGATATCGCTTAGAGCTTGATGTCGATGTCGACGCCAGCGGGGAGGTCGAGACGCATGAGCGAATCAACAGTGCCCGAGGTGGGGTCGAGGATGTCGATGAGGCGCTTGTGGGTGCGCATCTCGAACTGCTCACGGGAGTCCTTGTTCACGTGCGGCGAGCGGATAACCGTGTACAGGTTGCGCTCGGTGGGCAGGGGGACAGGACCGGAAACGCGAGCGCCGGTCTTCTGAGCGGTCTCGACGATGAGCTTCGCGGACTGATCGACGACCTCGTGATCATAGCCCTTGAGGCGAATGCGGATCTTCTGGGTAGCCAACTTAAACCTCCAAAGAGTGCGAGAGACGTTCTCGCGGATTACGTAACAGGGAGCTCGAACTTAGGCGTTCTTGCTCATGACCTCGTCCACGATGGACTTGGGCGCGGGCTCATAAGAGTCGAACTGCATCGTGTAAGATGCACGGCCCTGGGTCTGGGAGCGAAGGTCGGTAGCGTAACCGAACATCTCGCCCAGCGGCACCTTGGCACGGATGAGCTTGCTGTTCTTGCGATCCTCCATGCCCTCGATCTTGCCGCGGCGACCGGAGAGGTTGCCCATAACGTCGCCCATGTACTGCTCGGGGGTCTCGACCTCGACAGCCATGATCGGCTCGAGCAGCTGCGGATCGGACTTCTTGAGGGCGTCCTTGATAGCCATGGAACCGGCGATCTTGAAGGCGGCCTCGGAGGAGTCGACCTCGTGGTAAGAACCGTCGAACAGGGTGACCTTAACGTCGAGGACCGGGAAGCCGGCGATAACACCGGTGTTCAGGGCCTCCTGGATGCCCTTGTCGATGGACGGGATGTACTCCTTGGGCACGACGCCGCCGACGATAGCGTTGACGAACTCGTAGCCGAAGCCCTCCTCCATCTTCTCGAGCTTGATGACGGCGTGGCCGTACTGACCGCGACCGCCGGACTGGCGGACGAACTTGCCCTCAGCCTTCTCGACGTCGTGACCAGCGGTCTCGCGGTAGGCGACCTGGGGCTTACCGACGTTAGCGTCAACCTTGAACTCGCGGAGCAGACGGTCGACGATGATCTCGAGGTGCAGCTCGCCCATGCCGGCGATGATGGTCTGGCCGGTCTCGTGGTTGGTGGACACCTGGAAGGTCGGGTCCTCCTCGGCGAGCTTGGTCAGAGCCAGGGACATCTTGTCCTGCTCGGCCTTGGTCTTGGGCTCGATGGCAACGTCGATAACGGGCTTAGCGAACTCGATCTTCTCGAGGACGATCTCCTTGCCCTCGGCGCACAGAGTGTCGCCGGTGGTGGAGTTCTTGAAGCCGACGCAAGCGACGATGTCGCCGGCGGCAGCGTCGTCACGGTCGATACGCTCGGCGGCGTTCATCTCGAGGATGCGGCCGAGGCGCTCGCGCTGACCGTTGGAAGCGTTGACCACGTAGGAGCCGGACTCGGCGCGGCCGGAGTAAACGCGGACGTAGGTGAGCTTACCGACGAACGGGTCGGTCATGATCTTGAAGACCAGGCCGGAGAAGGGCTCGTCGAAGGAAGGATGACGCTGGATCTCCTCACCGGTGTCCGGATCGGTACCGGTGACGGCCTCAACGTCGAGCGGGCTGGGCAGGTAGTCGACGACAGCGTCGAGCAGCTCCTGGACGCCCTTGTTCTTGTAGGCAGAACCCACGAAGACGAGGTTGAGCTCGTTGGCCAGAACGCCCTTGCGCAGAGCAGCCTTGAGCTCCTCGACGGTGAAGTCCTCCTCCATGAGGATCTTCTCCATGAGCTCGTCGTCAAAGCTGGCAGCAGCGTCAAGGAGCTCCTCGCGCTTGGTGGCAGCGATGTCGGCAAACTCAGCCGGGATCTCGTCCATCGGCTCGGGGTAGGTCATACCCTTCTCGTCGGCCTTGAAGTCCCATGCAGTCATGGTGACCAGGTCGATGACGCCCCAGAAGTTGTCCTCGGCGCCCATCGGGACCTGAGCGGCCACGGCGTTAGCATCGAGACGATCCTTCATGGTCTCGATAGCATTGAAGAAGTCAGCGCCCACGCGGTCATACTTGTTGATGAAGGCGATGCGGGGGACGTTGAAGGTAGAAGCCTGACGCCAAACGGTCTCAGACTGGGGCTGAACGCCGGCAACGGCGTCGAAGACGGCGACAGCGCCATCGAGGACGCGCAGGCAGCGCTCGACCTCGGCGGTGAAGTCAACGTGGCCCGGGGTGTCGATGATCTGGATGCGGTAGTCCTTACCGTCCTTGTTCCAGAAGCACGTGGTAGCAGCGGAGGTAATGGTTACGCCGCGCTCCTGCTCCTGAACCATCCAGTCCATGGTGGCAGCGCCCTCATGGACCTCACCGATCTTGTGGGTCTTACCGGTGTAGTAAAGAATACGCTCGGTCGTGGTGGTCTTACCGGCATCGATGTGGGCCATGATGCCGATGTTACGGGTATCGGAAAGCTTGTACTTAGGCTTAGCCATGTTAGTTCCTTACCTTAACTTACCAACGATAGTGAGAGAACGCGCGATTGGCCTCGGCCATCTTGAAGACGTCCTCACGCTTCTTGACGGAAGCGCCCAGGCCGTTGGAAGCGTCGAGGATCTCGTTGGCGAGACGCTCGGCCATGGTCTTCTCCTTGCGAGCGCGGGAGAAGTTGACGATCCAGCGGATACCCAGAGCGGTGGAACGACGGGAGTTGACCTCCATCGGGACCTGATAGGTAGCGCCACCGACACGCTTGGGCTTAACCTCGAGCGTGGGCTTGACGTTGTCCATAGCCTTCTTGAAGGTAGCGAGAGCGTCGCCACCCTCGGACTTCTCGGCAACGATCTCGAAAGCGGTGTAAACGATGCGCTCAGCGGTGGCCTTCTTGCCGTCAAGAAGGACCTTGTTGATGAGCTGAGTCACCAGGCGGTTGTTGTAAACGGCGTCAGGCTGAACCTCACGACGATTAGCTGCTGCACGACGCGGCATGTGAAATCTCCTTAAGTGTCTACCGTGCGGCGCTTAGGCGGCACACGGCGAAAGTATCAAAACGTTATCTGGCTTATTTAGCCTTGGGGCGCTTAGCACCGTACTTGGAACGGGCCTGCATACGGTTCTGGACCGGAGCAGCGTCGTAGGCGCCACGGATGACGTGATAACGGACACCAGGGAGGTCACGGACACGACCGCCGCGGACGAGCACGATGGAGTGCTCCTGCAGGTTGTGGCCCTCACCCGGGATGTAAGCAGTAACTTCGATGCCGTTGACAAGGCGAACACGGGCAACCTTACGAAGAGCCGAGTTCGGCTTCTTGGGGCTCGTGGTGAAGACGCGGGTGCACACGCCGCGCTTCTGGGAGTTGTGCTGCAGAGCAGCGTTCTTGGACTTCTTGGGCACGGAACGACGGCCCTGGCGAACCAGCTGGTTAATAGTAGGCAAAGCGTACTCCTTCTCGAATGATTCCAGCTTTCTGTAAAGTGCAACGGCTTGAATCGAGGGGTCAGCATCCCCCTACGAAACACGCAGTTCGATAGGATACGTGGCGTTAGCTGTGCCGTCAACAGACCACGCCGCCGGGCGTATCCCAAAATAGCCATATTTCCGCAAAGCCTACACAAAAGGAATCCCCTCCTGTGCGCGGGGGCGGATTCCCGGCCCGGGCGGCCCGCTGTTTAAGTTTGCTGCTCTACAGTCCTGCGCAAGACGGAAAGCACATTAAGTGCTTTCCTTTGCGTGCGGAACTCGCGACAAACTTAAACAGCGGGCCGCCCGGACCGGGAATCCGACGTGCTTGTCGGGGCAACGTTCCCTTCCAAATAGGGACAGGTTTATTTTGGTCGGTTTTATCTGGGGAAACGTCGCGCTCCAGCGGTGATCTGCTCTCATCTGTCGCATGGAAATCGGCGGCGTTTCCATTTAACGCAAAAGAGGCCGCTTCCCCTAGTAGGAAGCGACCCCAAATCTTACGAATAGACGATGGTAAAGGGCTCTTTCGTTTCGGTCTCCCCTGTTGATGTATACCTCACAATTTCAAGGGTTACCGAGACAACTTGATCGACATCAATCAACTTCGTTGGCACCCAGATGTTCTCTCCGCTATTGCGCCCATAAGAAAAATATAAGTTGAACACCCCTGCGTCGTCATCTTCGATAATCTGCTCCGATCCATCCTTGTAGCTGACGGTCAGCTTATTATCAACTGCTTCATAGCCCAAATCATCGATGTGCGTCTGGATGGAAAACGGGCTAATCTCAAGAGGCGAGTCACCGGAGCGGAGTTCCTTTGTATCGACGTACGCTCCAATATTGAACTCGGGTGTCGACGCCTCAAACCGCCTCGCACTCTCACCTTCACCCTCGGTCCAATGGATATTCCAGGTGACAGCATGTTGCAAATCTCGCTCGCGATCCATAGCGGCAAAGTACATCGTGCCATTAATGACAGTATCGCTTGATGTGTCCTTATCAATTGTGCTGCGTGTGTCAGGCCATTCCTCGCCGAACTTCATATCGGGCGTGCCGATGCCCTGCTCTTCTTCACCATAGAGAACAAGTTCGCCAATCTCTGCTGCTGGCTTGTAGTAGTTAACTCCATTTGGATTGGACAACGTAAACGTCACGGCTCCGCAGCCGTTTTGGTCGATTGCCATCTCATGGATATCAAGCGTATAGCCGTTGCCCTCGACGGACAGATTAACCTCCTGGACTGCGCCTTCCAGGCTTTGGGGCGCGATGCCATCGCCAAACTCTCTGGTGTAGGTATATTTAGTTCCCGATGAGCCGCCGTTGGTCCAGGTAATGGAATCCCCGTTGCCGTGGTTTCCCCAGGCAGAGGCAAAATAGCTGGAATTGACGACGGCGTAGGCGACCCCTCCGGTCGCCAGCACTCCGGCAAGGCATCCGATCACGGCAACATACAGAGGCTTCGCGTGACCCTTTCGGCGAAGCGGCTCACCAGCAGCGGCATAAAGAACACGGTCAGCAAGATCGCTATCGGCTTGGACGGACTCGAAGGCCTGCTTGATTTGATTGGATTTCACGGTCGCCCTCCTCTAGGATGAACTTGAGCTTCGATCTGCCGCGAGCCAAACGCGTTCGAACAGTCGCGGCTGGCACATGCAATAACTCGGCAATCTCTGAGGTCGAAAAGCCCAGATAGTAATAGAGCATGATGGGAACACGGAATCGTTCCGGAAGTCGCATAACGTCTGACAGGACCGCCTTGGTCTCCTCCTGCGCCGTCGAAAGCGAATCGGCCAGGTTCTCAATATCCTCCACACGCCTCCATGGCTTTCGAAAGAGAGATTTGCATTCATTGATCGTGACCCGAATAAGCCATCGACGAAGATGTTCCCAGCTTTCAAATTGGGCATCGCTTTTGAGTAACTTCAGAAAGACGTCTTGAGCGACATCGTCGGCATCGGCACGATCGCGCAGATACGTCAATGCGATTCGAAACACGACATCACGGTGATCCTCGACCGCCTGTCTAAATGCTTGTTCTTCCATAATCACCTCCCGGTGATGCTGATGTTTCTTGCTGAGGCCCTCACCATAGATACGCTTTGACCGAACGAAATGTTTCAAATTCAAGCAGGAATAACCTACCAAAAAAACCCTGCCCCTTATTGGCAAGGGATCGACGGAACGCAACAGGTTGAGCATACGCAAGCGAGCGGCCCCCAGAGCGTACAAGGTGGCATGAAAAAGGCAGGGCATTGACCTTTTGGTCATGCCCTGCCTTTTGAATGACAGATTGTAGCTCTGGGGGCCGCGCAGCGACGGAGATCGCCGCCGTTCGTTAGAACGGCGGAACTAGTTACTCCTCGTCGTTGTCCTTGGCCTCTTCGGCGTCGTCGGTGTCCACGAGCTGGTTGAGCAGCTCGTCGAGGGAAGCCATGTCCTCGTTGATAGCACCGTTGGCGGGAGCCTTCTTGTCGTCGATCGGGGCGCCCAGGAGCTCCTCGTCGGCGTCGGCGTGATGCGTCGGCGCGGCGGAGGTGCCCAGCAGGATGTCGTCCGGACCGTCGGGGCTAAAGACCATCTGCAGCAACTGCGAGAGGTCTTCCTCATCGGCAACGTCGTCGTTGTTCTCGAGGATGTAGAGCAGATCGTGGGCCTCGAGGCCGTCACGGAGCTCCTCGATTGCCTTGGCACCGATACCATCGATGCGCAGCAGATCTTCCTCGGACTTGCCGACCAGGTCGCCGACCGTCTCGATGCCGACCTCGCTGAACTTGTTGGTCCAGCGCTGCGACACGCCCAGGTCGTCGAACAGGTACAGGCGAGCCTTCTCGGCGGAGATGGTGTGGCCGTTGCGGGTGAACGAACCGTCAGCACCACCGAACTCGTCGTAGCCGGCCCAGTCGAGCTGCTGCGGGAGCTGCTCGTCCAGGTCCTTGAGCTCCACAGGAGCCCACTCGGGCAGCGACTTGGCGTTGGGCGAAGCCGGGCCGTCGATGTCCACGTAGCCGTCGGCCGTGCGATACGTCAGCTTGGCGTTGGCGTACGGCTTGAGGCCAGTACCAGCCGGGATCTTTTTACCGACAATGACGTTGGACTTAAGGTCGAGCAGGTGGTCGACCTTGCCCTCGATGGCAGCCTCGGTAAGGACGCCGGCGGTACGGATGAACGAAGCGCTCGACAGCCAGGAGTCGATGTTGGACGCGACCTTGAGCGTACCCAGGATGACGGGCTCGGCCACAGGAGCCTGACCGCCCAGACGGGCAACGCGCTCGACCTCGTCGGCGAACTCGTAGCGGTCGACGTACTGACCAAGCAGGTACTTGGAGTCGCCGGGGTTGGTAATCTGAACGCGACGCAGCATCTGACGTGCGAGCACCTCGATGTGCTTGTCGTTCAGGTCGACGCCCTGGCTGGTGTATACGTCCTTAACGCTCTCGACGAAGGTGTGCATCGTCGACTCGATGTCGGTCAGCTTGCGCAGGTTACGGAAGTTGACGAAGCCCTTGGTGATCTGATCGCCGGCGCGAACCTCGCAGCCGTCCTCGATCTCGGGCATAAAGCGCACCGAAGCGGGGACGCGGCGCTCGTCGAGGACACGGGTGTGATCCTCGGAGTCGGTGAGCGTCAGCACGTACTCGGACTTCTCGGGCTTAATCGAGAGGTGGCCGGAGTACGGAGCCAGCTCGGCCTCGCGACCCAGGATCTTCTCGTTGACGTTGCCGACGATATCGAACATACGGCTGACCGTAGGCAGACCCTGCGTAATATCGTCGACGCCAGCGACGCCGCCGGAGTGAATGGTACGCATCGTAAGCTGCGTACCGGGCTCGCCGATGGACTGGGCGGCAATAATGCCGACCGCAGTACCGATGGCGACCGGACGACGGGTGGAAAGATCCCAGCCGTAGCACTTCTGGCACACGCCGTACTTGGAGCGGCAGGTGAGCAGCGCGCGAAGCTTGACCTTCTTAAGGCCGGCATCGACCATCTTCTGGATGTCGGCGACCTTCTCGATGTAGCCGTCCTGCTCAAAGAGCACGGTGCCATCGGGAGCCACGACGTCCTCAATGAAGCAACGGCCGACGAGGTCGGTGTTGAGGTCGGTGGTGCCGGGGATGATGAGGTTGTAGGTGACGCCCTCGTGCGTACCGCAGTCCTCCTCGCGGACGATGACGTCCTGGGCCACGTCGACAAGACGACGGGTCAGGTAACCAGAGTCCGAGGTGTGGGATGCGGTATCGACCAGGCCCTTACGGGCGCCGTAGGTCGAAATGAAGTACTCGAGCGGCAGCAGACCCTCGCGGAAGTTCGCCTTAATGGGAAGGTCGATCGTCTCGCCGGACATGTCTGCCATCAGGCCACGCATGCCGCCGAGCTGACGCAGCTGGGTCTTAGAACCACGGGCGCCGGAGTCGGCCATCATGTACAGCGGGTTCTCCTCGTCGAACATGTCGAGCATGAGCGCTGCAACCTTATCGGTACAAGCGGTCCACTCGTTAACGACTTCGATGTGGCGCTCCGTCTCGTTGATGAAGCCCTCCTCGAAGTACTCGTTGATCTGGTCGACGTTGGCCTGGGCGCGGTCGAGCAGCTCCTGCTTCTCGGCAGGGATGAGAGCGTCCCACACCGAGATGGTGAGGCCGGCGCGGGTAGCGTAGTGGAAGCCGGAGTACTTGATGGCGTCAAGGATCGGGCCGACCTTGGCCTCGGGGTAACGATCGCAGCAGTCGGCAACCAGCTTGGCCACGTCGCCCTTGACCATCTTGTAGTTCATGAACTCGTAGTCTTCGGGCAGGCACTGGCGGTTGAAGATGATGCGGCCGATAGAGGTCTCGAAGCGAGCGGTCTTATTGCCGGTGACATCGTAGTCGACGAACTCGTTCTTGCCGTTCTTGACGCGGAAGATACGGGTGCCGTCCTCGTTGATGACGTTGGCATCGGCAGCGGACACGCGGACCTGGATCTTGGCCTGCATGTCGACCTCGGAGCGGCAGTCATAGGCGTGCAGTGCGTCGTCGAAGCTCGAGAACACGTGGTTCTCGCCCGGCAGACCCTCGCGGACCTGGGTGAGGTAGTACACACCGATGATCATGTCCTGCGAGGGGATGTTAACCGGCTTGCCGGATGCCGGCGAGCGCAGGTTGTTCGCAGAGAGCATGAGCACGCGAGCCTCGGCCTGAGCCTGGCTGGACAGCGGCACGTGGACAGACATCTGGTCGCCGTCGAAGTCGGCGTTGAAGGGCGAGCAGACCAGCGGGTGCAGGTGGATAGCCTTGCCCTCGACCAGCACCGGCTCAAAGGCCTGGATGGACAGACGGTGCAGGGTCGGTGCACGGTTGAGCAGCACGACGCGGCCGTCGATGACCTCTTCGAGGATATCCCACACAAAGGTGGCACCGCGGTCGATAGCGCGCTTGGCGCCCTTGATGTTCTCGACCTTGCCAAGCTCGACCAGGCGCTTCATGACGAAGGGCTTGAAGAGCTCCAGCGCCATGGTCTTGGGCAGACCGCACTGGTGCAGCAGCAGCTTGGGGTCGGTAACGATAACCGAACGGCCGGAGTAGTCGACACGCTTACCCAGCAGGTTCTGACGGAAACGACCCTGCTTGCCCTTGAGGGCCTCGGCGAGCGACTTGAGCGGGCGACCGCCACGACCAGAGACCGGGCGACCACGACGGCCGTTGTCGAACAGGGCGTCCACGGACTCCTGGAGCATGCGCTTCTCGTTGTTCACGATAATCGCAGGGGCGTCCAGGTCGAGCAGGCGCTTGAGTCGGTTGTTACGGTTGATCACGCGACGATACAGGTCGTTGAGGTCGGACGCAGCGAAGCGGCCGCCGTCAAGCTGGACCATCGGGCGCAGATCGGGCGGAATGACCGGGATGACGTCCAGAATCATGTTCGCGGGGCTGTTGCCGCCCTTCAGGAAGGCGTCAACGACCTCGAGGCGCTTGACGGCCTTCTCGCGCTTCTGCTTCTGGGAGTCCTCGTCGGCGATGATGGCCTTGAGCTTCTCGGCCTCGGAGGGGAGGTCGATGGCAGCGAGCAGGTCGCGGACGGCCTCGGCACCCATGCCACCCTTGAAGTACATGGAGTAGTAACGGGTCATCTCGCGGAACAGCGGCTCATCAGAGATGAGGTCGCGCTCGGTGAGCTTCATGAAGGCGTTGAAGGCGTCCGTGCGGAGCTGCTTCTCGTCCTTGCACTCTTCCTCGATGTCGACGATGCCAGAGGCAATCTCCTCGGGGGTCAGCGGCTCCTCGTCGGAGAACTCGTCAAAGTTCTCGGGGTTGCCCTGCTCCTTGAGGGACTCAATCTGGCGGGCGCACTCGGCATCGATCTCTTCCAGATCGGCGGCGAGCTCCTCGCGCAGGTCGTCGGCGTCGGCCTCGCGAGCCTCGTAGTCGACCTCGGTGATGATGTAGCTGGCAAAGTACAGAACCTTCTCGAGGTCCTTGGACTTGATGTCGAGCATACGGCTCATCGGGAAGCTCGTGGGGCTCTTGAAATACCAGATGTGGGACACGGGAGCGGCGAGCTCGATGTGGCCCATGCGGTCGCGACGCACCTTGGCCGAGGTGACCTCGACGCCGCAGCGCTCGCAGACGATGCCCTTAAAGCGGATGCCCTTGTACTTGCCGCAGGAGCACTCCCAGTCCTTGGCGGGACCGAAGATCTTCTCGCAGAACAGGCCGTCCTTCTCGGGCTTGAGGGTACGGTAATTGATGGTCTCCGGCTTCTTAACCTCACCGTGCGACCAGGAACGGATCTGGTCGGCGGAGGCAAGGGAGATCTTTACCGAGTCAAAATCAGTAGCTTCGAAATCTGCCACAGTCAACTACTCCTTATCAGTGGTCGTGGCGGCGACAGCCTCGGGCGCCTCGTCGGTCTCGGCATCCTGGGCCTCGACGTCGGCGTCAACGCCGGCGAGCGCAGCCAGGTCGTCGAGAGCAGAGGTCTCCTCGGCGGTCACAGGGGCGGAGGCGTCCTCGTCGGCATCGTGCATGGGCTCGATGTCCAGTGCGAGCGAACGAATCTCCTTGACGAGAACCTTGAAGGACTCGGGGATACCCGGGACAGGAACGTTCTCGCCCTTGACGATGGACTCGTAGGTCTTGACGCGGCCCACGGTATCGTCGGACTTGACGGTCAGGATCTCCTGCAGGACGTTGGACGCACCGTACGCGTACAGTGCCCAAACTTCCATCTCGCCGAAGCGCTGGCCGCCGAACTGAGCCTTGCCGCCCAGAGGCTGCTGGGTAACCAGGCTGTAAGGGCCGGTCGAACGGGCGTGGATCTTGTCGTCGACCATGTGGCCGAGCTTGAGGATGTAGGACGTACCCACGGTAATGGGCTCGCGGAACTCCTCGCCGGTGCGGCCGTCGAACAGGCGGGTCTTGCCGCGCTCGTCAAGCTGGGTGACGAACTCGGGGCGCATGTGATCGCCAAAGGCAGCGGTGGCCTTGTTGAGCATGTTCTTGTTGGCACGACGGATGACCTCGGCGATTTCGTCCTCCTTGGCGCCGTCGAAGACGGGCGTCGCGGTGAAGAACGGACCGGGGACGTACTTGTCGGAGTCGGCCTGCTCGGTATCCCAACCGCACGCAGCAGCCCAGCCAAGGTGGCACTCGAGCAGCTGGCCGACGTTCATACGCGAAGGAACGCCCAGCGGGTTGAGGATAACGTCGATCGGGGTACCGTCAGCCATGTAGGGCATGTCCTCGACCGGCAGAACGTTGCAGATAACACCCTTGTTGCCGTGGCGACCGGCAATCTTATCGCCCTGCTGGATCTTACGACGCTGGGCGACGTAAACGCGCACCTGCTCGTTGACGCCGGGGGCCAGGTCGTCGCCGTTCTCGCGGCTAAAGCGGACGACATCGATGACGCGGCCGTAAGCGCCGTGAGGCATCTTAAGGGAGGTGTCGCGGACGTCGTGGGCCTTGGCACCGAAGATGGCACGCAGCAGGCGCTCCTCGGCGGTCAGAGCGCTCTCGCCCTTAGGCGTGACCTTGCCGACCAGGATGTCGCCAGGGCCGACCTCGGCGCCGATGCGGATGATGCCGTCCTCGTCGAGGTTGGCAAGCATGTCCTCGGAGAGGTTCGGGATCTCGCGGGTGATCTCCTCGGGGCCGAGCTTGGTGTCGCGAGCATCGATCTCGTGACGGGTGATGTTGATGGTCGTCAGCAGGTCCTCGGCCACCAGGCGCTCGGACACGACGATACCGTCCTCGTAGTTGAAGCCTTCCCACGGCATGTATGCCACGGTGAGGTTCTGGCCCAGTGCGAGCTCGCCATGATCGGTCGAAGGACCGTCAGCCAGGGGCTCGCCCTGCTCAACGGTGTCACCGACGCGCACGAGCGGACGGTGGTTGATGCAGGTGGACTGGTTGGAGCGCTGGTACTTGGCCAGGTGATACTCGTCCATGCCGCCGGCATGCTTGACGATGATCTTGGCAGCGTCGGCAAAGATGACCTCGCCGGCGTTCTTGGCCAGGGTGACCTCGCCGGAGTCCAGAGCGGCGCGACGCTCCATGCCGGTACCGACATAGGGAGCGGCAGGGTGAACCAGCGGCACGGCCTGACGCTGCATGTTGGCGCCCATCAGCGTACGCTTGGCGTCGTCGTGCTCCAGGAACGGGATCAGCGTGGCTGCGACGGAGAGCATCTGACGCGGCGAGACGTCCATGTAGTCGACGTCCTCGACAGGCACGTCGGCGGGAGCGCCGAAGGAGCCGTCGAAGTCGCGGGTACGGGCGATCACGGTGTGCGGGCGGACAAGCTTGCCCTCGGCATCGGTCGTGATGAACTCGTTGGTCTTGGGATCGAGCGGCGTGTTGGCCGGCGCGATGACGTGTTTCTCTTCCTCGTCAGCGGTCATCCAGTCGATCTGGTCGGTGGCAACGCCGTTCTCGACGCGGCGGAACGGAGCCTCGATGAAACCGTACTCGTTGACGCGGGCGTAGAGGGCGAGCGAGCCGATCAGGCCGATGTTGGGGCCTTCGGGAGTCTCGATCGGGCACATGCGGCTGTAGTGCGAGTTGTGAACGTCGCGGACGGCCGTCGGCACGTTGGTGCGGCGGCTGGAGCCGGACTTGTGGCCGGCAAGACCGCCAGGGCCGAGTGCGGACAGACGGCGCTTGTGGGTCAGACCGGTCAGGGGGTTCGCCTGGTCCATGAACTGCGAGAGCTGCGAGGAACCGAAGAACTCCTTGATGGAGGCCACGATCGGGCGGATGTTGATGAGCGACTGCGGGGTGATCTCGTCGATGTCCTGGGAGCTCATGCGCTCACGGACAACGCGCTCCATACGGCTCATGCCGATACGGAACTGGTTGGCGACGAGCTCGCCGACGGTGCGGATGCGGCGGTTGCCAAAGTGGTCGATGTCGTCGACCTTGAAGCCCTGCTCGCCGGCGGCGAGGGACAGCAGGTAGCGCAGCGTAGCGACGATATCCTCGTCGGTGAGCACCGTGACCTCTTCCTCGGTGGTGAGGTTGAGCTTCTTGTTGACCTTGTAACGACCGACGCGGGCCAGATCGTAGCGCTGCGGGTTAAAGAGCAGGCCCTCGAGCAGGCTGCGGGAAGCGTCCACGGTGGGAGGCTCGCCCGGGCGCAGACGACGGTAGATCTCGATAAGGGCATCCTCGCGGGTGAGGGCGGTATCACGCTCGAGGGTGCGCTTGATCACATCGGAGTTGCCGAGCAGCTCGATGATGTCGTCGTTGGTGACGGCGATGCCAAGGGCGCGCAGGAACATCGTGGCGCTCTGCTTGCGCTTACGGTCGATGGAGACCATGAGCTGGTCGCGCTTGTCGACCTCAAACTCAAGCCAGGCACCGCGGGACGGGATGATCTGGGCCTTGTAGATCTGCTTGCCCGAATCCATCTCGGAGCTGTAGTACACGCCCGGGGAGCGGACGAGCTGCGAGACGACGATACGCTCGGTACCGTTGATGATGAAGGTGCCCTGATCGGTCATCATGGGGAAGTCGCCCATAAAGACGAGCTGCTCCTTGATCTCGCCGGTCTCCTTGTTGGTGAGACGGACGTCGGTCAGAAGCGGGGCCTGATAGGTCATGTCCTTCTCGCGGCACTCCTCGACGGTGTGCGCGGGGTCGCCGAACTGATGCTCACCGAAGGTAACCTCGAGAACATGGTTCTGGCTCTGGATGGGGCTGGATTCCTTGAACGCCTCACGAAGGCCCTCGTCCTTAAAACGCTCAAAGGATTCCCTTTGAACAGAGATAAGGTTGGGGAGCTCCATGGCCTCCGGGATTTTCCCGAAGCTGACGCGCTTGCGCTCAGTGGCAGTGTATGCGTAGGTCACCAGGTTTTTCCTCCTTCACGGAAATGCTCGGTGGGTTGGCGAGGCATAGCTTCGCCAGTTATCGCAACCTAATAGTTTATCAGGTACCGATCGTTGGGCAAGAAAAGCCTTGACGCAATTGAGTTTTTGGAGTAGCAAAGTTTTTCGACAGAAAATGCGCAGGTAGATGCATGTATATCGAACACCTGTTCATATATTTTCTGTGAACAGAGGGCCAGCAATCGCAGCTCTTATAAAAAACGGGCGCGAACCGAAGTCCGCGCCCGTAAATGTCGATGCCCGAAGGCTTACTTGCGCATCAATCCGCCGTGCTCGTCAATGGCGTCCCAGAAGGCGCTGGCAAAGCGGGGGTCGCTTGCAGCCATGAGGGCGTTGGTGGCCATCCAGCCAGAGGGATTGCCGGTGTCGTAGCCCGAGAGCGGGTCGATGACGACAGCGTACATGGCCTCGCGGTCGAGCGAACGGGCCATGGCGTCGGTGAGCTGGATCTCGCCGCCCTTGCCGGCCTGCTGATCTGCCAGCAGGTCCATGACCAGCGGGCTCAGCAAGTAGCGACCGACAATGTACAGGTTGGACGGAGCAGCCTCGGGAGCGGGCTTCTCAACCAGACCGCCGATACGCCAGACAGCGCCCGGCTCGGCATCGGCAACGTCCTCGGCGCCTTCGAGCGAACCGACGCGCTCACCGGCGATAACGCCGTAGCGGCTGACTTCCTCGGGCGAGCAAGCAGCGACGGCGATAACCGAAGCTCCACCGTGCTCCTTGGAAACGGCGAGCATCTTGTCGCAGATGTCGCGATTAGGCACAACGTAGTCGCCCAGAAGAACCAGGAAGTTCTCCCCTGCCACGGCGTCGGCAGCAGAGCGGATAGCATGGCCGAGGCCCTTGGGCTCGTACTGATAACGGAAGTCGACCGGCATACCGCCAGCGTGGGCGACGGCATCGGCATAGGCGTTCTTGCCGCGCTCGCGCAGCAGGTTCTCGAGCGAGCGATCGGGCTGGAAGTAGTTCAGTAGCTCGGGCTTACCGGGAGAAGTAACGATGATGGCGTCGTCGACCTCCTCGGGGTCGAGCGCCTCCTCAACGACGTACTGAATGACGGGCTTGTCGAGCACCGGCAGCATCTCTTTGGGCGTGCACTTGGTGCCAGGCAGAAAACGCGTGCCAAGACCGGCGGCGGGGATGATTGCCTTCATGTTATTCAAAGATCCTTTCGCAGGCGCAAAAGCGCCCCATGCGTGCGGCACACAGCCGCAGACCAAATTGCGATACCCAAGCATCTTACCGCTGGAACTATATGTCGCTACAAGGCAGAGACAATTCTTCAGCAGGTCAACGCAAATTCCTTGATTATCGACTTTATCCGAACACCTCCCACATTCATCCGCACATGTACGGATGAATGTGGGAACCCGATACCCTGAGGGCCGGATCGGTCGGCCCCGGGAGATCGGAGGACGGCATGTCCGGAAAGAAGAAGAGTGGCTCCGCGAGGGCGGTTCCGAGGGCCTACGGAAGGCTCACGAGGCACGAGCGGGACACGGTCCAGAGGATGCTGGAGCGCAGGGCGTCGTGCAGGGAGATCGCGAGGGAGCTGGGCAGGTCGCCCTCGACGGTGAGCGCCGAGGTGGCGTCGCACAGGTTCGTGACGGCGCCGAAGGCCAGGCGCGGCGAGCGCGTGGACGCCTCCGCCGACCTGTCGGCGGCCTGCCCGCGCCTGGCGGCGTGGCCGCGATGCTGCAACGGGTGCGGGCGGTACCGCGCGATCGGCTGCAAGCGCCGCCCCCACGTCTTCTACGAGGCCCGGGCCGCGCAGCTGTGCGCCGACTCGGTCCTCGTCTCGTCCAGGCGCGGGATAGACGCCGACGAGCCCGCCGCGGCGGCCAGGCTGGAGGCCATCAGGGACTGCCTGCGCCGGGGGCTGTCGCCCGAGCAGATGGCGGCGCGCAACGGCGGCCCGGTGGACCTGTCGCCGTCGACCATCTACCGCTGGGTCTCGGCGGGCTACGACGGCATGACCAACATGGAGCTCAGGCGCAAGGTCGGCTACAGGCCGAGGAAGCGCGCCGCCGGCCGGGCGGCGACCCGCCACTCCGCCCGCAGGTCGTACGCCGCGTTCCTCGCCCTCGGGGAGGACGCGTGCGCCGCGGCCTGGGAGATGGACACCGTCGAGGGCGCCCGGGAGGACTCCGCCTGCCTGCTCACGCTGCTGCACCGCCCCAGCAGGCTGCAGCTCGCGCTGCCGCTGGCGGAGAAGACCGCCGGGCGCGTCGCGGCCGCCCTGGGCGATATCAGGGAGGTCCTCGGCGCCGACGGGACGCGCCGCGTGTTCCGCGCCGTGCTCACCGACAACGGCACGGAGTTCTCCGACGAGCGGGCGATCGCGGCGCTGCTCGGCGAGGGGCCGGGCGAGACGAGGCTGTTCTACTGCGACCCGCGCCGCAGCGACCAGAAGGGCGCCTGCGAGCGAAACCACGTCGAGATAAGGAAGCTGCTGCCCAAGGGCTCCGGACTCAGGTTCGACCGGCTCGCCCCGGCGGACCTGGCGCTGGCCATGTCGCACGTGAACTCCGAGCCCCGCGGCGCGCTCGGCTTCTCGACGCCCGCGCGCGCCTTCAGGGCGATGCTCGGGGAGGACGCGGCGGCGCTGCTGGACGCCTACGGCGTGGAGGACGTGGCGCTCGGCGATCTCGACCTGACGCCGGGGCTCATCGAGAGGGCGCGCGCCGAGAGGGGCGATGCCCCGCTGGCCTAGCCTGGAAGAAAACGGAATAGACGGACCGACCGTCCGGCTGAGTCTAGGAAGAGGTGCCGGGCGGCGGGCGGAGCATGGCCACCGGACCCATCGAAACACATCTCCACCGTTCCTTCAACTGGGAAAACGGCGCCCCCGGACCCCAGGAGGGGCCGCGGGGGCGTTCGGCTAACTGCGGGAATGGCCTATTTGCTCAATGTGTTCGGCTGAGATCGGAAATCAACCGTCAACGCAAATTATTGCTCGAATGGTGCAATTTTATTGCCCAACGGCAGGGTGCCCGATACGACGCAAATCACAGAACATGGCAGTTTGAGCTACCGATGTCGAGGGACCGAAAAACAAAAAAGACGGGGCTCGCAATGCGAACCCCGTCTGCAAAGAAATCTGGCGAGAAAGCCTGATTACTTGAGGGTGACAGCAGCGCCAGCAGCCTCAAGCTTCTCCTTGGCAGCCTCGGCGTCCTCCTTCTTGGCACCCTCGAGAACAGCCTTGGGAGCGCCCTCGACGACCTCCTTGGCCTCCTTCAGGCCAAGGTTGGTGAGCTCACGGACGGCCTTGATGACCTGGATCTTGTTGTCGCCGAAGCCCTCGAGCACGACGTCAAACTCGGTCTTCTCCTCGGCCTCAGCAGCGCCAGCAGCGGGAGCGGCGACAACAGCGGCAGGAGCAGCGGCGGAAACGCCGAAGGTGTCCTCGATAGCCTTGACGAGCTCGGAAGCCTCGAGAAGGGTCATTTCCTTAAGAGCATCGATGATCTCATCGGTGGTAAGCTTAGCCATTTCTAAGTCCTTTCGGTTTCCGTGTCTGTGCACGGAGATCAGTTAAAACACGGCGCGAATGCGCCAGGGGTGCGGCGTTGCCGCCGCGGGCGAAAACAGCGACTAGGCTGCCTTCTGCTCGGAGACCTGCTGAATCGAACGAGCGAGACCAGAGGAAACGCCGTTGACGCAGACAGCGATGTCGCGAGCGAAACCGGAGATGAGACCGGCGATCTGGCCAAGAAGCTGATCCTTGGTGGGCAGCTCGGCGATAGCCTTAACATCATCAGCGGAAACGGCCTTGCCGTCGGAGATACCGCCCTTGATCTCAAGGACGCCCTTGGACTTAGCGGAGAAGTCCTTAAGGGCCTTAGCGGCCTCGACCGGCTCGGTCTCGTAGAACACATAAGCGACGGGGCCGGCGAGAATCTCGTCGATCTCGGGCTGCTCCTGGTTCTTGAGGGCGATCTTGACCAGGTTGTTCTTGTAGACCTTCATCTCGGCGCCGCACTCGCGAAGCTGATGACGCAGCTCCTGAGCCTGCTTAACCGTCAGACCGTTGTAGTTGACAACGAACAGACCGGCGTTCTCGGCGATACGGGACTCGATCTCTGCAACCTTGTCGATTTTGTACTGCTGGGGCATGAATTACACCTCCTCGAATTCTTTCCGGGCACGGTCCGCCACAAGGACGTGACGGGGGCATGTCCAAAAAGAAAGCCCCCGCGCTGCATGAGCGACGGGGGCGAGAAGACATATCTACTCGACCACCTCGGCTGGCGGGAAGTCCCATTAAGCTCGCGGGTAAGACCCGTTTGCGCCGGCTGTCTCTGGCAGCGGATTCGTGCGTGAACCGAAAGTATTATGGCGGGGACCCCGGCGTCGGTCAACGGCAACCCTGACTGCACACAATTCCACCATCTCGGCCGCGCCGCCAAAGGCCAGGCGCAAGCTTTTCGCTCGGTCAGGTCCTGGGCTCGCACGAAGAGCACATTTAGTGCTCTTCGGCTCGTGCGGAATCTACGAAAAGCTTGCGCCTGGCCTTTGGCGGCGCGGCCTGTGTTGACTTTGGGGCAGCCAGGGTTGCCGTTGGCCGGCGCGCCCCACGCATAACCCTTATGTCGGTGGGCTGATGTGTTGCATCCCTGAGGGCTACAAGGTTGAAATGAAGGTGGACAGGCGGCGGAGGCCTTCGTCCAGGTCTTTGTCGGAAACGCAGTAGCTGAGGCGGATATGGCCTTCGGTTCCGAAGCAGTTTCCGGGAACTAGGGCTACGTTTGCCTCTTTGATGGCTTTGATGCAGAAGTCTTCGCTGGTTAGGCCGAACTTTTTGATGCTCGGGAAAGTGTAGAAGGCTCCTGCGGGCTCTACTACGTCGAGGCCCATGGCGTTTAAGGCTTCGAGTACGCGCTCGCGGCGGGCTCGGTAGACTTCGAGCATGGGAGCGGGGTCGACGGTCAGAGCTCGAGCTGCGGCGTCCATCTCAAATGAAACGGCGCTCGATACTAAGTATTGGTGGGCCTTTGCGATCTCGGCGATGACGGGTGCCGCTGCCGCGAGCCAGCCCAGGCGCCAGCCGGTCATGGCCCAGGGCTTGGAGAAGCTCTCGATGACTACCGTCTGCTCACGCAGCTCCGGGTGGCGCTGGGCAAAGCGCTCGTAGTCGTCCACGTAGACCAGGCGGTTGTATACGTCGTCGCAGATCACGTAGATGCCCGCCTGCTCTGCCACGTGTGCCACGGCGTCGAGCGATGCCGCGTTGAGGATGCAGCCTGTAGGATTGTTGGGCGTGCAGATGACGATGGCCTTAGTCGCCGGCGTCACGCAAGCACGAAGTGCGTCCTCGTCGATCTGAAATTGCGCAGGCTCCGTATCCAAAAAGACCGCCTTGGCGTGATTGGCCACGACGATGCTCTCGTACAGGCCAAAGGCCGGCGTGGGGATGATGACCTCGTCGCCTGGATTGAGCATAGCCATAAACGTAGCCGACAGGGCCTCAGTCGCACCATCGGTCAGGATGACCTCGTCAGCAGAAAACGAAAGGCCCGCGTCGCCCATATATGCGGACAGCGCCTCGCGCAGGGCAGGGCGACCGTTGTTGGGCGGATAATGCGTGTCACCGCGGTCCAGCGCGGCGGTCACCTCGGCGCTAATCACGTCGGGCGTGGGAAAATCGGGCTCGCCGAGCGCAAGCGCGATGCACCCTGGGTGCTGGGCAGCGAGCGCGTTAATCCGACGGATGCCGGAGGGCTTGAGCGTGGCAAGCGAAGTATTCATGGGCAGGCGCATGGCGTTCCTTTCGTAAGGGTTGCACTAGGATAGCGCGGCGAGGCGCCGCCAGACGGTGTAACCTAAACGGAAACCAACCGGAAAGGAGGCGGCATGGAGACGATCGCGCGCGGCGATGTACCAAAAACGTTGCAGACCATTGCGTATATCAGCATTCCCGATAGCGCCGATCTTGAGTTTTTGCTTTGGGACCTCCAGGATGCCATCGCGGCCTATGCACAGCTTTCTGGCACCACGCTCCCCCGCCCGATCGATTTGGAAGCGGATGATGCCGGTGCAGTCGATGGCATCGTGCTAGCCATTGAAGATGTGGCTGACGATGAGACGTTGACAGCTATCGAGCAGGCGCTTGAGCGCTTTGGCGGTACGGGAACGCGCGTCTATGCCGCGATTCGAGCCGCACAAGAGGGCGCTAAGCAGGCGCGCGGGACCGCCGTTCGTCTGCACGAGGCATGTGAGCGCCTTGACCAATTGTGGTGTGGCGGCGTTGTCGTCTGTGCCGGCAGCGGTATTGCGGCGCTTCGCCACTCCCCGCGTATGGGTCTCTTGCGTCGACCACTTTCAGAAGCGATGGATAAGCTTGTGGGCGCTGTGCGCATGGGCTGCTCCATTGAGCATGCGCAGCTGCTTGGCGGTGGCAATGCCGGTAGCGTCGATGCCGACGGCATGGTGCGCGCTAGGCCCGCTGTGCCCGCACTAATCTGGCGCGCCATCATCAAACGCCTCGGCGCCCGTGCCCAATCAGATATCTAAATTAGCGAGCGCCCCAGTCAACGGCCTCGCGCCAGCGCCCAACAAGACGCTCTAGGCGCCACGCCGCGTTAGCGGGACTAGTTGACGGCAATACGACAGCGGGCAGGCCTGTCCGCTCCTGTAGATAGCGCTTATAGAGGCGCCCCGCCGTACCTCCGTTGCATACCACCTGCTCAATAGGCGCATTGCCCGCAATGCGCTCGATATGTGCCGGCACAACGTTGCGAATGCTCGCGTCACTCGAGCCCTTGATGTCGCAGCTCCCGATCACGTCCCACAGGGCCACGCCGCCGTTAAGCAGCATGGAGCGCTTGGCGGCAATCGAGGCATCGAGCGTCGCAGGCTCACTGCCTGCCAAAAGGTCGCCCTCGTTGGGCGGCACGGACACACCGAGGCATGCGGCTATCACGCGCCAAAAGCGGTTCTGCGGATTGCCATAGTAGAAGGCATTGGCGCGCGAGAGCACCGAGGGAAACGACCCCAGCACCAAAACGCGCGAGCGCTCGTCAAACACGGGCTCAAACCCATGCTCAATATGTTGATAGCCCTCGTCCGTCGCGGCCACGAGCTAGACCCTCAGCAGATAACGCACCTCATAGGGCGCAAGTTCAAGGGAGCCCGGCAGCTCGACCGTGGGCACGTCGTCGGCAAGCAGGTCGACGAAGGAACCGTTGAGCTCGCCGGCGGTGAAGGTATAGGGCTCGTTCACGGCATTGACCGCCACGAGTACCGTCGCGTCATCGCAGGCGCGCTCGAACAGCAGCTGCTTGTTCTGTATCACCACGTTGCGGTACGCGCCGTAGTTGAGAGCACGGGCCGCCGCGTCGTCGGTCGAGCGCAGGTGCGCGAGCTGCTTGATGAAGGTCGTCAGCTCGTTGGGCGCAGGCTTATCGAGCGCAGGCCGCAGCGCCCAGTCGCCATCGGGACCGCCCTTTTCGCCGGCAATCCCCCACTCGCTGCCGTAGTAGACGCACGGGATGCCCGGCATGCCAAACAGCATGCCATAGGCGGGACGCAGGCACGACTTGTCGGTGAGGATGCTTGCTAGGCGCGGCACGTCGTGGTTGTCGACAAACGACAGCAGGTGTTTGCCGCGGTAGATGCACCACGGGTCACCGCCAAACTGACGGTGCAGCGAGTGCGCGATCTCGAACATGTTGACCGAATTAAAGCTGGAGTACAGGCCCTTGTAGCACTCGTAGTTGGTGCAGGAGTCGAGCATTTCGTCGCTGACGATCTGGTTGTAGTCGCCGTGGAGCGTCTCGCCGATCAGCACAAAGTCGGGCTTGAGCTCACGGGTAAAGGCGTGCAGGCGGCGCATGAAGTCGCGGTCGAGCATATAGGCAACGTCCAAGCGCAGGCCGTCGACGCCAAAGACCTCGGCCCAGCGACGCACGGACTCAAGCAGGTAATCGACCACGGCGGGATTTTGCAGGTTGAGCTTCACAAGCTCGAAATGGCCCTCCCAGCCCTCGTACCAAAAGCCGTCGCCGTAGCAGGAGTCGCCGTCAAAGCTAATGTGGAACCAGTCCTTGTACGGTGAGTCCCACTTGCGCTCCTGCACATCGCGGAAGGCCCAAAAACCGCGGCCGACGTGGTTGAAGACGGCATCGAGCACCACGCGGATGCCATGGGCATGCAGCGTGTCGCATACGGCGGCAAAGTCGGTATCCCCACCCAGGCGGCGGTCGATATGACGCAGGCTGCGTGTATCGTAGCCGTGGCTATCGGACTCGAGCGGCGGGTTGATCAGCACAGCGCCAACGCCGAGTTCCTGCAGGTAGTCGGCCCACTTGGCGATTTTCATAATGGGAGCATCGGGGTTAGGAGCAACGTTGACGGCCTGGGCAAGCTCGTCCTCGGCAACGGGTGCGGCGTTTTCGTGCGGAGCTCCACAGAAGCCCAGCGGATAGATCTGATAGAACGTCGTCTCGTATGCCCACATAGCAACCTCCCGGTAAGCTCAACACAACGACATCCATTGTATGCCCAGCTTGTATCCTCTCCCCCAAAATAAGTTGCGGTGGAATAGTTCCTGTCTGGGCCTTCAGAAGCCTTAAACAGGAACTATTCCACCGCAACTGATGAGGGGACGTGATTAGGCGACGGGCTTGGCGCGGCGGATGGCCGGAAACAGCACGGTGATGGCGAGGATGACGCCCACGACGGCAATCGCCCCGCCCACAAAGCCGATCCAGGCGATACCGGGACCCGAAACCACGGCTCCGCCGATCGCGGTACCCGTGCCGATACCGAGGTTGAACAGGCCCGAGAAGATCGACATGGCGACGGCCGACGAATCTGCCGGCGTGTGCTTGATGAGCTCGGCCTGAAACGCCACGTTAAAGGCCGTGGCGCAGCAACCCCACAGTGCGCAGACGGCAAGCACTGTCACGAGCGACGATGCGGCCGGCCCCATGAGCAGCAGGGCCACCGGCACGCCGGAGAGCGTGATAGCAAGGAACGGAAAACGGTGCCCGTCGAACAGGCGGCTGAACAGCCAGCTGCCCACCAAGCCGGAACAGCCAAACGCCGTCAGCGTCATGGTGATGGCGCCCGCATCGACGTGCGCGACCTGCGCCAGGAAGGGCTCGATATAGCTGTAGCTTGCGTAATAGCCGGTCGCCATGAAGACCGTGACTGCGTAGAGCGCGATGAGGAGCGGGTTCTTGAGCAGCTCGGGCAGCTGTTTGACGGTAAAGCGCTCACCCGCCGGCATGGCCGGGAACACCGCTGCCTGGTAGACGACCGCGATGGCTGAGAGGCCCCCGACCACGGCAAACGTCATGCGCCAGCCCACGGCCAAGCCAATGGCGCGACCGAGAGGCAGGCCAAAGATCTGCGCGATGGACGAGCCCGTGGCGATCATGCTGATGGCGAGCGCGCCGTGGCGAGTGTCGACCAGGCGCGAGGCCATAATCGAGGCGACTGACCAGAACACGGCATGTGCGCAAGCGACCACCAGGCGCGCGCAGACCAGGATGGGATAGGTCGGCGCCACAGCGGACAGGAACTGACCGAGCGAGAACACGGCAAGCACGCCCAGCAGCATCCGCTTAAACTCGAAACGCGAAGCGAACACCATGAGCGGCAACGACAGCAGCATGACGCCCCAGGCATAGACCGAGATCATGATGCCCGCCTGGGCCTCGGTGAGCGAGAACGACGCGGCGATATCAGTCAAAAGGCCGATGGGCATAAACTCCGACGTGTTGAACACGAACGCACAGCAGGTGAGCCCGACGAGTGGGAGCCACTGCCTGAGCGTGATGCCGTCTTGCCTTGCCTGAGTCATATATAACGTCTCCAATCGTTTTGAGCGGAGGCGATTATATAGCAACGGCCCCGCATCCGTCAGTACAGAAGCGGGGCCGAAAACAATTCGATACACAGAGGTTGCGTCGTCAATTCATAACTAAGCCAGCCCCAGCAATATGCCCGCCGAATGCACGACAAACGCCACGATCCAGGCGACCGTCACTTGAAACGCGAACACGGCAACGGCGTAGCGCGCGCCCAGCTCGCTCTTGACGGCGCCGATGGCTGCCACACAGGGCGGGTACAGCAGCGTAAAGACCAGGAACACATAGGCAGTGAACGGCGAAAACATGGTCGACAGTGCCGCGGGCGAGGTCGCGCCCAAAAGCACCGTGAGGGTCGAGATGACACTCTCCTTGGCGATAAGTCCGGTGACGAGCGCCGTGGATGCACGCCAGTCGCCAAACCCAAGCGGCGTCAGCGCCGGCGCAATGATGCTGCCGAGACCCGCAAGCAGACTCTGCGACTGATCGGCGACCACATTAAAGCGGATGTCGAACGTCTGAAGGAACCAGATGACCACGGTAGCGGCAAAGATAATGGTAAAGGCCTTGGTAATAAAGTCTTTGGCCTTATCCCATGCCAGCATCACCGTCGTCTTGACGCTCGGCAGGCGGTAATTGGGCAGCTCCATGATAAACGGCACCGGGTCGCCCTTAAATGCCGTGCGGTTGAGTACCAAAGCCGCGATACAGCCAACCGCAATGCCGATCAGATAGAGCGAGACCATGGCGGGAACCGTCGCCTGTGGGAAAAACGCCCCGCACAGCAGACCATAGACCGGCAACTTGGCCGAGCAGCTCATGAACGGCGTGAGCATGACCGTCATCTTGCGGTCGTGCTCGGATGGGAGCGTACGGGTCGACATGATAGCCGGCACGGTGCAGCCAAACCCGACGAGCATGGGTACAAAGCTGCGGCCCGACAGGCCAAAACGACGCAGCACCTTATCCATGACAAAGGCGACGCGCGCCATGTAGCCCGAGTCTTCCAGAATGGAGAGGAACAAGAAGAGCACGACGATAATCGGCAGGAAGGTCAGCACACTGCCCACGCCCGTAAGCACGCCGTCGACAGCCAGCGAGCGCACCACGTCGTTGGTGCCGAACGCCTTGAGGCCCGCATCGGCCGAGGCGATGATAGCAGCGATACCGTCCTCCATGAGTCCCTGCAACGCCGCGCCGATCACGCCAAACGTCAGCCAAAAGACGAGGCCCATGATCACCAGGAACGCCGGAATGGCCGTGTAGCGACCCGTCAGGATGCGGTCGATCTTGACGGAGCGCACGTGCTCGCGGCTTTCGTGCGGTTTGACGACGCAGCGCCCGCACACGTCGCCGATAAAGCTAAAGCGCATATCGGCCAGCGCGGACAGGCGGTCGGTGCCGGCCTCGCCCTCCATCTGGGTAATGATGTGCTCGATAGCGTCGAGCTCGTTGCGATCCAGGTGAAGCGCCTCGGTCACCAGCTCGTCGCCCTCAACCAGCTTGGTCGCCGCAAAGCGCACCGGGATGTGCGCCGTCACGGCATGGTCCTCGATCAGGTTGGCAATGCCGTGGATGCAGCGATGCAGTGCGCCGCCGTCCGATCCATCGGGCGCACAGAAGTCCAGGCGACCGGGGCGCTCGCGGAACCGCGCCACGTGCAAGGCATGATCCACCAGCTCGCCGATACCCTCGTTGCGGGCAGCGCTAATGGGAACAACAGGCACGCCCAACAGGCTCTCGAGCAGATTGACGTCCACGGCGCCGCCGTTGGCCGTCACCTCGTCCATCATGTTGAGCGCGATGACCATGGGGCGGTCGAGCTCCATAAGCTGCAGCGTCAGGTACAGGTTACGTTCGATGTTGGTGGCGTCGATGATGTCGATGATGGCATCGGGGTTTTCGTCCAAGATGAATTGGCGGCTGACGATCTCTTCGCCCGTGTACGGCGACAGGGAGTAAATGCCGGGCAGATCGGTAACGCTTGCCTCGGGATGGTTACGGATGGTGCCGTCCTTGCGGTCGACCGTCACGCCAGGAAAGTTACCGACGTGCTGGTTGGAGCCCGTAAGCTGGTTGAACAGCGTGGTCTTACCGCAGTTTTGGTTGCCGGCGAGGGCAAAATGCAGCGGTGCGCCCTCGGGCACGGCCGTTTTTGCCGCACGGGGCGAATACATCCCCTCGCCGAGTGCCGGATGCTCCGTCGTTCCGATTGCGGCGTTGGCGCGCGGACCGGTATCGGTGTCGTGCACATCCACGAGCTCAATGCGTGCGGCATCATCCTTGCGCAGCGTCAACTCGTAGCCACGCAGGCGAATCTCGAGCGGGTCGCCCATGGGGGCGTACTTCATCATGGTGACTTCGGTGCCCGGCGTTAGGCCCATGTCCAAAATATGCTGTCGGAGTGCCTGGTCGTCCGATGCCACCGATGCGACAACGGCGTCCTTTCCAATCTCGAGCGTATCGAGCTTCACGTCCGTGTTCCTCCCCCGGCGCCCACAGGGCGTTGCATTTATGTTCACCTTGGCTAACCGTTTGCCACGGCTAACCAATTTAACCATGCATGATAGCGCGAACACACAACGATGTTCAATCAGCAAATTGGCGCAATGGGGACAGGCAGGAGAGTTCAGGGCCATAGTTTCCCGATGAGGCCTCTCGGGGAAACTACATCCCAGAATTCCGGCTCGAAACGGGATATGGTTTCCCAAACAGGCCTCTTACGGAAAATGCATCCCGGAATCCCCGCTCGAAACGGGACGCGCTTTCCCAGTCGAGGCCCTATGGGAAACTGCGTCCCACCTTGAAAGGCAAAACTGGGGCGCAGTTTCCGGACGGGGCATCAAAAACGAAGTTGCGGTGGAATAGTTCCTGGATGGGCTGGTTGATGCCCCAGATAGGAACTATTTCACCGCAAGTTATTGAAGAGCTTGGATGCCGGGACTCTTACAGATGGCGCTCGAGGAAGCGGAAGGCCAGGCGGATCCAGGGACGGACCGCCACCTGCTTGTCCTCGTTGTCGACCGCGGTGTTGGCGTTGCCGAGCGAAAGGCCGTGACCACCCTGGTCGAAGACGTGCATCTCGCATGCAACGCCCTCCTCGGCCATGCGCTGCGCAAACGGGTAGACCTGCGCGATCGGCGCCGTCTTGTCGTCGGACACGCCCCACACAAAGGTCGGTGGCATCTGACGCGAAACATGCGTGGTGGGGCAGATGTCGGCCAGATGCTCGTCAGTTGCCTCGCCGCCCGTCACCATCGACAGGTAGTCGTTGAGCAAATCGCGCCCCGTCTTGCCGCCCGTCTTGGGCACACGCAAGTCAATGCGCGGATCGCGCGTCTGCATGTCGCGCACATAGGCAAAGTCGAGCAATGGATAGCCCAGCACCACGGCATCGGGACGAATGTCGTCCGGACGCGCCCCGGCAAGTGCCGCAAAGGGGCCGGTCTTCCACTGTGTTGCCAGCGAGGCGCAAATCATGCCGCCAGCAGAAAAGCCCACGACGCACACGCGCTTAGGATCGACATGCCACTCGTCGGCGTTGGCGCGCACCGTGGCGACCATCTTGGCAAGATCTGCCTGGGGGTGCGGAAAGCTCACGTCACCCGTAGAACTCGTGACATAGTTGAGCACAAAGGCCTGGTAACCGTGATCCAAAAACGCAAACGCCACAGGATCCTGCTCATGCGGAGCGATATGCGTAAACGCACCTCCGCCACAGATAATCACCGCGGGGCGGCGGCCATTCGGTTTATCGGGCAACGGCTCGGCACCCAAATACGTAAACGTCGCCGGATAATCCTCGGTCGGCTCCTCGCCCCACAGCGCATGGTTCTCGACAATCATATGTGCTCCCTTCGCGCAAATTATGCGCCCTTATTTTTCGCCTTCAAGCGTACCCCACTTGAACCCGTGGCGCAGAAACACTCCGGCAATAAGTTTCCCTTCAACTGATATATCACATAATCCCAGTTCAGAGGTATCGTTGAGCAGCGTAGAATAGGGGCGTTGACCAAGCCGCGAAACACATGTGAAACGTTTCCGGCAAACCAAACGCGCGATATGCGCCTATTTAAGTTGGAGGCAACTATGGGTCTGCTCGATTCGCTTAAGTCCACCTTCACCTCGACCGGCGAGGCGTCCGTTCCGCCCGCAGCAAGCTTCGCTACCCGCGAAGGCGTCATCTATGCCCCCGTCAACGGCGTGCTCGTCAACCTGAACGAGGTTCCCGACGAGACGATCGCCTCGGGCATGCTTGGCCAGGGCTATGGCATCGAGCCCATTACCGGCACCATCTATGCGCCCGCCAACGGCCGCATCGGTGCCACCACTGTCACCAACCACTCCATCGGCATGATCACCGAGGACGGCCTGCGCGTGTTCATCCATGTTGGCCTGGGCACCGTGGAAATGAACGGCAAGGGTTTTGCCCGCTTTGTCGAGATGGGTGATGTGGTCAAGGCAGGCCAGCCGCTCATCAGCTTCGACCGCGAGGCCATTAAGGCCGCTGGTCACGAGGACATCGTGACCGTCATCGTCTCCGAGCTCGATCGTCTTAAGAGCATCGACCATGTCGGCGAGTCTGGAACGCTTATCGGCGGCAACCCGCTCGTCAAGCTGGGCGACCCGCTGCTGGTTGCCAAGACCAAGTAGCCAGGCCCCACGCCACACAGCCAAAAGGCACCTCGTCAAGCGCCCGCGACCATTTGGCCGCGGGCGCTTTTCGTTTGAAAAACCATCCCGCCAATGCTTTATCTGTATAGCTCAAATGAGCCGAGCTGCTAGAATATCGAACTGTATGGATAACTATCATTCAACCGTTATGGGAGGATACGTGAACCGCACCAAAATCGCGCAGCTCTATGCCGATGCCGAGTCGCTCGGCGGCCAAACCGTCACCGTCGCCGGCTGGGTCAAGTCCGTCCGCGACATGAAGAACTTTGGCTTTGTTACGCTCAACGACGGCAGCTGCTTCCGCGACCTGCAGGTCGTCATGAACCGCGAGGCACTCGACAACTACGACGAGATCGCCCATCAAAACGTCTCGGCCGCACTCATTTGCACCGGCACCGTCAAGCTGACCCCCGATGCGCCCCAGCCTTTCGAGCTTTCTGCCACTTCCATCGAGGTCGAGGGCACGAGCGCCCCGGATTACCCGCTGCAGAAGAAGCGCGCAACCGTCGAGTTCCTGCGCACCCAGCAGCACCTGCGCCCGCGCACCAACCTGTTCCGCGCCGTGTTCCGCATTCGCTCTGTCGCGGCTGCCGCCATCCACCGCTTCTTCCAGGAGCAGGGCTTTGTCTACGTCAACACCCCCATCATCACCACGAGTGACTGCGAGGGCGCCGGCGAGATGTTCCGCGTGACCACGCTCGACCCCAAAAATCCGCCCCTCACCGAGTCCGGCGAGGTCGACTGGAGCCAGGACTTCTTTGGCAAGCATGCAAGCCTCACCGTGTCCGGCCAGCTCAATGCCGAGAACTTTGCCATGGCCTTTGGTGACGTGTACACCTTTGGCCCCACCTTCCGTGCCGAGAACTCCAACACCACGCGCCACGCCGCCGAGTTTTGGATGATCGAGCCCGAGATGGCCTTTGCCGACCTTAACGACTACATGGACAACGCCGAGGCCATGCTCAAGTACGTCCTTAAGGACGTTATGGCCACCTGCCCCGACGAGCTCAATATGCTCAACAAGTTTGTGGACAAGGGTCTGCTCGAGCGCCTGGACCATGTCGCCAACTCCGACTTTGCCCGCGTTACCTACACCGAGGCCGTCGAGATCCTGGAGCAGGCAGTCGCCGACGGCCACAAGTTCGACTACCCCGTGAGCTGGGGCATCGACCTGCAAACCGAGCACGAACGCTTCCTGACCGAGGAGCACTTTAAGCGCCCGACCTTCGTGACCGACTACCCGGCTGAGATCAAGGCATTCTACATGCGCATGAACGAGGACGGCAAGACCGTCGCCGCCGCCGACTGCCTGGTTCCCGGTATCGGCGAGATTATCGGCGGCTCCCAGCGCGAGGAGCGCCTGGATCTGCTCGAGGCCCGCATCAAGGACCTGGGCATGAATCCCGAGCAGTACAAGTACTACCTTGACCTGCGCCGCTACGGTTCCTGCAAGCACGCCGGCTACGGTCTGGGCTTCGAGCGCTTGGTCATGTATCTGACCGGCGTGGGCAACATCCGCGACGTCCTGCCGCACCCGCGCACCGTGGGCAACGCCGACTTCTAATCGTCGGACGCTAGCTCGCGTCGCCACACGCCAACGCTCATCGCACAAGCGTCTCTCGACATCGGTCGAGAGACGCTTTTTTTTCAACAGCATCCGTCAAGCTTTTGGCAAGTTTTTGGTCAGTTGAGTAGGGCTGTTGAAAACTCAACCCGCCGTTTGCCGACGACTACCGACCGCCCAGAGCGCCCTGCGCCCCTGGGAAAGCCCCGCGTCCTAGGCTCCATACCGTCGCCACCCAAAACGGAAAGGACGTGGGCACGATGACCGAAGCCGCTGTTGAAACCTACGACACCACGACGAGAGGCGCCGCCTCGATGGCAGCCTATCGCGCCGTTCGCATCCTGCAGCTCTTGAGCGAAAACACCGGCGAAGACAAGGCCATACTTTCCGATGAGCTGATCCGGCGCCTCTCCCATCCCGACGACCCCGCCCGCATGCCCATCTCGGCGGCGCGGCGCAGCATCTACACCGCCATCTCCGCGCTTCGCCATGCCGGATACGAAATTGAGTACAAACGCGGCGTGGGCTACAAACTTCTTACCCGCCCGCTCACCGATGAAGAGATCATCCGGCTCCACGGTATGGTCATGCGCAACCGCTCCACGCCTATCGCTATCCGCAAGAGCATGGCGCAGCACTTAGTTGCCATGGCGAGTGCCGACGTTCGCGGCTACCTCGATACACCCGAACCCGTTCCGAGCGCAGGCAGCAAGGCTACCAAGGCAACACGCACGCCCATCAAGCGCATCGACACGTGCGAGCTCGTCGAGCAGGCCATCGACCATGGAACCACGGTGAGTTTTGATATTTCGAGCGTCACGGCACGTGGCGAAACCGAAGTAGCACGGATGACACTCCGCCCCTTTGCCATCAGGCAGCGCGATGGCATCTCGTATTTGCTGGGAACGGTCTATGACGCCCGAGGTGCCGATGACACGCTGCGCACCGTAGAGATTGGCCGCATGAGAAACGTCACCACACGTCTCCTCGACGGCAAGAAGCTCTTCGCCGCCCTCGACGAGGAGGACGACGCCTCCTCCGCCGCATAAGACCCTCCGCCGCCCATTCGACTACCCGTACCGCCCATCCGATTCTGTATTAAAAAACCCGCCAGGCTGTTGTAAAAATGGACATCAGCGCTACTATAGTTCCACTTGCACTTTGTCCCAGTGCAGTGTTTCCAGCCATTTTTATACTGGGGGTAATGATATGAAGGACATCACCATCAGTCGCAGGAGCCTTCTGGTCTCCGCCGGCCTGCTCGCGCTCGCCCCGCTCGCCGGATGCGGCGGCAACTCTGGTTCCGGCTCTGCTGCCGCCGGTTCCGACTACACCATCGGCGTTCTGCAGCTCACCGAGCATTCCGCACTCGATGCCGCCAACGACGGCTTTGTCAAGGCCATCAAGGAGAGCGGCCTTAAGGTCAAGATCGACCAGAAGAACGCCCAGAACGACCAGTCCACGTGTAAGTCCATTGCCGACAAGTTTGTGGGCGACAACGTCAACCTGATTTATGCCATCGCCACGCCCGCCGCGCAGGCTGCCGCCGGCGCCACGGCCGATATCCCCATCGTGGGCTGCGCCATCACCGACTACGCCGCCTCCGGCCTGGTCCAGGACAACGACAAGCCCGGCACCAACGTCACGGGCGCTTCCGACCTCACCCCGGTCGCCGAGCAGCTCGAGATGATGCAGAAGGTCCTGCCCGACGTTAAAAAGGTCGGCCTGCTCTACTGCACCGCCGAGTCCAACTCCGACGTCCAGATCAAGGCCGCCAAGAAGGAGCTCGACAAGCTGGGCCTCGAGTACACTGACTTCACCGTCTCGAGCTCCAACGAGATTCAGTCCGTCGTCGAGTCTGCCGTGGGCAAGGTCGACGCGCTGTACTCCCCCACCGACAACACCATCGCCGCGGGCGCCTCGCAGGTGGGCCAGATCTGCAAGGAGAACAAACTTCCCTTCGTGACTGGCGAGGAGGGTATGTGCATGGCCGGCGGCCTGTTCACCCTCTCCATCAACTATGAGGACCTGGGCTACGCCGCGGGCGAGATGGCCGTTAAGATCCTGAAGGGCAAGGCCAAGCCCGAAGACATGCCGATCAAGCACCTCTCGAGCAAGGACCTGGTCGTCGTCAAGAACGACGAAATGGCCGAGGCCCTGGGCATCGACCTTTCCGCCCTGGACGCGTAATGCCATACGCGGCATGCGTCTAGAGCCCGTGCTCGCGCTTTAGCCGCGTTATTCAATATCTGAGCCACAGGGGCGGGCGCTGTAGACCGGCGTCCGCCCTGCTTGTTTCAGGTAAAACAAAACGTCTGTCCGTAACTCTTCTATGCATTGTTACCGCTATTATGGTGAATCACGTGTCCACCCTATCCTAGGAGGTATGAAGCATGCTCATTGCATTGCAGGGCGCCGTTTCGCAGGGCGTCCTCTGGGGCATTATGGTGCTTGGCGTGTTTATCACGTTCCGCCTGCTCGACATTCCCGATATGACCTGCGACGGCAGCTTTGCCCTCGGCGGCTGCGTCTGCGCTGTGCTCATCGTCAATAACAACGTCGACCCGCTGCTCGCCGTGCTGGCCGGTATGTGCGCCGGCGCCATCGCGGGCGCCGTCACGGGCATTTTGACCACCGTCTTTGAGATTCCTGCGATCCTCGCCGGAATCCTCACCCAGATCAGCCTGTGGTCCATCAACCTGCGCATCATGGGCAAGTCCAATACGCCCATTCTTGCCAAGGGCACCGTGTTCTCCGCCGTCAGCAATATGACCGGTCTGCCGCAGTCCACCGTTGCCATCATCTTGGGCATCCTGCTCGCCGTGGCTATCGTTGCCATCCTGTATTGGTTCTTTGGCACCGAGATTGGCTCGGCGCTGCGAGCCACCGGCAACAACGAGTACATGATCCGCGCTCTGGGCGTCAACACCAACTCCACCAAGATGATCGCCCTCGTGCTCTCCAACGCCCTCATCGGCCTTTCGGGCGCGCTCATCTGCCAGAGCCAAAAGTATGCCGACATTGGTATGGGCACCGGTGCCATCGTTATCGGTCTTGCCGCCATTGTTATCGGCGAGGTGCTCGGCCGTCTGCTGCCCGGCGGCCTCACGCAGTTTAGCGTCCGTCTTGCCTCCGCCGTCTTTGGCTCCGTGGTGTACTTCCTTATCCGCGCCATCGTGCTGCAGTTGGGCATGGACGCCAACGACATGAAGCTGCTCTCCGCCGTGATCGTCGCCGTGGCCCTGTGCGTGCCCGTGGTTTGGGAGCGCTATAAGCTCCGCAGCTCCTACACGAAGGGGGATGAGGCAGATGCTTAAGCTCTCGCACGTCAAGAAGACCTTTAACAAGGGCACCGTCACCGAGAAGCGCGCGCTCACCGGCGTCGACCTCACCCTGAATGACGGCGACTTTGTAACCGTGATCGGCGGCAACGGCGCCGGCAAGTCCACTCTGCTCAACATGATCGCCGGCGTGTACCCGCTCGATTCGGGCGTTATTGAGCTCGACGGCACCGACATCTCGCGCCTGAGCGAGTCGCAGCGCGCCAAGTACCTGGGCCGCGTGTTTCAGGACCCCATGCGCGGTACCGCTGCCGACATGCAGATCGCCGAGAACCTGGCCCTCGCCAAGCGTCGCGGCCAGCGTCGCGGCCTTTCGTGGGGCGTCACCAAGGCCGAGAAAGATGAGTACGTTGAGCTGCTCAAGCGCCTGGACCTTGGTCTGGACACGCGTCTCAACGCCAAGGTCGGCCTGCTCTCGGGCGGCCAGCGCCAGGCACTCACCCTGCTGATGGCCACGCTCACCAGGCCGCGCCTGCTGCTGCTCGACGAGCACACTGCGGCCCTCGACCCCAAGACGGCATCGAAGGTGCTCAATCTGACCGAAGAGATCGTCGACGAGCACCACCTGACCACGCTCATGGTCACGCATAACATGAATGACGCCATCCGTCTGGGCAATCGCCTGATCATGATGCACGAGGGCCACGTAATCTACGACGTGGCGGGCGATGAGAAGAAGTCGCTCACCGTCGCCGACCTGCTGCAGAAGTTCGAGGAGGTCTCGGGCGGCGAGCTCGCCAACGACCGCATGCTGCTGAGCTAAACCTACCAAAAAGGGACAGGTTTATTTTGACAGGTTTTACCTGCGCAAACGTCAAAACCGCCGCAAAGGGACAGACGCCCTTGCGGCGGTTTTCGCATATTATGTCGATAATCCAGCGTCAGCAGGAACTACTGGTTAAGGACTAAGGAAACTGCCACGAGAAGCTCTCTTCCCCGTCTCGCCTTGACCGCCGCACTCCTTGCCGGCGTGCTCGCCGGCGCCCCAGCTTACGCCACCGCGGCCACCCCATCTCAAGTTATCGGCCCGTCCGATGTGATCGGACGGGCTTCTTGGTGGGTATCATGGTTGGACGATCATAAGGAGGTTTTCCCTACATGGAATTGTTTGAGCCGATTCTTCATTTCTTTGAGCAACGGTGGGTCCACAACATCATCTGGGCCGTCATCTTGGCGATAGGCACCGCCGTCGCCACCAAGGTCGTATCCAAGACCCTGCGTCACCTGCTCAATCGCGACGACAACCCGCTTCCGGCATCGAGCATCTTCATCAACATCGCACGCGCCGTCATCTGGATGATCGGCGGCAGCTTTATCCTCGACAACTGCTTTGGCATTAACGCAAACGCGCTCGTCGCCGCTCTTGGCGTCGGCGGCATCGCCATCTCGCTCGGCTTTCAGGACACGCTGTCAAACCTTATTGGCGGCATGCAGGTTACGTTTATGGGCATCATCAAGCCTGGCGACAATATCGAAGTCGGCGGCGTGTCGGGCGTGGTCCAGGACATCACCTGGCGCCACACGACCATCGAAGATGCCTGCGGGCAGACCATCATCGTCCCCAACTCCAACATCTCCAAGAACACGCTCGTGCATTTGATGCCCTTTGGGCGCGTGGCTGTGCCCGTTGCCGTAAAGGACACGTCCAAGTGGGCCTCGCTCGACGCGCTGGCAGACGAGCTGACCAGCGCCACCAAGGCCGCCGTGCTTCCCATCTCGGGCTTTGACAAGGAGCCGTATGTGCTCTTTAGCGAGATCGGCGACTTTGGCATTAAGGGCAAGATCATCTTTATCGTCAGCGACGACAGCACCACTTTCACCGCTGCCGACGCCTGCATCCGCGCCATCGCCCCCATCATTGCCTAAACCACCACAAAGGGGACAGGCACCTTTGTTGTGGTTTTCATTCGTGGTACCATGGTTCATATAGTTGTTTAAACGACTAAGGGAGCAACATCATGGAAGAGGCCTATCGTCAAGCACGCAAGCGCGGCGAGCAGGGACGCCGTCGCGCCATCAGCCAAAGCGAGCACCCGTACCTTACGGACCTCGACAGCCTCGTTGCCCAGCTCCCCTTAGGCCAGCGAGAGAATGTCGGCCTGAGAGACATTCCGCTCGAAATGGTCGTCGGTACGGTTACCAAGGGCCGTCAGTCCGCCTTTTCATGCAACTTTATGCCCCTGCTGCCGTTTGGCACCGAGTTCGCCCGCAAGTGGTCCAACCTCTACGACATCCAGGTAACCGAGGGTTATCGCGACCCCATCATCGTCACCGAGTTCATGCATCGGTTCTATGTCCGGGAAGGCAACAAACGCGTCAGTGTCCTCAAATTCCTGGACGCTCCGACGGTTTCGGCCAAGGTCACCCGTCTCTACCCCGGCACATGGGATTCCGTCGAAAGCCGCCTGTACGGCGAGTTCTGCGCGTTTTGGCGCGTCTGCCCCCTATACGAGATCGAGTTCTCGCGTGAGGGAAGCTACGAGACGCTCGCCAAGATGCTCGGTCAGAACCTTATCGAAAAATGGCCGCAGAAAAAGGTCGACTACCTGCGCCACACCTTCCTGCTCTTTAAGCGCGCCTACCTTCGCGCAGGCGGCGACCACCTGGACATTACGCCCGCCGACGCCATGCTCGTCTACCTCAATGTGTACAACCAGGACCGCCTGCTGGATACGCCGACGGATATCGTCGTAAACCGCCTGTGCAAGATCTGGCGCGAGCTGGTTATTGCCGGCAAAAATGACGAGGACAAGGTCGATCTTGTCGAAGCACCGAGCGTCGACGAGGAGGAGACGCCCGCCAAGTCCACCTCTGGCGTGCTCAACTTCTTTATGGGCAAGACCGTCTACTCGACGGCCAACCCCCTGCGCATCGCCTTTATCCATGAGTTCCCCTGTGCGACGTCGAGCTGGGACAGCCTGCACGACCAAGGGCGTCAGTATCTCGATGAGCACTTTGGCGGTATCGTGCGCACCGAGGCGTTCGAGGACTGTCACGATCCGGATGTGTTCTACGCCGCCGTGGAAACGGCTGTCAAACATGGAGCAAACGTCATCTTCTCGACCTCGCACCGCCTGATGGAATACACGCTCAGGGCTGCCGTTGAGTATCCCCGGGTTCGGTTCCTCAACTGCTCTATCGGCCTTCCCCATCAAAGCGTCCGTTCGTACTTTGGCAAGATGTACGAGGCCAAGTTTCTGCTGGGCGCCCTTGCGGCCAGCATGGCGGACAACCACCGCATCGGTTACCACGCGTCGGTCTTCGCCTCGGGCGCACTCAGCGAGATCAACGCCTTTGCGATTGGCGCCTCGCTGCTCGACCCGCGCGCGCAGGTCATCCTCACCTGGGGCGATGTTCCCGCCGGTGGTCTTGCCGAAGCCATGTGCCGCGAAGGCGTAAGCGTCATGACCGGCGCTGACATGTCAAAGTCGCTCGAAGACCCAACGGCCTACGGGCTTCACCGCTTGGTCGACGGCAAAGTCACCGGCATCGCCATGCCCGTATGGAACTGGGGCCGTTACTACGAGCTCATCGTTCGCAGCCTTCTTCACGGCACGTGGGACGAGACCAGCGACGACAACCAAGTGCGCGCTGTCAACTACTGGTATGGCATGAGCTCCGGCGTTATCGACATCCGTTACGCTCCGGGCCTACCCTACCAAACGCGCAAACTCGTGCAGTTGCTCCGCAACGGCATTGTTGTGGGATCCATCAACCCCTTTGGCGGCGAGCTCCACAGCCAGAACGGCGTGGTACAGATCGAAGGCTTCCCTCCGCTGCCGAGCACGCAGATTGTCGAGATGAATTGGCTGGCGGACAACGTGGTAGGCACCATTCCGCAGCTCGACGATGAGCCGAAAGTCCCTGCCCTATGAAAATCCTTGCCATAGCCGATACCGAAGAACGATGCCTTTGGGAGTGCTTTCGCAAGGAACGCTTTGAGGGAGTCGACCTGATTTTGTCCGCCGGCGATCTGGACCCGGACTATCTTGAGTTTTTGGTTACGGTCATCAACAAACCGCTCATCTACGTGCGCGGCAATCACGATGACCGCTACGCACGTCATGCACCGGGTGGATGTATCTGCGTAGAGGACAGCGTGTACACGTACCGAGGGATTCGCATTGCGGGCCTTGGCGGGTCCATGCGTTATCGCGACGGCGCCAACATGTACACCGAACGCGAGATGTCCAAGCGCATGCGTAAGCTGTCGCGTAAGGTTAGGATGGTCGGCGGGTGCGACATTCTGCTTACCCATGTACCCGCCGCCGGTATGGGTGATCTGGACGATCTGCCGCATCGAGGATTCGAGTGTTTTAACACAGCACTCGAATCCTGGAATCCCGACTACATGGTGCACGGGCATGTGCACCAAAGCTACGGTTGCGATTTTCAGCGCGAGCGTCAGCATGTGTGTGGAACGACGATCATCAACGCCTGCGGCTATACGCAGTTTGAGCTCGACCAGACGCACTACCCCATCCGCGGCTGGCAAGCAGCTTGGCTCAACTCACAAACCATGCGCCGCGAGCTCAAACGCCACGAAGCCATCGAGTCTTCAACAGCCAGAACACCCTGGTAACCACCATAAAGGGGACACTGTCCCCTTTATGGTGCTTTTGACGCGATAGCAAGAAACCCGGTCCTGCACAAGGCAGAACCGGGTTTCTTTAGCAATGCTTGCTGTACTCAGGCAGTAACTAGCAGTTACTCAGCCAGGAAGTCACGCTGGACAGCGGGATCGACCTTGACGCCAGGGCCCATGGTGGAAGACACGGAGATGGACTTGACGTACTTGCCCTTAGCAGAAGAGGGCTTGACGCGCAGAATCTCGGTGTACAGGGCAGCGTAGTTCTCGACGAGCTGCTGCTCAGAGAAGGACTTCTTGCCCAGGGGCACGTGGCAGATGCCGTAGCGGTCGGCGCGGTACTCAACGCGGCCAGCCTTGAGCTCGGAGACCATCTTGGCGACGTCCATGGTCACGGTGCCGAGCTTGGGGTTCGGCATGAGGCCACGGGGACCAAGGATCTTACCGATGCGGCCAACCTTGGCCATCATGTTCGGCGTAGCGATAGCGGCGTCGAAGTTGATCTCGCCCTTCTGAATCTGGGCGACGAGCTCGTCGGAACCGATGATGTCGGCGCCGGCAGCCTCAGCCTCACGGGCCTTCTCGCCCTCGGCGAAGACGGCAACACGAACGGTCTTGCCGGTGCCGTGGGGCAGGGAGATGGAACCACGGATGTTCTGGTCAGCCTTACGAGTATCGATGCCCAGACGGAAGTGAGCCTCGACGGTCTCGTCGAACTTGGCGGTGTCGAGCTCCTTGATGAGCTTGGCAGCCTGAAGGGGGGTGTAGAGCGTGGCGCGGTCGATCTTCTCGGCAGCGGCGTTATAGCTCTTACCATGCTTAGCCATGTGCATTACCTCCTGTGGTTAAACGGGCGTGAGCCCTCCCACATCGTATCGTGTGCCCTATTGCACACATTTAACGGGCGCCCCGGTCGGAGCACACGCCGTTACCATAAGAAATCGCTATTCAGCGATGGTGACGCCCATGGAACGGGCGGTACCGGCGATGATCTTCTTGGCGGCGTCAATGTCGTTGGCATTGAGGTCCGGCATCTTGATCTCGGCGATCTTGGTGAGCTGCTCCTGGGAGAGCTGACCAACCTTGTCAGCCTGGGGCTTAGCGGAACCAGACTTGAGGTTCAGCTCCTTCTTGATAAGGTGAGCCGCCGGCGGGGTCTTGGTGATGAAGGAGAAGGACTTGTCCTCGTAGACAGAGATCTCAACGGGGATGATGTCACCCTTCTTGTCCTGCGTCTCGGCGTTAAAGGCCTGGCAGAACTGCATGATGTTCACGCCAGCAGCGCCCAGGGCGGGGCCGACGGGAGGAGCAGGGTTTGCTGCACCAGCAGGAATCTGGAGCTTAATGACGTTGGCAACCTTCTTCTCAGCCATGGTCATTCCTTTCGAATCACGAGTGTGAAGTACTTGCTATATCGTAAGCACGCACGTGTTAGAAGCACTCCTGAGATGAGCAGTCACAGAAGAAGCACGCTCGCGCGAACGGACGAAAACTTAAGCGATGACAGCGACCTGGTTAAAGTCGAGCTCGACCGGCGTCTCGCGGCCAAAGATCATCAGCGTGACCTTGAGCTTGCCAGCCTCGGTGTTAACCTCGGAGACCTTGCCATCAAAGTCGGTAAGCGGGCCATCGGTGACGCGGACGGACGTACCGACCTCAATATCAACCGAGGTGCGCTTGGGCGAATCGCCCTTACCGGGACGACGAGTCATCTTGTTGTACTCGTCGCGGGAAAGCGGAGCGGGCTTGCCGTTGCCGCCTAGGAAACCGGTGACGCCAGGCGTGTTACGAACACACGTCCAAGCATCATCATCCATCTCCATGCGGACAAGGACATAACCCGGGAAAATCTTGGAATCCTTGGTCTCACGCTTGCCACCCTCTTTAATCTCGGTGACACGCTCCATAGGAATCTCGATATCAAAGATACGGTCCTGCATGCCCATAGTCTCGATTCGATGCTCGAGATCGGACTTAACACGGTTCTCGTATCCAGAGTAAGTGTGAACGACGTACCAACGCTTAGACATGGTTTAGCCCCTCAATCCAGAGAACAGAGCAAGAGCCTCGCCAAAGCCAGCATCGAGCAGAGCGATGACGACGCCGACGACGATCAGAGAAGCGCAAACGACGACCGAGTAGTTCACGAGCTCCTTCTTATCGGGCCACGTGACACGCTTCATCTCGGACTTGACCGAAGCGAAATACTTCTTGGTGCGGGCGAAGAAACCAGGCTTCTCGTTCTTCTTGGACTTCGCAGCCTTCTCGTTCTTCTTGGCAACGGCCTTCTTGGCCTCAACCTTGGAGTTGGCGGCAGCTTTGTTGGCAGGTGCCGGCTGCTGAGCCTTCTTCTTGTTCTTCTTGTTGGCCATTTGGGTTACCTCCGCGCAATGCGCTTATACATGAGTAAACCGTAAGCCCCCAAGTGGGAGCTTACGGAATAATGACTGGCACGCCAGGAAGGACTCGAACCCTCAACACTCGGTTTTGGAGACCGATGCTCTACCAATTGAACTACTGGCGTATGTGACTAGAGACTAGCGAGTCTCTTTGTGCAGCGTGTGGTGACGGCACCAGGGGCAATACTTCTTGATCTCCATACGATCAGGCATGGTCGACTTGTTCTTGGTGGTCGTATAGTTGCGGCGCTTGCACTCAGTGCACGCAAGAGTAACTAGAGTACGCATGTATCCTGAACCTTTCATTTCCGCCCCGTACGGGCACGAGTTGTTACTTTATCAGCTCCACGTAAGTGCTGTCAATGAAAACCTCGAGTCAATTGGTTCTTGGTGGATCCATTCATATTTGGAACACATCAATGAAGCCATCGAGAGCTAATCGACGGTGCATCCAGGACCATTATCGATCCTCTCGACACCAGCAACGGCTCAATATCCATTGCAGAAAAGAACCCGGCACCCATATAAGTGCCGGGTTCTCTAAGTCAGCTATATCAAAGAGCTAATTTACTCAATGATCGTGGAGACGATGCCCGAACCGACGGTGTGGCCACCCTCGCGGATAGCGAAGCGCAGGCCCTCCTCCATGGCGATCGGGTGGATGAGGTCGCCCTCGATGGTGATGTGGTCACCAGGCATAGCCATCTCGGTGCCCTCGGGGAGCTTGACCGTACCGGTAACGTCGGTGGTACGGAAGTAGAACTGAGGACGATAACCATCGAAGAACGGGGTGTGACGGCCGCCCTCCTCCTTGGTCAGAACGTAGATCTCGCCGGTGAACTTGGTGTGCGGGGTAACCGAACCGGGCTTGCAGAGAACCTGGCCGCGCTCGATGTCCTCACGCTTGATGCCGCGGAGCAGCAGACCGACGTTGTCGCCAGCCTCGCAGAAGTCCATGGACTTACGGAACATCTCGATACCGGTAACGACGGTGTTCTGGGTATCCTTGATGCCGACGATCTCGACGGGCTCGTTGAGCTTGAGCTCACCGCGCTCGACACGGCCAGTAGCAACGGTACCACGGCCGGAGATGGTCATAACGTCCTCAACGGCCATCAGGAACGGGAGGTCGTTGTTACGAGCAGGCGTCGGGATGTACTCGTCGACGGCCTTCATGAGCTCGCGAATGGCGTCCATCCACTTGGCGTCGCCCTCGAGAGCGCCCAGAGCGGAGCCACGGATGACGGGGATGTCGTCGCCGGGGAAATCGTACTCGGAGAGGAGCTCACGGGTCTCCATCTCGACGAGGTCGATGAGCTCGTCATCGTCGACCATGTCGCACTTGTTCAGGAAGACGACGATGTAGGGAACGCCGACCTGACGGGCGAGCAGGATGTGCTCGCGGGTCTGAGCCATGGGGCCGTCGGTAGCAGCGATGACCAGGATAGCGCCGTCCATCTGAGCAGCGCCGGAGATCATGTTCTTGACGTAGTCAGCGTGGCCCGGGCAGTCAACGTGAGCGTAGTGACGGGCAGCGGTCTCGTACTCAACGTGGGAGACGGAAATCGTAATGCCGCGCTCGCGCTCCTCGGGAGCCTTGTCGATGTTCTCGAACGCAGTGAAGTCAGCCTTGCAGCCCTCGGTCTCGGAGAGAACCTTGGTGATGGCAGCGGTCAGCGTGGTCTTGCCGTGGTCGACGTGACCAATGGTGCCGATGTTAACATGCGGCTTAGTGCGCTCAAACTTCTCTTTGGCCATAAAGCCCTCCTCTTAACAGGTCGTCCCCGGACGGGACTTTGCCTTTATACCATAGTGGCCTCTCAACATACTATTGAGAAGCCACCGTGTTACCTATGGTAGCGGTGACTGGATTCGAACCAGTGACGCCACGGGTATGAACCGTGTGCTCTAACCAACTGAGCTACACCGCCGGATGGAGCCTGCAACCAGACTTGAACTGGTGACCTCTTCGTTACCAACGAAGTGCTCTACCGACTGAGCTATACAGGCACTTGACGGGTGGGAGCTATAGGATTCGAACCTATGTAGGCAGAGCCAACGGGTTTACAGCCCGTCCCCATTAACCACTCGGGCAAACTCCCAATCGTTCAAGTATCCGCAGGTCCTTTGGTCTTTTGGACCGCCGCCCCCGCGAACGAAGAAGATAATACGATGCCACCTTGGGGGCTGTCAACGAAAACCTCTAGATACACGGTGCCGGGCGTATCTATATAGCCGTGACCTGCGGTTTTATTGAGTTTGGATATGAAGGACAGTGGTTTTGGATACTGAGGTGACGTTTCCCAAGGTAACACTTTGCTGTAGTGGAGTACACCTTCAGTATCGAACTTCGATAACAGCCTATTTGCACCTATATATAGGTCGAGATCGGGGCTTCCCAGACAGAAGATTGCTCTTCCCAGCAAAATCGAGCGTGGATATTCTTCCGTTTGAAATCGAGCGTGGATATTCTCCCACTTTGCCGTGCCATCAAGTCCAAAGTGGCAGATTATCCACGCTCATTCACTAAGCGGGAGATTTTCCACACTCGTATGTCCGGAAATCCACACTCGGTCACGACAGTTAAACCCGGTCCGGCCTTTGTCTCGATCTGTAACATTTAGAGAACATTTTTCCCCTATCTGTTACAGATCGAGATGTTTCGCAGAGACCTCAGCTTACGTCTCATTCTGTAACAGCTAGAACGGTTTCCAGCCTCTTCGTGTTACAGATTGAGACAAACCTGAAGCTTGGTTGGCACCACACCCGCTGACTTATAGACATAAATAGAAACGGGCCCTGTCCCACAAGGGAACAGAGCCCGAAACTCTCATGGAGCCAGTGACAGGAATCGAACCTGCAACCCACTGATTACAAATCAGTTGCGCTACCGTTGCGCCACACTGGCACACTTGGCGCTTTCGCGCGAAGCCTGTTAAGAATAAAGGAATTACGGACGGGGCGCAACAGGCCACACGGCGTTATACAAATATGCAAAATCCAGCAACAACAGGTACCAGGCCCGTTCATTTCTGTCGGTTCGCCCTCAATCTCAAAACCATTCGTCAGAACGAATAGTTTTAATTACAATTGCTATATATAAAACTATTCGTTTTGACGAAGGGTTTCGTGATGCTTACTACCAAGGAAGCCGCCGAGCTGCTCGGCATCACTCCGCGCAGGGTGCAGGAGCTCATAAAAAACGGAGCACTTGAGGCCCGCAAGGCTTCTGGTGTATGGCTCATCGACAAAGACAGCGTCGACACGCGACTCCGCTCCGTGACCAAAACGGGGGGACGTCCCCGCCGCGGCCACGGTAAGAGCGAGATCACGTTCACCCTCATGAATCGCACGCACAAAGTCGCTCAGCTGGTCTACAGCACATCGCGAAAAGACTTTACCCACATCGGCGCCGACATCGATTACGCCCACGCCCCTATTGGGGTATTTGGCCCTAATAGCCCCATATCGCTAGACTCCTTCCGCATCTGGTGGCGCGGCCGCGGTATCCCGCTCGCACGCATTGGGCTAGCCTCCCTGCTTACAGAAGCCGCAGTCGATGTTCCCGATGAACTCGTCCAGCGAAATCTCGGCCTCTCCTTATCCGACCAGTATTGGATCAGGCCCCAAGACTCCGGTCTCGCGTGGGAAGATATCAATTTCTTCAATAATGCTTTTGACGACGTCTCACTGTCCATTGCGCCCTTTGCCCCAGAGGGAAAAGCGGCTGCCGCAAAGCCCGATAACACCTCGGACGGCAATCTTCAAAAGTACTGGACGTGCGAGGGCGAGCGTCGAATTCTGCATAAGGCAGGAGCGCACCTGAACCAGGAACCTTATAACGAGCTGGTGGCGACCGCGCTCCACCGTCGCATCCTAAACGCCTGCGATTATGTACCTTACTCGCTCGAGGGCACGGGCACTTCCGCCCTGAGCATATGCGATGTCTTCTTAACTGATGAAGAGGAATATGTCCCTGCGTTCTATGTAAACCAGCACGCAAACGCAGATGAACGACTAACCGACTACGAGCGATACGTAGCAAACTGCGAGGAGCTCGGGGTGCCAGGCGTCAAGGATGCCCTTGACCGCATGATCGTGTGCGACGACATCATCGCCAACTACGATCGTCATTGGCGTAACTTTGGCCTTGTGCGAAACGTAAACACGCTAGCCTGCAGACCTGCCCCCATCTTCGATTCGGGCTCATCGCTCTGGTGCAACATATCACTAGAGGAGCTTAGGGCGGGAGAGCACAGTTTTACCAGCGCACAATTTCATTCAAGCCCCGCCAAACAAATGTTGCTCGTCGAGGACATGGGCTGGTTTGACGGCGACAAACTCGAAGGCTTCGTTGACGAGGCAATCGAGATTCTTTCCAGAAACGACGCGCTCACGGCAAGGCTGCCATATCTAAAAGAGGCGCTAACGTGGCGCCTCGAAAGAATGATCGACATCGCTGAATGGAGTTAGCGAGACAGCATCGCCCCGCCAACTCCCCTACCTCCCGCGCAGGGCTTTGAGCTTGGCCAGGGCATCGGGGCTCAGGCGACTGCCCAGAGTCATCTTGATCTGCGGAGCTTCCTCTGCCTCGTGAACGTCGTTATCGATCTGTTTGATCTCGTCCACCAGCATGCGGCTCGAGATGCGCGTAACGCCCTTGCCCATGACGACGGCCTGGATCGTACCGTCGCTCGATACCACGGAGCACGCGCGACCCTCCTCACGTGCCTCGATGCAGAGCTTCTGCACCACGGTATCGGCAGAGACGCCCGTCGGCGAAAACTCGATGCGCACGCCGCGGGCCGGCAGGTTGGGGCGCTCGCTGGAAATATTGCCCGCGCCGTCGAACACAATCACGGCCTCGTAGCGGCCCTGGGCAAAGGCGGCGACGTCGTTGATGAGGGCGGTGCGCGCCATATCGTGAACGTCGCTGGAATACGGATCGTCGGAATGGTCGTACACGAGCTTTTCGTAGCGCGGCGTGCAGTGAATCACGTTGTAGCCGTCGACCACCAGCAGCTCGGGCTTATTGGAGTGCACCGTCGAGACCGGATCGGCGATGGCCTGCGTAAACGCATTGCCGCCCACGCCATAGGTCGCGGCCGAAACAATCGGCTTGGCCGAGCCCTCGCCAAAGCGCTTGGCCTTAGACTTGGCGCGGTTCTTCTTGGACATGCGCTACTCCTCTCCCATGAGCTCGCCGGCATTGCGGCGCAGCCACTCAAAGCACAGCGCGGTGGTCGCCTGGGCAACGTTGAGACTCTCGGTCATGCCACGCTGGGGAAGCTTGGTCAAAAAGTCGCATTTCTCGAGCACCAGGCGCGAGATGCCGTCGCCCTCGGAGCCCATGACGAGCGCCACGCGGCCCTCGAAGGGAGCATCCCAGCAGCTGCCCTCGGCGTGCTCGGAAGCACCGCCCACCCAAAAGCCAGCAGCCTTGAGGTCGTCGAGCGCACGGGCGATATTAGGAACCTGCGCGATAGGCAGGTGCATGACGGCGCCGGCAGAGGTCTTGTAGCTGCCGACGGTCACACCGGCGGCGCGCTTGTTGGCAATGATGACGCCCGCCGCGCCCACGACCTCGGCGGAGCGCACGATGGCACCAAAGTTGCCGTCGTCGGTCACATGGTCGAGCACGATGACGAGCGCCGGACCGTCGCCCACGCGGTCGAGAATATCGGCGACATCGGCATAGGGGAAGTTGCCCACCTCGAGCGCAATGCCCTGGTGAGCGCCATGGCTCGATAGCGCATCGAGCTGCGCGCGCGGCACATACTTAATGCTGACGCCCGCGGCGTTGAGGTCATCGACCAGACGAGACAGGGCGGCATCGCGCTCCCCGCCCTCGGCAATGAGCGCGCACTTGACGGGAAAGCCGGTACGCAGCGCCTCGGCGGCAGCACGGCGACCTTCGATAAACTCGCCCTTGGGAGCCTGGACAGCATCGCGGTTGCGATCTCGCTGCGGACGCGCAGCTTGGGCTTGGGAGCGCTCGCGCTGGCCCTTGGGAGCGGCAGCGCGGTCGTTGCGGCGAATCGGACGCGAGCCAGAAGCAGCCTGCTTGCCTCCACGCGGCGCACGCTTGCGATTGTCGGCCATAAAGTGACCTCCTAAATACAACTATCAAACGAAACAAAATAAACGACCGCCCATGAATATAAATTCGGGCGGTCGGTACGGGTTTTCCAAGTGCCCGAGATTGCCGTGAAAGAGGAGCGACGCGTACTTGAGTACGCGAGCGACGGTTTGAACGGCAAGGTCGGGTGCTTGGGAAACCCGCGGGGATTAGAGAGATTTGATACGAGTGCCGGCGGCGGTATCTTCAATCGTCAGGCCCAGGTCCTTGAGCTGATCACGGATGGCGTCGGCCAGATCCCAGTTCTTGGCGGCGCGGGCCTCGGCGCGGGCCTCGAGAATCTTGGCAGCGGCCTCGTCCACGTCGTCGCCCGTGTAGGCGACCAGGCCGGCGGCAACGCCTAGCAGACCCAGCGGCAGCTCGACCTTGGGCTCGGGGAGCTCAACGCCAAGCGTATCGAGCAGCTCGGCCAGCGTGTCGGCGGCGGCAAGCGCGGCGGCCTTGTCGGCAGCGTCGCCCGCCTGCTCCAGGTACTGGTTGCACTCGGTCACAAAGCCAAAGACGACACCCATGGCACCAGCGGTGTTAAAGTCGTCGTCCATGCACTCCTTAAAGGCGGCACGAGTCTCAGCGGCCTTGGCGGCAAACGCCTCGGCGGCAGCCGCATCGGCATCGGCCGTCGCATGGTTCGCGGCCCAGCGCAGGTTCTCGACCGTACCGGCGATACGCGTGAGCGAGTTCTCGGCACCCTCCAGGCGCTCCCAAGAAAAGTCGAGCGGCGAGCGATAGCTCGTCTGCAGCATCAGCAGGCGCAGGGCAGCAGCGGAGTGCTGCTCGAGCACCTCGGCCAGCGTAAAGAAGTTACCGAGCGACTTGGACATCTTCTCGCCGTCGACCAGCAGCATGCCCGTGTGCATCCAGGTGTTGGAGAAACCCTGGTGCCAGGCGCAGGTGGCCTGGGCGCACTCGTTCTCGTGATGCGGGAAGGCAAGGTCGGAGCCACCGCCGTGGATGTCGATCGGGGTACCCAGGTAGCGGTGCACCATGGCGGCGCACTCGGTGTGCCAACCGGGACGGCCCTCGCCCCAGGGACTCGGCCAGCTGGGCTCGCCAGGCTTGGCGGCCTTCCACAGGGCAAAGTCGAGCGGATCGTTCTTGTCCTCGTTCTCCTCGATGCGCGCGCCAACCATAAGGTCGTCGATGTTGCGGCCCGAGACCTGACCATAGTTGGGATCGCTGCGCACGGCAAAGTACACATCGCCGTTATCGGCGGCGTAAGCGTGGCCCTGCTCGATAAGCGTCTTGATCATGGCGATCATGGGGCCGATCTCTTTGGTGGCACGAGGACGCACATCCGGATCGAGCACGTTGGCGGCGCGCATGACGCCGATGAACTTGTCGGAGAACTCTGTCGCGACCTCGGCGGCAGTGCGGCCCTGCTCGTTGGCGCGCTTGATGATCTTGTCATCGACATCGGTGAGGTTCTGGGCAAACGTGACCTCGTAGCCGCTCGCGATGAGCCAGCGACGAATCACGTCAAAGCTGATGAACGTGCGGGCATTGCCGATGTGAATGTTGTCATAGACCGTGGGGCCGCACACGTACATGCGGACCTTGCCGGACTCGATGGGCTGGAACTCTTCCTTTTTATGGGTAGCGCTGTTGTAGATACGCATTCGTTACTCCTTAACGGTTTTCTGTAGCAGGCAGACGGCCCAGGCGCCGATTCCCTCGCCCTGGCCTTCCCAACCGAGCCTTTCGGTCGTAGTGGCGGCGACGCCCACGTTTTCGACATCGACGCCCAGGGCATGGGCGAGGTTGGCGCGCATGGCATCGCGGTGCGGGGTGATCTTGGGTTGCTGACAGGCAATGGTGCAATCGGCATCGACAAACTCAAAGCCCAGCTCGCGCGCATAGTCCATCACGCGGGCAAGCAGCACCATCGAATCGGCACCCTCGTAGGCGGGATCGGTGTCGGGGAATAGCTTGCCGATGTCTCCCCCGCGGCAGGCGCCCAGAATGGCGTCGGCCAAGGCGTGCGCGAGCACATCGGCATCCGAGTGGCCCAGCAGGCCGCGCTCGTAGGGAATGTCGACACCGCCGATGATACATCGACGCCCCTCCACCAGACGGTGGACGTCGTAGCCATGGCCAATGCGCAGGTTACTGAACATGGGGAAGGTCCTCTCCCTCGGCCATGCGGCCAAGCAGAATCGCGGTTACGGGACGCAAGTCCTCGGGCACCGTCACCTTAAGGTTATCGCGCGGGCTCTGGACGCAGCGGACGCGCCCACCCATGCGCTCGACCAGCGACGAATCATCGGTGCCGATAAAGCCCTCGGCAATGGCTACAGCGTGGGCGCGCTTCATAGCATCGACGCTAAAGATCTGCGGCGTCTGCGCGGCCCAATAGAGCTCACGCGGCGGCGTCTCGACGATATTATCGCCGTCGACGATCTTGAGCGTGTCGATCGCGGGCTGACCGCACACGACACCGTCGAGGGCGCGGTCGCCCACAAGCACGTCGATCGCGTGGTCGATGGCCTCGGTCGTAATGAGCGGACGAGCACCATCGTGAATGGCAACGTATTCAAAGCCCGCCGGAACCGCATGCACGCCGGCACGGGTGGAATCCTGGCGGGTATCGCCGGCATCGGCAAAGCTGATGGGCGTGTCATAGTCAAACGGGTCGATGGCCAGGCGGCGCATCTCGGCACGGCGCTCGGCAGGACACACCACCACGATGTGGCCGACCTTGTCGCTCCGGTCGAACGCGCGGATGGACCAGCTCATAAGCGGACGGCCCGCCACGTTAACGAGCTGCTTGCCACCGGGGTTACCAAAGCGCTGGCCGCTGCCGCCGGCAACGACCACGGCGCATACGGGCGCCATTATGCGTTCCCCTGTTTGGTGCCCTTCATGCGGTACAGCGAGTCCGCAAGAATGGCAGGGTTGTTGACGCCAAAGTCGCCCAAGCGCTCCGGATCCTCGCTGATGTCGTCCATGAGCTCCTGCAGCGAGCCATACTCGTCGACGATCTTCTCGGCCACGCCGTCGCGCACGACGGACACGCGCGAAAGCGTGCGCAGGCCCAGCGGCGTCATGACGGAGTCCTCGTCCAAGTCGTCATAGCCCAGAACTGCCGCCACGTGCTGCGGGTCGGACAGGTCCTTAGGCGTCATGCGGCTCAGCTCGGCGCGGATCTTTTCGGCGTTGGCCTCGGAGGAATCGCTCGCGTAGTCGCGAATCATCAGGTCGTACTCGGTATCCATGCTGGAGCCGGCGAGCTGCTCGAGCTGCATCTGCACGAGCTTGCCCTGGTTGCCCAGCTTGACAATGCAATCCTTAAGCTCGGTCTTTGCCTGCTGCATGATCTCGAAGCTCGAAAAGATGCCGGTGATGTCGGCGAGCGTGACGTAGTCGTCGAGCTCAAGGGCTGTCAGGCGCAGCAGGGAGCGATCGAGCGACTGACGGGTAGTCTGGAGCGTGGCGACGAGCTGGTTGACCGAGCTCATGATGGTAGTGACGGGCTGGATCTCGTAACTCTTGCCGTGGACGTACACGTTGACGACGGCGCGACGGGCCGAGACCGAGATCACGATGGCGTCGGTGAGCACCGACATGCGAGCGGCGGTGCGGTGACGCATGCCCGTCTCGCTCGTGGCGAGCGAGGGATCGGGATTGAGGTGGAAGTTGGCGCGCAGGATCTGGGTGAGGTCGCCGTCGATGACGATGGCACCGTCCATCTTGGAGAGCTCGAACAGACGGTTCGAGGTGAACGAAATGTTGAGCGGGAAGCCGTCGTTACCGGCAGCGAGCACGTTTTCGGTGTCGCCGACGCAGATAAGGGCGCCCAGGTGACCGGCGATGATCATGTCGAGGGCGGTGCGGATCGGCTGACCAGGTGCCGTCAGGCGGATGGCCTGTTCCATACGCTTTTGCAGCTCGTTCTTATCCAAGGCATCGCTCCCATCGTATACGCTCCATAAACGTCAATAAGTTTCTCACGGTTTGCCCCTGCGGCGCTTGCGAAATCCGATGCTTACAGAATGAGCGAACACCGCTTAGGTAGCTCATTTGGGACGGGGTTCTTTTGACTGCCCGTGTGGTAGCATCGGGTCTCATATAAATGAGGGAGTAGTCGCGTAATCGGGCTCGCCCGCAGAGAGGGAGCCAGACTATGGGACTCGCAGAGCTCGTGCTGCTCGCCGTTGGCCTTTCGATGGATGCCTTTGCCGTTTCCATCTGCAAGGGTCTCGGCATGAAAAAGATCAACCTTAAGGTCGCCGTAGTGCTCGGCCTGTTCTTTGGCGGCTTCCAGGCCGGCATGCCCGTGATCGGATGGGCGCTTGGCAGCCAGTTTATGGGCATCATCGGCCCCATCGACCACTGGATCGCCTTTATCCTGCTCGCCTTCATCGGCGGCAAAATGCTGTGGGAGGCCTATACCGAGGACGAGGATGAAGGCGACGACAAGGATGCCGAAAAGATTGACCTGGGCGAGTACCTGATCCTCGCCATCGCCACCTCAATTGACGCGCTCGCCGTGGGCATCTCGTTTGCCGCGCTCTCGGTCGACATCGTTCCCGCCGTGTCGCTTATCGGCATCACGACGTTTATCTTCTCCGTCGCCGGCGTAGCAATCGGCCACACCTTTGGCGCGCGCTACGAAAAGCCTGCCACCGTCGTGGGTGGCGTCGTGCTCATCCTCATTGGGCTTAAGATTTTGCTTGAGCATCTGGGGATTTTGGCGCTGTAACGCCAAACATAATCGCTCAAAACTCAACGCCAGCACAAGGCCTCATGCAGAGTTTTGCATAATGCCTTTTCGTGCAGACTTTTGCATGTCATACTGATATGCAAAAGTCTGCACGTTAGGAGATCGCCGTGGATACCTTTCCCATCACCACACCGCGCAAGCCGGCATCTACGTGCGTCAGGCGCGCGAGGCGCAGGGGATCACCCGTGCGGCCCTCGCTAAAAAAGCCGGTGTTTCGGAGCGCCTGCTCGCATCGCTCGAGCTGGGAGACGCCACGGGCATTCGACTCGACAAGTTGCTGACCGTCTTTAACGCACTCGGCATAGGTCTCTTCGCGCAAAGCGATAACGACTCCATCGCATCGCCCTCCGAACATCCGGCGACGATAGTGAACCTCCCTATCGCGAACTCGAATACCCTGCCAAAGCCAAGCGTAGGCAGACGACCCACTCGACAAGGAACGCCATCTTCCTATGGTGCCTTGCTGGCCCAAATCGCAGCCGAGCAAGGCCTTTCCGGCACTTCAAACCTCTCCTTTGGCTGCAAGGTTGTGAAATAAATGGCAGAGATGGAGCTCACGACCCTCATTTGTGGCGAAATCGCCGGCACTCTCCGGCAAGACGAGCATGGACTCTGCAGCTTTGCATACGCCCCAACCTATCGCGGAGCACCGTTATCGCTAACAATGCCGCTTTCCAATCGCACGTATGGCCATAACATCGTCCGCCCGTTCCTATTTGGCCTTTTGCCCGACAGTCAAGAGCAGCGTCGCGCTATTGCCACCGAGCATGATGTTGCATCCAACAACCCCGTCGCCCTCTTGTGCCATATCGGTCTTGACTGCGCGGGGGCCGTTCAGTTTTGTCGAGCCGATCAATTAGACGCCGCCCGCGGCAGGGTCTCGGCATACCGCCCGCTTACCAATTCTCAAATCGCTCACAAGCTCAAAGCAATTCGCGATGACGAAAGAGAGACATGGATGGGCTCCAACGAAAGCTGGTCCCTGGGCGGCAATCAAGGCAAATTTGCACTAGCTTGGCATGATGGCCAATGGTGCGAATGTCTAGGGTCATCCCCCACTACCCATATCTTCAAAAATGGTGTCGTTGGGTTCAAACATCAGGCCTTAAACGAATTCGTCTGCATGAAAACGGCTCGGCGTGTTGGCATTCCAACTGCCAACGTCTCCCATTACACATTTGAAGACGAAGCCGCGCTCGTCGTTGAACGGTACGACAGAATGGTCAATAGCAGCGGAAATATCGAAAGGCTGCATCAGGAGGACTTTTGCCAGGCGCTCGGTGTATTGCCAAGCCAGAAATACACCGCTGACGGAGGACCAACTACACGAGACATCCAAGAACGACTGATTAACACAGTCCCCCACCACATGAATCTTGTGCTTTTTACCTATATGTTGTTCTATAACGCCATTATCGGAGCGCCTGACGCACACGCTAAAAACTACTCGCTCATCCTTGGCAAAGGCACAAACGCGGCACTCGCACCCATGTACGATGTCGCATCGGGCTTAGCATACGAACGTATGCGGCGAAAAGCGCGCCTTGCCATGAGCGTTGGCGGCGAAAATCGTGTGGGGCGCATCGGTCCAGGCGCTATCCGCCGATACCACGGTATGGGAGACCCCGCGCTGGAGGCGACGCTCACCGATGCCGGGCCATCCGAGAAGTTTTGCTTTGCGACCATGATGGACCTCGCCTACGAGGTGCCCATTTGCATGGAAGAGGTCATGGACGAATACGCCGACCTGCCCGGCATGGCGGACCTGCGCGAGCATATGCTCGGCCCCGTCCGCGAAAACTGCCAGCGCACCCTCGACCTCATCAGGGCAGAAATGGACTAGACACCAGACTATTTCCCATTTTTCAAACAAAAGAGAGGGGGCACCCGTCGCAAAAGCTCGGGTGCCCCCTCACGTAATGTCATTTGCAATCCGCTAGCACGTGGCTCGGACTGCTGCTAGCGCAACCTTTACGCGGCAAGGCGCTTGAGGACGTCGATGAGCAGCTCGTAGAAGCGCTCGGCAGAAGCGAGCTCCATGCTCTCGTCCGGGGTGTGGACATCGGAGAGCGTCGGGCCCACGGCGATGGCGTCCAGGCCGTGCAGGGCCTCGGCAAACAGGCCGCACTCAAGGCCGGCGTGAATGGACTCGATGCGCAGCTCGGAGCCAAAGAGCTCGCGATAGCTCTCGACAAAGACGTCGCGGACCGGCGAATGCTCGGCATAGCTCCAGCCGGGATACTCGAACTCAAACTTGGCGTCGAAGCCCAGGACATCGGCCAGCGTCTGCAGGCGGTCCTTGAACTCGTTCTGCAGCGAGGTGATCGAGGAGCGCGGGGACAACATGATCTTGACCTCGTCATCAGAAGTGGCAACCACACCGATGTTGGAGGAAACCTCCACGGAGCCGTCGGTGGCGACGTTGCGACGAATCACACCGTTGGGGGCAAGACGCAGGGCGCGGATGAGGGCAAGCGCGGACTTCTGGTCCATGGCCTCGACCTCGGCGTCGTCGGCAATCTCGACGGTGCAGGTAAAGCCGGGGTCGAAGACCTCAAGCTCGGCGGTGACGTCGGCGATGATGCCCCTTGCGATCTGGGCCGCGGCCTCGGCGGCAGCGTGGTCGGCGTAAACCAGCTCGGCCTTGCACTCACGGTTGATGGCGTTGTCCTTAGTGCCGCCGTTAAAGCTGACGATGGCGGGCTCGCCGGCGACCATCAGGCGGTCGATGATGCGGGCCATGATAAGGTTGCCGTTGCCGCGCTCCAGGTTGATGTCGGAGCCGGAGTGACCGCCCAGCAGGCCGGAGATGTCGAGCGTGAGGGTGCTACCGGTCTTGTGCTCGCGCGCGATCGGGCACGTGTAGGTAACGACGACGCCGCCGGCGCAGCTGACGGTGGCAACGCCCTCTTCCTCGGAGTCAAGGTTAATCATGGTGCGGGCGCTAATCTGGGACTTGTCGAGCGTCTCGGCGCCGACCAGGCCGGTCTCCTCGTCGGTGGTGAATACGCACTCGAGGGCCGGATGGGTAATCGAATCGTCGTTGAGCACGGTAAGCATAAGCGCGACGGCAATGCCGTTGTCGGCACCCAGGGTGGTGCCGTTGGCGGTAAGGACACCATCCTTGACGACCAGGTCGATACCATCGGTCGTAAAGTCGTGCTCGACGGAGCCCAACTTGTCGCACACCATGTCGATATGGCCCTGCAGCATTACGGTCGGGGCATTCTCGGCACCGGCAGATGCGGGCTTGCGAATGATGACGTTGTAGACCTCGTCCTGGTACACGTCGAGGCCGCGCTCCTTGGCAAACGCGACCAGGAAATCGCTGATGCCCTTCTCGTTGCCAGACCCACGGGGGATCGCGTTGACCTCCTCAAAGAAATGGAACAGCTGGGCGGGCTCGTAGCCGGTAATCTTGTAGTCCATGGTGCCTCCTTGGCGCAACTGGTTAGACAGTAAGACATGCGACTTGTATATTCCCAGACTTTGCGTGCATAAACCAGTCGAAAACGCCGAGTGCCCTCGCATCATCGGCTAACGGTGGACCGTATAGCGTAACGGTCACAGCTACCGCAGCTCTACAAATCGAGGCGCCCTTTCCGGAGCGCCTCGATTACGCGTATCAAATTGTCGCCACGCCCTACAGCGCGCCGGAACCGGCTTGCATCATGCCGCCGGGGCCCGAGGTCACGCCACTGCTCACAGGCGCGGCGTTTCCGGTGTGCGGCGCTGCCGGAGCGGTATCGCCCCCGAGCGCACCTGCCGGACGCGGCGCTGGAATCTCGCCTGTGCCATGGCTAAAGACGAACTTGCCGTCGGCCACGTCGCACAGGACGGTATCGCCCTCGCCCCACTCGCCGGCCAGCAGCTCCTCGGACAGCGGGTCCTCGATGAGCTTTTGGATGGCGCGGCGCAGCGGACGCGCGCCATTGGTGAGGTCAGTGCCCTCGGCCACGATCTTGTCGTAGGCCGCATCGGTGAGCTTGATGTTCATGCCATTAGCGATCAGGCGCTGACGCAGGTCGTCCACCAGCAGGTGCGCGATCTTGGTCAGGTTCTCGCCCGAGAGCTTCTGGAACACCACAATGTCGTCGATACGGTTGAGCAACTCGGGGCGGAACAGGCGCTTGAGCTCGCCCATCGCGCGGCCCTTGATCTCGCTCGACGTGAGACCCTGCTCGCCGGTGGTGCCAAAGCCAACGCTCGCATCCTGCGCGATCTCGCGGGCGCCCACGTTTGACGTCATGATGATCACCGTATTGCGGAAGTCGACCGTCTTGCCCTGGCTATCGGTCAGACGGCCCTCCTCCAACACCTGCAGCAGGATATTGAAGATGTCGGGGTGCGCCTTCTCGATCTCGTCGAACAGCACGACCGAGTACGGGTGACGGCGAACAGCCTTGGTGAGCTGGCCGCCCTCGTCGTGGCCCACATAGCCCGGGGGGCTACCGATGAGCTTGGAGACCTCGAACTCACTGCCAAACTCCGACATATCGAAGCTGATGAGCGCGTCCTTGCTGCCAAAGAGATACTCGGCGAGCGTCTTGGCGAGCTCGGTCTTGCCTGTGCCGGTGGGACCAAGGAAGATAAAGCTGCCACCGGGACGACGCGGGTCCTTGAGCGGCGAGCGGCTGCGGCGCACGGCCTTGGCGACGGCCTCGACTGCCTCATCCTGGCCGATGATGCGCGTCTTGAGCACGCTTTCGGTCTGCAGCAGGCGCCGGCTCTCGCTCTCGGTGAGCGAGGAAACCGGCACGCCCGAGGTCACGGACACGATGTCGGCAATCTGGGAGACATCGATGGTGAGCGGGCTGGCGTCGAGCTCGGTCGTCCAGGCAGCCTTGGCCTCGGCGAGCTCAATCTCGGCAGCCTTTTGCTGCTCGGTGATCTCGGCGGCCTTGTTCATGTCGTCGCTCTCGGTGGCCTCCTGCGCGGCGGCCTTAAGCTCCTCCACGCGATGCTCGGCCTCGCGCACCGGCTCGGGCGCGCGGTTGGCGGCGATGCGGGCGCGGGCGCCGGCCTCGTCAATGAGGTCGATGGCCTTATCGGGCAGGAAGCGATCCTGGATGTAGCGGTCGGAGAGGTTCGCGGCGGCCTCGATAGCACCCTGCGTATAGCGCACATGGTGGTGCTCCTCGTAGCGCGGCTTGAGCGCGGTCAGGATCTTGACCGTGTCCTCGACGCTCGGCTCCTCGACATCGATGGTCTGGAAGCGACGCTCGAAGGCCGGGTCCTTGGTGAGGTACTTGCGGAATTCCTCGGCCGTGGTGGCGCCGATAATCTGGAAGGCACCGCGCGCGAGCACGGGCTTGAGCATGGAGCTCGCGTCGATGGAGCCCTCGGCAGAGCCGGCACCGATGATGGTGTGCATCTCGTCAATAAACAGGATGACGTCGTCAGCTTCGGTGGCCTCCTGGATCACGTTCTTGAGGCGCTCCTCAAACTCACCGCGATACTTGGCGCCCGCAACGAGGCCCGGCAGGTCGAGCGTCCAGATGTTCTGGTTCATGAGATTCTCGGGCACGTTGCCGGCAGCGATCTGCTGCGCCAGGCCCTCGACGATGGCCGTCTTGCCCACGCCGGGGTCGCCCAGGATAAGCGGGTTGTTCTTGGTGCGGCGCGAAAGGATCTCCATCATGCGCTGGACTTCCTTTTCGCGGCCAATCACGGGATCGAGCTCGCCGTCGCGCGCCTTTTGAGTGAGGTTGGTGGCGAACTGCTTGAGCGTGTCGGTGCCGCTCCCCTTTTGCTGAGAGGCATCCGAGCCGCTAAAGAACGGCAGGCCCGCACCGGGACGACCAGCACCGGCGCCGGCGAGCGGACGCTTCTTGTCCTGGTCCTTGGCGGTGAGTTTCTCGATAGCCTTTTTGATGGAGGCGGACGACACACCCAGGCGCATGAGGATGTCCATGGCCATGCCGTTGCCCTCTTCGACGATACCGATGAGCAGGTGCTCGGTCGACACGTAGGTCTGGTTGTTCTCACGCGCCACGCGGAATGAACGCTCCATCACGCTAATGACGAGCGGCGTAAAGGCGAGCTTGGCCGCCTCGGTCTCCTCACTGGGCTCGGGAACCGTGGTCTGGACCTCCTTGAGGGTGTCCATGATGTCGTCGTAGGAGATATCAAGCGAGCGCAGCGCCTCGGCAGCGATGCCCTCGTCCTCCTTGGCGAGTGCGAGCAGCAGGTGCTCGGTGCCCACCTTATTTGAGTGCAGATCGAGCGCCTCCTGTTTGGCCATCGACATGACCTTGCGCGCTCGATCGGTAAATCTATCTAACATGCTCGTTTCCTTACATGAGTTCATCGAAATCAAAACGCCCGCCCGTCGGCGGCGCTTTTGTCTCTTTACCCACAGGTTGTCTATGTTAACAGCTGGAGGAATATCTATAAACCCGGCTCACATGAATGCAGGTTATGACCGCATCGCGGGACTCACCGCGCGATGCGCGACAGGCGCCCCGCAAGAGAAACCCTAGGCGTCTTTCACCACGTCGGGACTCGTCGCACGCGATGCGCGATAGGCATCGGCCTCCTTGGAGACGCGTTCGAGCAGCTCGGATGTATCGACGCCCTCGACTTGCGCGACCGTTTCCACCGTCTGCATGGCGACCGCCCTCAGGTACGCGCACGCGCTGTCCCCCGGCTGCTCGAGGTCTATCTCCTCGCCGCCCTCCCGGGCAAAGCCGACCGCCATCACAAAGCCCATGATGCCCGAGACCAGAAAGCCCACCGCAAAGCTCGAATCTGCCTTGAGCTCTTCTCCGTCGGGGTGGACGATCTCTCTCACGCGGTCGATGATGATCGTATGGATGCCCTGCACGACCTGCTCGGCGGCACCCGCCCTCATGGTGATGACGATGCGCCGCAGCAGGCAGCGGACGTCGCGCCGGTCGAACGCCGAAAGGTCGCCCTCGCTCGAAAAATGCCAGAGGGCATCGGTGATGAGCTCGTTATCCTGCAGCAGCTGGGCTATGGCGATGGCGACGAGTTCATCGAAATCGTGAAAATAGTAGTAAAACGTTCCGCGATTGCACTGGGCGGCGCGGGTCACCTCGCCAACCGACAGCTCGAAGATGCTGTTGTTCTCGATGAGCTCCCAAAACGCCTCGATGATACGGGTGCGTGCATCGGGCGCATCGGCGTCCTTACGCGGTCTCGCCATGCGCCTCACCGCACCCCTGCGCCTTGGCGTTCATGATGAGCATCTGAAGACGGTTCTCCACGTTGGCGAAGCTCACGTCGGGATCGTAGTCGAGCGGCAGGAACTGCGCCGTGGGATACTGCTCCTTGAGCGCATGGATGAGCCCGCGCCCCACGACATGGTTGGGCAGACACCCGAACGGCTGCAGGATCACGAAGTTGCGGCAGCCGCGCTTGGCGTGCTCGAGAATCTCCGCCGGAATCAGCACGCCCTCGCCCGCATCGAACGTATGGTGCAGGATCTTATCGCTCGCGCGCACGAGCTCGGGCATGCGCGTCGGCGGCTCGTAGAGCGGGCTCGCCGCGCCCAGGCGGTCGCAACGGTCGTGCGCGAGCTCGAACAGGTTGTCCGCCGTGGCGTACCAGGCCTTTTCGGGCAGCGACAGGTCGACGTGGAACTCGCGCGACTGCGCATGCTTGTAGAAATAGGTCTTGCGGATCACGTCGGTCATGCGCGCCTCGATGACCTCGAGCCCGTTGTCCTCGAGGTAGCGCTCGATCTCGTGGTTGGCGCCGAGATGGAAATTGAGCAGGTACTCGCCCACGATGAGAACGGTCGGATGCGGGTTCGAGCGGTCGTACGGAACGGCGTCCATGATCGCAAGCGCGCGTTTGAAGCCCGTCGCCTGGCCTCTCAGCCCGGAGCGCTCCATGCCCTCGATAACCTCATCGAGCGCGCGGTCGAACGCAGCGTCCGCCGCGCCCTTCTCGAGCTCGTAGGGACGGATGCGCCTAAGCATGGCCTCGAGGGCATCGATCATGGGAAGACCGTAGGCGATCTGGATGCTCGGGCCAAGGCCGAGCTTGAAGCCCGGATGCGCATTGTGGGCATCGACGTCGTCGTTGGTGAGCACCGGGACATAGTCGTATCCCGCGTCGTCGAGCGCGCGGCGCAGCAGGGGCATGTAGTGCGTCAGGCGGCAGTCGCCGATATACTTGCCAGTCACCACGGCGACGTCGTGCGGGTCGTACTTACCGCTCTCGAGTGCCGCGAGCGCCTCGCCGATCACGATTTGCGCGGGGAAGCAGATGTCGTTGTGCACATAGCGTTTGCCCAGGCGGATGGCATCCTCGCGCCCGATATCAAGGGCCTCGGCGCGCACGCCCTGATTGCGCATCGCCGCGGTCATGAGCCTGCAGAACGCATGGGAGGTGTTGGGGACCAGCGCGATCTTGTCGTGCCGGTCGCGCTTGGTGTACTTGACCTTATACGGGTCGTCGAGCGGATGGACCGCGTGCACCCGGGCGCCCTCGGCACGCTCCTCCGCGCGACGACGGTTGACCGACTCGATAAACGAACGCACGCGAATGCCCATGGGACCGGCGACGTCGCTCTCATCGAGCTTGATCATCATCGGAACCTTGGAGCCCATCTCGCCCATCATGCGCGCGATCTCGTCGGTGAGATACGCATCGTGGCCGCAGCCGAAGCTGCCCATCTGCACGAGCTCGAGCTCGGGCGTCGATGCGACGATGACCGCGCACGACAGCATGCGCGCATGGTAGTTGTTCACGATGTCGATGCGGCTGTTGGAAAGATCGACGTTGCAGACCCCCGGCACCGCATCGGGCGTCAGCACGGGGATGCTGCGCTCAGAGAAGAGCTTGGGCAGCCCGTGGTTGACCAGCGGGTCGTTGTGGTACGGGCGCGAAGCGATCACCACCGCGTAGCCGCCGTCCTCGTGCACGTTCTCGAGCACCTGCCTGCCGCGCAGCTGCAGCTGGTTCTCAAACGTCTCCTGCGCGCGGTCCGCCTGCTCGGTCGCCTTGGCAACCAGGTCGGCATCGATATCGAAGGTCTCCTTGCACCACGCCTTGAGCTGGCGGTTTCGGTCGCCCTCGTCGTACCAGTGGAACAGCGGCGTATCGAACGGAACGCCGAAACGCTCCTCCGGGTTATCGGAATTGCGCATCACGTAGGGGTATCCCTTTACGACGGCGCACATCCACTCGCTGGTAGAGGCGGTGTTTTCGGTGGGCACCGTCGTGATGACGGGCATGAAGATGCGGTCGACGCCGGCGTCGACGAGATTGCGGATGTGCCCGTGGACGAGCTTGGCCGGGAAGCACACGGTGTCGGATGTGACGTGCGCCAGACCGCGCTCGTACATCGCCTTGGTGCTGCGTCCCGAGACGCGCACCTTAAAGCCGAGCGTGCTGAAGAACGTCGACCAGAACGGCATGGTGTCCCAGAACTCGAGCACACGGGGAATGCCGATCGTGACATCGCGCCCCCCGCTGACGGGAACCGTGGGGTACGACTCGAACAGCAGCTTCTCGCGGTCGACAAAGAGATTGGGGGCAGCCGCGGTCCGGTCGCGCCCCGTGCCGGGTGCCTGTGCCTCGCAAGCACCCTGCGGACGCAGCTCCTCCGCCGCGGGAACCTCGCGCACGAGCTCATCCCATGAGATGGCGCCGCCGCGCGGGCAGCGATTGCCCGTGACGTAAAGCGAGCCGTCGCCAAATGCCACGACCGCGCGCTGGCAGCGGTTGTTGCACCGACGGCAGGTAACGCCGCCGAACTCGCGATGCTCGAAGCGCTCCACGGCATCGAGCCCGATAAACGACGTGCCGGCGTCGCCCTTGCGGCATTCCTCGCGCGCGAGCAGGGCGATACCGATAGCGCCCATCAGCCCCGGGTGGGGCGCACGCGTGACGGGTTTGCCCAGATACTGCTCGAATGCGCGCAGCACCGCGTCGTTTCGGAACGTGCCGCCCTGGACGACGACTTTGTCGCCCAGACGGTTGAGATTTGAAACGCGAATGACCTTGGTGAACACGTTCTCGATAATCGAACGGCAGAGACCGGCCATGATGTCGCCCGGACCCTTACCGCGCCGCTGCTCGGAAACGACGCTGCTGTTCATGAACACCGTGCAGCGGCTGCCGAGAACGGCGGGGGCTTTGGACGAAAATGCCTCGGTCGCGATATCCTCAACGGCTATTCCGAGGTTTTTGGCAAAACCCTCGAGGAACGAGCCGCAGCCCGCAGAGCACGCCTCGTTGACGACGATATCGGTCAGCACGCCGTGGTTGAGCCAGATGGCCTTCATATCCTGTCCGCCGATGTCGAGCACGAAGGTCGCATCGGGAACGCATGCGCACGCGGCGCGGGCGTGCGCGACCGTCTCGACCGTATGGTAGTCGGCGTGGAACGCGCGCGCGAAAAGCTCCTCGCCGTATCCCGTGGTGCCCACGGCATCGATCGCAAGCGTGACTCCCGCTGTCTCCCAGCGGTTCTTCAAGCTGACAAGACCCTGTTGGGCGACGTCGAGCGGTCTGCCGTTATTAGACGCGTAGAACGAATCGACAAGCTCACCCGCCTCATCGACCAGGGCGAACTTGGTCGTCGTGCTCCCCGAATCGATACCGAGCGCCACACGCACCGTCTCTCCGGGCGCATACGCATCCGGACCCTTTGCCGGCGTCTCTTTGCCATGGCGTGCCGTAAAATCCGCCTGCTCGGCAGGTGTGGCAAAAAAGGGCTGGGCAAGACGTCCCTCCCCGCTTGCGGGCGCGACCGTCTCGAGCTTATCCAGCCGGACAAAAGCGTCGGGAAGGTCGATCGGTTGGGACGATGCGAACATGTCGGTCAGCGACAGGGCGGCACCGCGCGCGACCATGATCTGCGGATCGCGCGGGACGATAACCTGATCGTCCGATAGATTCAGTTGCTCCCGGAACACGCGGACCAGTGTGGGGTTGTAGGCGAGCGTACCGCCCTCGAAGATTACCGGCGGCTCGATGTCGATACCCTGGGCCAGACCGCCGATCGTTTGGCGGGCGACCGCGTGAAGCGCCGAAAGCGCCAGGTCGGTGGTAGGAATGCCCTCGTTGAGCAGCGGCTGGATATCGGTCTTTGCGTACACGCCGCAGCGGCCCGAGACCTCGTGGACGGTCGTTCCCCGGCTTGCGAGCTGCTCGAACTCGCCCGATTCGGTGCCGACCCCCATGAGCTTTGCCATCTCGTCGATAAATGCACCGGTACCGCCTGCGCACGAGCCGTTCATGCGCATGTCGGCAACCTCGATGTCTCCCTTATCGTTGGTGCGGAAGAAGATCATCTTGGCGTCTTGGCCGCCCAGCTCGATGGCGCAGCGCGTCTGCGGATAGAACCTGCTGATCGCGAGCGCGTTGGCGACCACCTCCTGAACGTACGAGGCGCCCAGCGCGGTCGCGATATCGCGCGCACCCGAGCCGGTCACCGCAACGCGCAGTGACTCATGGGGAAAGCGCTCGGCGAGCTCGCCGAGCATGGCGCGCACGCTCGCTGTCTGACACGCCCCGTGGCGGCGATATCCCCACCACGCCTCGGTCATATCCTCGTGCATCGCGTAAACTTTGGTCGTCGTCGACCCTACGTCCAGTCCTACTAGCAACGCCATAATGCTCCGTCTCTCGCATTTTTCCCGCTAGAGATATACCACTCTACGTAATACAACAGACTGTTGTATTTAAACTCCGTATAAAAAGCGGCTGCCGAAACGCTTCAGCAGCCGCCGAATGCACCAACAGATTGTTCTGCGCGCTAGCACGTCGGGCAACGGAGCAGCACGGGCCCTCCGGTCATGCGCACCGCTCACGCCCGCGATGTCGCCGAGAGAGCTATCCACGCTTAGGGCTCCAACCAAGCAAGTCGCCCGCGCTCAGCAGATCCCTAAGCGAGCTACTCGCACTCAGGAGCCATAGCCTGCTCCAAGAGCTCGGCATGCTCCTCCTCGAAAACCGTCCCCACAGGGAAGGCGCGACGGAAGACGAAGCGGGAAATCGGACCGGCTACCAAAAGGTTCCACGGCAGCGCCATCACAAAATTATGCGGGATGTTGATCATCCAGATCGCGGGCACGGAATACAGGTTCGCAAGGATGCCGCCGGGCATGTGCGTCAGACCCTCACAGGCACCGTACAGCGACATGATGATGACCATGGGAACGACCATGCAGGAGCTGACGGCGAGCGTCATGGCAAGTGGCGAGCTCTTGCCCGGCGTGACCAAGTACTTAAAGGCGAAACCCTTGGCGAGCGGGCTGGCGACGAACCAGTCGCAGCACATGGCAAAAATGTAGGCAACGGGGAAGCCGAGCCACGCAGTGGCAACGACCTCGCCGTTGATGGCCCCGTGCTGCAGGGCAACGTTGTAGATGCTCATCCAGAGCACCATGCAAAAGCACATGATAAAGGTGAACAGCAGGCTCTCTCGTTTGTTGATAGGCATAAAGGGCAGATTCCTCTCTGTGTTGTACCGCGGCGCCACGCAACAAAAACGGGCGGGCAAGATGGAGCTGTTGGAACTTCATCTCGCCCGCCCGTGGTACGCGCGTCTGCGACTACTTATGTGGTGGAACCAGCCTAGCACGAAACGCATGCGCTTCGTAAGCGTTGAGTTTATGAAGATGCAGGGCACCGATAATCCCCCGACCCCATAAGTTGCGGTGGAATACGGACTGTTTTGACCCTTTAAGCAGCAATTCAGTCCCTATTTCACCGCAACTCATTTGGTGCAAAGTAACCTGTCCCCCTTGTACCAATTAGCTGGTGTGGCGCCAGCGAGGGTCGGTGAGCGTACGCGCCACACCCAGTCCAACGGGCAGAAACGCTACGATGAGCACTGCGCGCACAAACCAGCCGAGCATATTGACCGTGTCGAAGGTGCACATGTAATACATCGAGCGATACAGATACAAGCCCGGCACCATAATGACAATCGAAGGCACCGTGAGGGCGATGCGCGGGTAGGTGAGCTTGACTTCAGCCAAGCTTGCGAGCAGCCCCGATACCAGCGCGCCGATAAACGCTGCTGCCTCGGGAGGCATTCCCGTGCTGAGGCCCAGGAAGGGAATCATCGTCGGCGCATCGACAAGGGTCAGACGCAGGGTATTGGACACGGCGCCGATCAACCCAGCTGCCGCGGCCATCTTTACCGGGCTGTTGAACATCACCGAGAAGCCGAATACGCCAACGAAGCTCATCACCACGCGCAGGAGCGTAAGGGCAAGCGGCGAAAGGCCCAGTGGGGCAAAGTCGTCCGGCGCCAGGCCAACACACTCGGCAACCATCCAACCTACGAGGGTCGCCATCACAATAATCGATACGGCATATGAAAGGCGCTCGATACCGCTTCGCATGTCGAGCTTAGCGATGTCGAGGCCTGCCGTAATGAGTGGAAAGCCGGGAATCACAAAGAGCATGGCGCCGATATAGCCTTCTTGGTGCGACATTGCCCCCGGTATGACCTGGCCAAGGCCGAGCAATGCCAGCAGATACGAAACGCAAGCGAGCGCAACGCCGGTCGTCAGCGCGCTGAACTGACCAAGGCCTTGCTTGAGAATATGGGAGCGGGCAAAGTTGCCGACACCCGCGCCCACGAACGCGCAGGCCATCTCGATAGGGCCGCCGCCGAGCAAAAAAACGAAGGCGCCACAGGCGCAGGCCGCCGCAAGGCCCTGTTGCCAAGGCGCGTAATCAGGTTTTGAACTCTCAACGGTCTTGAGCATCTCGTGATACTCGTGCACCGTGAAGCGACGACCATAGGTCTCGATTTCCTTGAGGAAACTCTCCATCATCCAAATGCGATGGGTATTGACGCCCGTTGTGGGCAAGCTGACGACCTCATTAAAGCAGTGACCATCTTCGATGCAGGTGCACTCAAACGACAGAAGACTTAAGTCAACGTGGATGGTGACACCGAGTACGGCGGCAACACGATTCATGGTATCGCGCACGCGCCAGGCACCCGTTCCGCTTGCCAGCATAAGCATGCCGGTGCGGCAGATGATGGATGATTTATCGGTGAGCGGCGCATCGACGGCAAGCTCATCGCCTGCCGTCACGATCTGGTGCCAGTCAGTTTTCATATGGAGCGCGCCGGCACGGACACCGTGGTGCATGGGGGCTCTCGAAAGCAGCGAGTCAAGGCGCGAAGGCTGTGAGGGCTCCGCCGATTCGCCCTCGTCCTCGTCGGGCTCTTCATCGACCAGATCAAAGGAATCAAGCGGCGCTGGCTCGCGACGGTCGATCAGCTCCTCGTCCTCATCATCAAAGTAATTGAACTGATCGAGCATGTCCTCTTCGATTGAACGCTCGCTCGCGTCGTCCATATAGACGCTCCCTTCCTACCGACTAACCCCCATCCTAGGCAGCAACGGCTAAAGGAAACATAAAAGAGACGGCTGTCATGCGAACCATGCGCGCAATAGCCGTGGGTAGTCGTTTAAGAACGTCCACAATGACTACATCGATGTTCTAAGTGTCAACCAAGTCAACGCCGCAGATAGAGGACGGACAGCGAGCGACGTCCAGAGCGAACAAGTTGGCATGAAAAAGGCAAGGCATAGACCTTCTGGTCATGCCTTGCCTTTTGAATGACAAATTGTCGCTCTGGGCGGCGCGCAGCGTCGAGCGGTTACGGCGTTTGGTAAAACGCCGTAACCCCCTAGTACATCTTTGCGCCGGCGGGGATGGAAGCATCGAGCTGGATCAGGTTGAGGCGCTCCTCGCCCTCCTCCTCGTGGACAGCGCTGATCAGCATGCCGCAGCTGGGGATGCCCATCATCTTGCGCGGAGGCAGATTGGTGATGGCGAGCAGGGTCTTACCGACCAGGTCCTCGGGCTCGTAGTACTCGTGAATACCGGAGAGGA